>CAZFIS010000176.1:0-6532 GCA_964519125.1 uncultured Gemmatimonadaceae bacterium | reverse complement strand
GAGACGTGAGCGGTCCCTTCTCCTCCGCCTCCAGGAAGACCTCCTGGCCGAAGAAAGGCATCTCCTTGTCCTTGTGCGCGTCGTTGAATGCGATGAGGTCGGCAAGCGTGTGCGCCGGAGCGCTCGGGCCGAGCGCCTGGAGGTACTTGTCGATGTCGGCCTTGAACTCGTAGAGGAGCACCTGGTATTCGGGGCCGCCCGTCTTGCGCTTGTTCTGGAGGATGGTCTTGTCCACGATCGTCGCACCGGCGGCGGACATCACCTTCAGCGCCTCCTCCATGAGCGCGTCCACCCGATCGTCACGCCCGAAGTAGCTGCGCTCGACGCCGATCCGCATCCCCTTCAGGCCGTCCGCCTTCAGGAACTGCGTGTAGTCGGTGTAGCTGTGGCCCCTGGATGCCGCCGTCGCCGGGTCACGGGCGTCGACACCTGTGAGCGCGCCGAGGATCACCGCCGCGTCCGTCACGGTGCGCGCCATCGGGCCGGCCGTGTCCTGCGAGTGCGAGATCGGCACGATGACGGCGCGGCTGACGAGTCCGACGGTCGGCTTGATTCCGACGACGCCCGAGAGCGAGGACGGGCACACGATCGACCCGTCGGTCTCGGTGCCGATGGCCGCAGCCGCGAAGTTGGCCGACGCGCCGGCCCCCGACCCGGAGGACGAGCCGCACGGGTTGCGGTCCACCGCGTAGGGGTTGCCGCACTGCCCGCCCCTTCCGCTCCACCCGGAGACGGAGCGGTTGGAGCGGAAGTTCGCCCACTCCGAGAGGTTCGCCTTGCCCAGGATGATGGCGCCGGCGGCGCGCAGGCTCTTGGCCACCCCGCTGTCCTCGGGCGGGATCGAGCCCTCGAGCGCCCACGAGCCGGCCGTCGTGGTCATGCGATCCGCCGTGCCGACGTTGTCCTTCACCAGGATCGGGATCCCGTGCAGCGGCCCGCGCGCCTTGCCCGCCTTGCGCTCGTCGTCGAGGCGGGCCGCGATGTCGAGCGCGTCGGGGTTCGTCTCGATGACCGCGCGCAGCTTCGGTCCCGCACGGTCGAGCCGGCTGATGCGGTCCAGGTACAGCTCGGTGATGTGCCGCGAGGTGTAGCGTCCGGACGCCATGGCGCTCTGGAGCTGGGCGAGCGTCATCTCCTCGAGCTCGAACGTCTCGGTGATCCACGAGGGAGTGCTCGCCTGGGCGCTCGCCTCGGCGTTCGCCGCAGCGGTGCCGGGACCCGGCTTCGCGCACGCGGCGGCACCGCCCACGGCGAGCGCCGCCGCGCCGAGGCCCCCCACCTTCAGGAATCCCCTGCGATCGAGCTGAATCCGGTCCTCGTCCTCTGGCCTGCGGCTCATCACGTCCTCCTGGCGGTTGAGATCCCCTCAGGAGCGGCAAGCTGAGCAGGAAGCGGGCCTTCGGCAACTATTCCGGCAACCAGTGTGAGGGACGGCGGTCCCGCGGCGGGTCGTCTCCGTTCTTCGCGCGGTCGCGATGGCGCTCGGGCGATTCCTCCCCGGACCGCCCGAAGTCCCGCTCCAGATCGAGGAGCCGTTGCTTCCGCCACAGGCCACCGCCGTAGCCGGTGAGCGATCCGTCGGCTCCGATCACGCGATGGCACGGCACGAGGATCGAGATCGGGTTGGCACCGTTCGCCCGTGCGACCGCACGCACGGACCTGGGTCGCCCGATCGCCCGAGCCACCTCCGAGTAACTGCGCGTCTCGCCCGCAGGAATCTCCCTCAGAGCCTCCCATACACGCTCCTGGAACGCCGTGCCGCGCGGGTGAACGGGAACGTCGAAGCGGTGGCGCACGCCGGCGAAGTACTCCTCCAGCTCCGTGGCGAGACGCTCGAGCACCGGATTGGGCCCGGGCACGAAGACCGAGGGCGCCCGCCTGTTCAGGCGGCGGATCTGAGCGGAGAGGGCGCGCCGGTCGGCGAACTCCAGGAAGCATACCCCGTCGTCGTCGGCAGCGGCCACCATCGGACCGAGGGGCGTCGGGATGCGCGTGATGCGCACAATACGCGCATCCTTGCTCGCGGTGGGCGCGTCCCCCGCGAATCTGCGCACCGCTTCGTTGAACCCCGAGAGCGAGTCGTAGCCCGCGTCGAACGCCGTCCTCGCCACCCCCTCGCCTTCGTGGATCCGCCCGAGCGCTTCGCCGAGCCGACGTGCGCGGCTGTAGGCGTGGAACGTCATTCCATGGTGGCGCTTGAACCAGCGCCGAACGCGCGTGGGGTCGTGGCCCAGCGCACGCAGGTCCGCGTCGAGCCAGCGTCGGGTCGGATCCGCCTCGACGGCCCGCAGGAGCGGACGGAGCCACGAGGGCGCGCGGCCGAGCGGCTCGAGCGGCCTGCACCGACGGCACGGCCGGTACCCGGACGCGAGCGCCTCCTCGCAGGTCGAGAAGAAGACGACGTTGTCCGGACGCGGCTTGCGCGCCGGACAGCTCGGTCGGCAGAAGATGCCCGTGGTACGGACGGCGGTGACGAACACGCCCTCGTAGGTCGCGTCGCCGCCCAGGAAGGCCTGGAGCATCTCGTCACGGGCGGGTAGGTCGTGTGCGTTCATGGACGCAAGATCGGGATGCTGGCCCCTCCGTGCTACCGCAATCCGGACACCGAATCCTGGGTCGCGCGGTGGGGCCCCGCGCAAGCCGCGCCGGGCTCCCTACAGTCCCACCGCCCCGTAATGGACGAACGCCAGCACAGCGGTGGAGAGAAACCCGACAGAGGCGACCATCGTCCAGCGTCGCCCGGCCCGGCTGGCCAGCCCGACCATCCCCCCGAGGCCGCCGAAGAAGAGTGCCACGTAGAGGACCACTTGCCACGGCGCTTGCCGGAACGGCACGTGCAGCACGAAGTCCAGAAGCGCCTCGACGACCAGAAAGGCGAGAAACAGGAGGAGCCAGACGAAGTAGACGGGTCGGCGCCGATGCGCGAAAGCGGCGAACAGGAGATAGAGCGCGGGCACGCACAGCCCGAGGAAGATCAGGCCGAAGCCCCTCTCGATCTCCGGGCTCTCGGTCACCCGCGCGAGAAGGAGCGCGTCGCAGGAGGCGAAGGCCAGAAGGGCGGTGATCCCACCCAACAGGTTGCAGTCGTTCCGGGAGAGCATCATCTCCGACTCCTCGGCGCGAGAAGAAAAACTACGCTCTAGCGAATACGAAGCTGGGCGCCGTTCCCTTCACCGGGTAGGGCCGTGGGCCGGCGGATCTGCGGCCCTCCCGCGTCGACGTGCCGTCCCCCGCGAGCTCGCTGTCCTTTCCCGACGACCTCGATTCCCTCTCCCTCCGACCACCCTTCCGGCCTACCTTCCGGGTTCCTCCGCCACCTCGCACACCGGGCGGGGCGTCCCTCGTCGGGCGGCCCGCCACGGCGCAACAAGGGACCCGGGATGCTCGAAGACAGAACCCATCGCCCCTCCTTCACGGCCGGGCGCTCCGCCTGCGTCGCCCTGCTCGCGGCCCTGCCGGCCTCGGGCGTCCTCGCGATGCCCGTCGCCGCCCAGTCCATCCCGTTCACGCTGGACACGCTGCACGTCCAGGTCGCCTCGAGACTCCAGGGAGGGGCGGTCGGCCGCCTCGTCACGGTCGTGGACGCGAAGACGCTGCGTGACATGCCGGTGACCTCCGTCACAGGAGCGCTCCGGTGGATGCTCGGTACCGACGTGCGGGAGCGCTCGCCCGCCTCGGCCGACCTCGAGCTGAGGGGCGCGACCTACGACCAGGTGCTCGTGCTGGTGAACGGCGTACGCATGAGCGACCCGCAGACCGGACACTTCGATCTCGATCTCGCCGTGCCGCTGGAGCGGGTGAAGCGGATCGAGGTGCTCCTCGGTCCGGCCTCGGCGCTCTTCGGGGCGGACGCGGTGGGCGGTGTCATCAACATCGTGACCAAGAGCCCCGAGCCGGGGGCCGAGGCGCGTGTGCAGGGCGGAAGCTTCGGGTCGTCGGCCCTGGCCGGATCGGCCTCCGACCGATGGGGCGACTGGGGCGCCTCCGTGGGCGCCGACTACACCCGGTCGAACGGTTACCGCCCGGACACGGACTACCGCATCCTCCAGGTGCGGGGCAGCGGCGACGGGCGGGTGGGCGCGGGCCGTCTCGACTGGTCGCTCGGCCATGCCCGCCGAGACTTCGGCGCGTCGGACTTCTACGGCCCCTTCCCCGCGTACGAGCGGACACGCACGACGACCGGAACGGCTTCGTGGAGCGTCGCCTCGGCGGGAGGCGCCTCCCTGACGCCGCGCGTGACCTACCGCCGCCACGTGGACGACTTCTTGCTCGAACGCAACGACCCCAGCTTCTACCATAACCACCACGTGTCGACGCAGGCCGGCGGGGACCTCGTGGCCCGCCTGCCCGTCTCTTCCACCTTGTCGCTGGCGCTCGGGGGGGAGTTCTCGCGGGAATCGCTGGCGAGCAACAACCTCGGTCACCGGCATCAGGACCGCGAAGGCCTCTTCGGGGAGCTGGGCTGGAATCCCGGAGCGCTCGAGACGCGCACGGGCCTGCGCGTCGATTGGCGGCAAGGTCTCGCGCCCTTTGTGTCGCCCTCGGCGTCCGTGGCACTCCCGCTCGGCGATCGCTTCAGAGTTCGGGCCGATGCGGGCCGCGCGTTCCGCGCGCCCACGTGGACCGAGCGCTACTACACGGATCCGGCCAATCGGGGCACGCCCGACCTGAAGCCCGAGCGGGCGTGGGCGGCCGAAGTGGGCATGGACGCGGTTCTCCCCGGAGGCCTTCTCGGACGTGCCACCGTCTTCACGCGGCGTACGGACGATCTCATCGACTGGGTGAAGCCCACCGCGGACTCCACCGCCCCGTGGACCACCGAGAACGTGCAGTCGGCGACCTTCCGCGGTGTCGAGGCCACCTTGTCGGGCTTCCGGCTCGGGGCCCTCACGCTCGGCGCCCGTGGAAGCTGGCTACGCGTCCGCTCCGACGAGCCGGCGGGCGTCACCTCGAAGTACGCGCTCCGACCGCTCGTGCGCACCGTCGCGCTCGACGCTTCGGCTTCGCTCCCGGCCGGCGTCCTCCTCGACGGTGAGGTCCGCGAGCGCATGCGCCGCGGCGAGGCCGGTGCGGTGCTGGCGGACGCGCGTCTGACCGTGCCCACGCCGTTCGGGGAGGCGTTCGTGGATGCGACCAACGTCGGCGATGCCACCTACCTCGACGTCTCGGGTCTGCCCGCCCAGGGGCGGGCGTTCTCGATCGGGCTGCGGGCAAAGCTGGACGGGGGACGTTGAAGGCGATGCGGCGTGCCTGGATGCTCGAAGCCGCCCCTCTTCCCTTCCCGTGAGATAGGTGTATATATATCTTCTTATGTGTTGGTGCACGTCGACCCCGAAAACGAGTGAAGAGATCATGGCCGTCATGGAGCTGACCGACGCGACCTTCGATCAGGAGATCGCCAAAGACGAAGGTGTAACCGTGGTGGACTTCTGGGCGCCCTGGTGCGGTCCGTGCCGCATGGTGGGCCCCGTGATGGAGGAGCTGTCCGAGGAGTACGACGGACAGGTCCGGTTCGCCAAGGTCAACGTGGACGACAACCAACAGATCGCGGGGGCGTTCGGGATCCGCTCCATCCCCACGATCGGCTTCTTCAAGAACGGAGAGGCGGTTGGATCCGTCGTCGGCGCCTACCCGAAGCAGGCCCTGAAGGAGGTCATCGAGCAGGTCCGCGCCGCAGAGAGCGCCGCCTGATCACGGCCTCGGGGCCGAATGTAGACAGGGGCGGCACCCCGCGCGGGGTGCCGCCCCTCGTTCGTTCGTGGAACGCCGGAGCCGACTTCGTGGGCCCGGTCGCCGATCACTCCTCCTCGGCGTCCTTCTTTCGGTCCGACACGATCTTCTGGGCGATGTGGTCCGGCACCGGATCGTATCCCGCAGGCTTCCGCGTGTGGTGCGCCCTTCCCTGCGTCATCGAACGCAGCGCCGCCGCGTACTTGTAGAGCTCCGCCTCCGGAACCATCGCGCGGATGCGTGTGCGTCCGCTGTCGGGGTCCATACCCAGCACCTTTCCCCGCCGTGAGGTGAGATCGCCCATGATATCTCCCATGTACTCGTCGGGCGTCGTCACGCTGACCTCGACCATCGGCTCCAGCAGGATCGGTCCGGCCTTGGCGGCCACGTCCCTGAACGCGTGCGAGCCCGCCAGCTTGAAGGCGATGTCGGAGGAGTCGACGCTGTGGTACGAGCCGTCGTAGCACTCCGCAGAGAAATCGACGAGCGGATATCCAGCCACGACGCCGCGTTCCGAGGCCTCCTGGATCCCCCGGTCGACGGACGGCAGGTACTTTCCGGGAATCACGCCGCCCTTGATCGAGTTGATGAACTCGTAGCCCTCACCGCGCTGACGCGGAACGAGCCGTACCCAGCAGTCGCCGAACTGGCCCCGTCCGCCCGACTGCTTCTTGTGGCGTCCCTGTCCTTCGGCCTGCCTCGTGATCGTCTCGCGGTACGCGATGCGGGGCTGCTCGGTCTCGACCTTCACGCCGTACTTGCGGGCCATGCGCTCGAACTGCACGTCCAGGTGCAGCTCGCC
>CAZFIS010000175.1:0-6598 GCA_964519125.1 uncultured Gemmatimonadaceae bacterium | reverse complement strand
TCGGAGCCCCGACCCCGCCGCCGCCTCATCCGGACCGACCTGGACGGCGGCCGTCCGACACGCGGACGGCGGATACCTCTACCGCATCAGCTTCCCACGGAGGCGGGCAGCCGCTCGCCGACGTAGCTCACCAGGTCCACGACACGAGAGGAGTAGCCCCACTCGTTGTCGTACCACGAGAGCACCTTGACCATGCGTCCGTCGATCACGCTCGTGCACAGCGCATCGACCGTGGAGCTGTGCGCGTCGGTGGTGAAATCCACCGAGACGAGTGGCTCGTCCGAGACGGCCAGGATCCCCTTCAACTCACCCGCCGCCGCCTCGCGGAACGCTGCGTTCAGCTCTTCGACGGTCGTGTCCCGCTCGACCTCGGCCACGAGGTCCACGATCGAGACGTCGGGCGTGGGAACCCGGATCGCCATGCCGTCGATCTTCCCCTTGACGGCCGGAATCACGAGCGCGGTCGCTTTGGCGGCCCCCGTCGTCGTTGGAATCATCGACATCGCCGCCGCCCGCGCACGGCGCAGATCCTTGTGCGGAAGGTCGAGGATGTTCTGGTCGTTCGTGTACGAGTGCACGGTCGTCATCAGCCCGTGGCGGAACCCAAAGTGATCCACCAGCACCTTCACGACCGGTGCGAGGCAATTCGTCGTGCAGCTCGCGTTGGAGATGATGTGGTGTTTCTCGGGATCGTAGTCGTCCTGATTCACGCCCAGAACGATCGTCACGTCCTCGTTCTTCGCGGGCGCGCTGATGATGACCTTCTTGGCGCCGGCCTGGAGGTGCTTGGACGCTTTCTCCTTGTCGCGGAAGAGCCCCGTGGACTCGACGACGATGTCGATCCCCAACTCCTTCCAGGGGAGCGCCGCGGGATCCTTTTCCGAGAAGACCTTCACGTCGTCTCCGTCGATGCGGAGACCGTCGGCCGTCACCTCCACCTTGCCCAGATACCTCCCGTGCACGGAGTCGTACCGGAACAGATGGGCGAGCGTCTCTTTGCTGGTAAGGTCGTTGACCGCGATGAAATCGATGTCGGTAAGGCCGGATTCCTTGGCGGCGCGGATAACCTGCCGCCCAATTCGCCCGAACCCGTTGATCGCTACCCGGATGGCCATCGCTGCTGGCTCCTGTCACTCGCTGGGGACCGTGCCCCGGTCGCCGGCGGCGTCAGCGCGAGCGGCTCCGAAACGGCAGCGCCCGCGCAAACGTGACCAACGTGACCGCCGAAGCCCCCATGCGAGTCAACGTGGTCGCCGCGGCACCCGCGGTGGCCCCTGTGGTAAGAACGTCGTCCACGAGGACGACCTGGACGTCCCGGACGCGTGAGTCGGTTCCCTCTCGAGCCACGAAGACGCCCTTGACGTTAGCCTTGCGCTGGGAGGGGTGCAAGGCGACCTGGGTGGCCCGGGCGTGCGTCCTCTCCAGGACGTCGGCGACCTCCCATCCGCGCCGCCGGGCAAGGCTTCCAGCCAGGAGTCCGGCCTGGTTGTAACCCCGCCTCCGCATCCGCTCGGGAGTCGTCGGAACGGGCACTACGAGGGGCGGCTCCGCCCCATCCATCAGCGGAAGATCCAGGCGGGCCATGGCGGCGCCCATCTCCCCGGCGAGCTCGCGCCAACCTCCGTACTTGAGCGCGTGCACGAGGTCGGATGCCGGCCTCTCGAGGACGTACGCGTAGCGCGCCGCCCGGAGCGCGTCGGGCCATTGCGAACACTCTCGACAACGCCGCGGAGGGGCCCGTCCCGTCCCCGAGGGGTGATGGCAGCGGACACATCGGGGCCAGGGCGCAGCGCGAAGCCTCGCACGACACCGCCCGCACACGAGCGTCCCCGAGGAGCGGGCCGGGAGCCACGAGCCGCATGCCACGCAGCCCGCCGGCAGCAGGAGATCGAAGAGGTCGGTGGCCCAGTCGGCGACGTTCACCCGCCCCGCGTCTCGCGCAGCGCGGCGCGCATCGCCGCGACGGGCGCGGCTCGTCCCCACCACCGCTCGAACGACGCAGCGCCCTGCTGGACGAGCATCTCGCCACCATCCGCGGCCCGGATCCCGAACGACTCCGCGGCACGCACGAACGGGGTCGACCCCGTCCCGTAGACGAGATCCATCGCCGCTCCCGCTCGCTCGAGGATCTCGAAGTCCAACGGGAGCGGATCGGCAGCGGAGAGCCCGAGCCGCGTCGCGTTGGCCACGAGATCGAAGCTCTGGCCGCGAACGTCCTCCGGAGACGAAGCCACCCGGGCGCGCTGGCCCCCGATGCGGCGAGCCACGGCGCGGGCACGCTCGACGCTCCGGTTGAGGATCACCACCTCGTCCGCCCCCTCCTCCAGCAAGGCCATGAGCGCCGCCCTTGCGGCCCCACCGGCCCCCAACAGAAGCGCGCGAATGCCGGCCGGCGAGCCTTCCACGAAGGCCCGAAGCGCTCTGCGGAACCCCTCCACGTCGGTATTGTCGCCGTGAACCTTTCCGTCCGGGCCTCCCCAGAACGTGTTGCACGCCCCCGTTCGCCGCACCGCGTCGGACGCGACATCCACCACCGCGGCGGCCTTCTCCTTGTGGGGAAGCGTGATGTTGCCTCCTCCGCCGGCGCGCGACAGACCTCGCATGAAGCCCACCAGATCGTCGGCCGCGCACCGCACGGCGACGTAGACCCCGTCCACCCCGGCGTCGCTGAAGGCGGCGTTCTGGATGACGGGCGAGAGCGAGTGACCGACGGGATCTCCCAGGAGGGTCATCACACGGGTCTGCGACGTGACGTTCATGGTGCCAGGATGGGCTCCAGGCGGCGCAGCGATCGCTCCACCAGCCTTTCGAGCACGGTCAGGGTGGCTTCGTATTCTTCGTCGGGACCCCCGAACGGATCGGGCACTTCTTCCACCCAAGCCCCTTCCGGGTCGTCTCCGGCCGCGAACGACGTGAGGAGCGTCGTCTTGTCGCCCCCCCCCAACTCCACAGCCCGGAAGAGATGGCCGGGCGACATCACCAGCACGAGGTCGGCCCACTCCAGGGCCTCCCCGCTCAGGCTCCTCGACCGGTGCCCACCGAGGTCGAGCCCTCGCTTGGCGGCCGCGCGAACCGCTCCCTTCGAGGCCGGCCCGCCTTCCGGGGCGGCCGTGCCCGCCGAGCGCACTTCTACGTGATCCCAACCGAGATCGTCGAGCGCGCGTCGGGCCAACGCCTCGGCCATCGGGCTCCTACACGTGTTGCCCGTGCAGACGAAAAGAATCCGGAACGGCTTCCGATCAGTCACTGGATCCTATCTCGGGCAAGGCGCATCGCAGACGATGAACGGGGACCGAGCCCGCGCGGACGACCAGGGGCCGTGGGCCGGTGCAATCGACGATCGTGGAGGGCGCCGAGGGCTCGAGCGTCCCGGCGTCCAACACCAGGAGCTCGCGTCCTGCGCCCAGCGCCCGTCCGGCCCGCAGCGCATCCTCCCCGGTGCGGGCCGGGGAGGCACCCGGAGCGTTGGCACTGCTGGACGTGAGCGGCTCCCCCACAGCTTCCAGAAGGGCATGGACCCACGGACTCGGACTCATCCGCACCGCGACGGTGCCCTCCTCGCTCCGCACGCCCGGCGGGAAGATACCCCGCGGATCGCCGAGCACCAACGTGACCGCCCCCGGCCAGAAGATGCGCGCCAACTCGCGCGCCTCATCGGTCCAGACGAGACCCGACGCCGCTTCGGGTCCTTCCACCAGGACGAGCAGCGGCCGGTTCTCCGCTCTCCGCTTCAGGGAGCGTACACGCTCCACGGCCTCGGGTCGGCACGTTCCCCCGAAGCCGTACACGGTCTCGGTGGGATAGGCCAGGATCCCCCCTCCGGCCAGGTGGCGGACCACCGGGTCCAGATCGGCATCCTCGGGACGCACGATGCGGAGGTCCAGCCGGCCGACCGACCCGCTCACCGGCCCTCCCGGGCGCGCGCCGCCAACAGCGACTCCGCCAGCGGAAGGTCCTCCGGGAGCGTGACCTTCAGGTTCGACGTACCGTCCGCCACCATGCGAACCCGGCCGCCGGCCCGCTCCACGAGGCTCGCGTCGTCGGTGCCGTCCTCTCCTGCCGCCGCATACGCGGCGCGCACGAGCTCCGCCGGAAACGCTTGTGGTGTGTGGGCGTGCCAGAGCCGCGAGCGCTCGGGCGTCTCGACGACCCGGAGCTCCTCGTCGACGATCTTGATCGTGTCGACCGCGGCGTGCCCGGCCACCGCACCCTCCCCACGCGCCGCGAGGTCGATGCAGCGCTCGACGACGTCGCGACCGACCATGGGCCGCGCCGCGTCGTGAACGGCGATGACGTCGAGGTCTTCCGGGAGCGCCTCGAGCGCGCGCCGAACCGACTCGGTACGCGTCGCCCCCCCCGCGACGACGCGGATGCGCGCATCCAGAGCCACGAGCCATGCGGGAGGGCGCGCGGCGTCCTCCGCGGACAGCGCCACGGCCACGCTCACCACCCGTTCGTCGGCCAGGAACGGCCGCAGGGCGTGGACGAGAACCGGCTCGCCCGCCAACTCGAGAAAGGCCTTTCGTGCTCCCCCCATCCGCCGCCCCGACCCCGCCGCCGGGACGGCGACACCGACCCGTATCCGGGAGAAACGCCGGTCACCGGCCGACGTCACGAGCCGTAGCCCGTGCCGTGGTCACCGCCACCGCCGGGAGCGCTGCCGGGCGTGCGAGCGACGGAATCGAACCGCGTGTATGCTTTCTGGAAGAACAGATCCACCGAGCCGGTCGGACCGTTGCGCTGCTTGCCCACGATCAACTCCGCCTTTCCCTCGAGCTCCTCCTTCTTGTCGGGCGGAGCATAGTACTCGGGACGGAACAGGAACATGACCAGATCGGCATCCTGCTCGATCGAGCCGGACTCCCTGAGGTCCGAGAGCATCGGGCGCTTGTCGGTCCGCTGCTCGGGTCCCCGGCTGAGCTGTGAGAGCGCAATGACCGGGACTTCGAGTTCGCGTGCGAGGGCCTTGAGCCCACGCGAGATCTGGCTCACCTCCTGCACACGGCTCTCCGCCTGCGCGGTTCCCGACATGAGCTGCATGTAGTCGATGACCACCAGACCGAGGTCCTTGTCGTTCGACCGGAGCTCGGACTGGAGTCGGCGCGCCTTCGCCCGGATCTCGAGCACGTTGCTTCCCGGCTGGTCATCGATCCAGATCGGCGCGGTGTTGAGGTGTCCCGCCGACGCCGCCAGGCGCTGGTGCTCCTCCGGGCTCAGCCGCCCTCGGCGAAGGCGCTGGGCATCGATGCGACCCTCGGCGCACAGCAGGCGCTGCACGAGCTGCTCGGAGGACATCTCGAGCGAGAAGAGCGCGACCGGAATGTTGTGGGTGATCGCCGCGTTGGCCGCCACGTTGAGCACGAACGAAGTCTTCCCCATGGAAGGCCGGGCCGCGACGATGGACAGGTCTCCTTTCTGGAAGCCCGTGGTCATCCGGTCCAGATCGGGGAAGCCCGTAGCCACGCCGGTGATGCCGGACTCCGAGGCCTGGAGTCGCTCGATGTGCTCGAACGTCGACCAGAGGATCTCCTTGATCCAGACGAAGCCCTCGCGCTTGTGGCTCTCCGCCACCTGGAAGACCCGCGCCTCCGCCTGGTCCAGCAGCTCCTCCACCTGCCGCTCGCCCTGGTCGTAGACGTCGCGGATGATCTGGGAAGCCGCTTCCACCAGCCGACGCAGGAGCGCCTTGTCGCGCACGATGCGCGCATGGTACTCCACGTTGGCGGCGGTCGGGACGGCGTCGACCAGGGCACCGAGGTAGTCGAAGCCCCCGGCGGTCTCCATCTCTCCGGTGTTCTTGAGCTCCTCCGACACGGTGATGACGTCGATGACGTCGCCCCGCTCGTAGAGCCGGATCATCGCGCGGTACAGGCGACGGTTGGCCTCGCGGTAGAACATCCCCTCGTTCAGGTGCTCGACCGCGCGCGTGACCGCCTCGCGGTCGATGAGCATGCCGCCCAGCACCGCCGTCTCCGCCTCCAGGGAGAACGGAGGCGTTCGGTCGAACACGCTCTCGGCGAAGTTGGGGGAGGCTTCCATCAATCCATCACCTGGCGCAGAAGCTGGAGATCGTCCCAGAACGCGCGCGTCCAACGTGGGTTCCGCAGGAGCGCCGCGGGGTGGTACGTCACGACCAGGGGAATGCCCTGATAGGCGTGCACGTCACCGCGCAACCGGCCCAGAGGACGATCCTGTCCGCTCAGCAGCTGACCCGCAAACGTGCCCACCGCGAGCAATGCCTTGGGTGAAATAAGCTCCAGTTGCTTGCGGAGGAAAGGCGAGCACATCTCGATCTCGTCGGGCTTGGGGTTCCGGTTCCCCGGGGGCCGGCACTTGAGGACGTTGCAGATGTAGACCGAGTCCTTTCGGGAGAGATCGACGGTGGCCAGGAGCAGGTCGAGGAATTTTCCCGCCGCGCCCACGAACGGCAGCCCCGTCGCGTCCTCGTTGGCTCCGGGCGCCTCACCCACCACGACCAGGCGTGCGTCGGGCGAGCCATCCGCGAAGACGACCTGCGTGCGTCCCTCGGCGAGGCGGCAGCGCGTGCACGAGAGCGCCACGTCCCGCAGCTCTTCGTACGAGTCCGGAAGGAGGGGCA
>CAZFIS010000174.1:0-6694 GCA_964519125.1 uncultured Gemmatimonadaceae bacterium | reverse complement strand
CCGCGCCCAGCGTGAGCCGGGGTCCGGTCGGATCGGATCAGGATCTGGCATTCGAAATCATCGGTGCGCCGCCTCTTCTTCCGTTCGGGAAGCTACAGGCTGGCGATGTAGGGCAGATGACGGAAGTCCTCTGCATAATCAAGTCCATACCCCACAAGGAACTCATGGGGTGCATCGAAACCCACCCAACGCGGCTCCCAGCCGAGCGGGCGGATGCGCTTGTGCAGGAGCGTGCACACCTCGAGGCTCGCCGGGCCGCGCCGTTCCAACATGGGTAGCAGGCGCGTCAAGGTGTGGCCGCTGTCGACGATGTCGTCCACGACGATCACCGCGCGTCCCTCGAACCGGCTCCCCGGATCGTACAGCAACCGGAGGTCGCCCGAAGAGACCTGACTCTCACCGTAGCTCGCCGCCACCAGGAAGTCCACGTGCAAAGGTACGTCGATGGCCCGAACCAGGTCCGCCAGGAAGAGGAACGAGCCCTTCAGCAGCCCGAGGACCAAGAGGCGATCATCGGGCGTGTACGCTCCGGAGATCTCCGCACCCAGGGCGCGGACACGCGTCCGCACCTCGTCTTCGCTGAACACGACGCGGCGGAGCTTCCTCCCCCCGAGACGGGGGTCCTCAGTCAGAGTCGGCATCGACAATGGCGATCCGGAGAAGGTCCCCACCACTCACCTGGCCCGGCCCCGCTGCCCGGGCCACACCCGGGACCCACAACACCCTTCCCGAAGCCTCTGCCACGACCGGCAGGCACCGCCGCTCGCTCGCGGGGATGCGTGCCTCCTGGAAGAGCTTCTTGAGCTTCTTCGTGCCATACTCGAGCCGCATCCGGTCTCCCGGCGCCCACCCCCGCACCTCTACGGGAAAGCGGACATCGTCCAGGGAAAACGCCGCGTGCCAGCGTGCTGCCGGGAGCTCGGAGCCCCAGGTGACCGTGAACGGCCGTCCTCCCACCCATAGTCGGCCGCTTCCACCCACGGCTTCGTGAATCACGACGCGCCGGTCCACGCCGGCGGTCCCGCTCTCGGCGAGCACGAGCCTGTCGAACTCCCGTCCGAGTGTCAACGTCCCGGACAGGCGCCGCGCGCGCCCGCTGCTGCCATGGCTTGTAAACTCAAGTGCGGCACGGGTTCCCGCCCCCGACAGGGGACGACCGAGCTCACGCGCCAGCGCCCGCAGGAGTTGCGCGCGAACCGCCGGATGGTAGCGCAGAATCCCGTCCCTCAGCAGAGAGATCCGGCCCGCCTCCCTTCGGGGCTTCAGAGGCTCCAGCAGCTCCGGCAGGAGGCTCGCCCATCCCTCCTCGTCCTGCCGGGCGCGTTGCGCAAGCGCGACGAGCGCGCGCCGCGCGTGGGGAGCGGGCCCGGCCTCCAGGGTTGGGAGCACCTCGTGGCGGAGCGCGTTGCGCGCGATGCGCACGTCACGGTTCGAGGGGTCGTCCCTCCACCGGAGCCCGGCCGCCCGCGCATACGCGTCGATCTCCGCGCGCTCGAATGCGAGCAAGGGACGCCAGAGCCGTCCGCTTCTCCGGGGGATCCCCGCGAGCCCCCCGACCCCCGTGCCCCTGAGCACACGGAAGAGCACGGTCTCCGCCTGGTCGTCGGCGTGGTGCGCCGTCGCGATCAGGCGGGCGCCCTCCCTCGCGAGCACGTCCCTGAGGAAGGCGTAGCGGGCCTGCCGGGCGGTAGCCTCGGAGACGGGTGCGGGGTCGAGGCGCACGACGCGACACGGGAGTCCCCAGGCGACGCACAGGCCGCGCACCCACGCCGCGTCGGCCGCGCTGGAAGGCCGCATCGCGTGATCCACGTGGGCCCCGACGAGGCGCAACTCCGGAAGCCCGGGCGTGAAACGGAGCAGGTGGAGAAGCACCGTCGAGTCGAGCCCCCCCGAAAGGGCGACCACGACCGCGTCTCCGCTCGAGGGCTCCGGGAAATCGCGCACCGCGGCCCGGAACCGCTCCGCCAGGCGCCGCGTCCCGCTCACGGTCCACGCCGCGCGGCGCGGGCCGGCGCGGGAGGTCGGCCCGCCACCTCGGTGAGGACGTCGGCCAGAAGGTCGGGTCGGTCGGTCTGGATCGCGTCCACCCCCATGCCGAGAAGGCGCCGCATGTCGTCGGGATCGTCGACGGTCCAGACGTGCACCGGGATGTTGCGCCGGTGGGCCTCCCGGACGAGCCGTGGCGTCAGGATGCGCACTCCCTTCCACACCTCCGGAATCTGGAGCGCGTCAGCCTCCGGAGTGTACGGGCCGCCACCGGGGAGCCGGTGCGAGAGAAGGAAGCCGAGGATGTGGTGTCGGCTCGCGCCCCACGGCCCCGGATAGCCGACGACGGAGCGACGTGCCTTCTCGAACTCCGCCGCCACAAGGACGCGGTGTTCGGCACCGTGGCGCCGGATGGCCTGCACCAGCGGGCGTGCGACGGCGGGCTCCTTGGCCTCCGCGTTGATGCGCGTGCGGGGGAAGGCGCCGAGGACGTCCTCGAATCGGGGAATGCGGACCCCGCGGCCCCGGAACGGCGCGCTCCCATCCGGCGCCACGAACCTGGCCCCGGCGTCCAGGCTCCGGATCTCGGCCAGGGTGAGCTCCGAGACGAAGCCCGATCCGTCCGTCGTGCGGTCGACGGTCGGGTCGTGCAGGACGACCACGTGTCCGTCCCGGGTCAACCGCACGTCGAGCTCGAGGACGTCCGCCCTCCATTCCTCCACCGCGCCCCGGAACGCGGCCATGGTGTTCTCCGGAGCGATCCGGGAGCCCCCGCGGTGCGCCACGAGCAGCGGAGCTCCCGCCAGATAGGGGTGGCCCGGCCGACAGGAGGGTCGTCGCATTGCGGAAAGGAACGCCTACGGAGCGCGCTGCCCGATCTCGATGCGCTCGATGTCGGCCGAGCTGAGGCCGTAGTACAGATAGAGGACGAGGTCGACCAGGTGGCTCGTCATGGCCAGCTCGCGCCGGACGTCGGGCTCGTCGGCGGGGTCCACCTCGGCGATGCGGTCCTCGAGCTCGACAACGCGTCCGGCCAGGAAGCCGAGGATGTCCTCCACGACCTCGGGCTGTGGGCTCGCGGGAGCTTTGGCGTCGGGCATGACCTCGCGCAGGAGGAGCCCCCGCACGAAGGCCAGCAGCCCCGGAAACGCCATCTCGGTCAGGGCACCACCCTCGAGCGCCTCCTCGTCGGTGATGTTCTCCCACTCGAGCTCGTTCCAGTACAGGTCTTCCGCTTCCTCTCGCAGGAAGCCCCTGAACCGGTCCGGGAGGGACGGGCGCGGGCCCGTCCGGGGCACGCCCAGAGGGCGCGCCAGAAATCGCTCGAGACGCTCACGACGTCCTTCCAGGAGCGTGCTCACGCGGTCGGTCATCTATCGTCTCTCCTCGAGTGTGGGAGGTCGCTCACGAGATGCGGGCAAGATAGGTGGTGGGCGGCCCCGCGGTAAACCGCCCGCGGCCTGCCGGACGAGCGACGGGAGTCCGGGGACCCGGGCGACCGCTCCTTACTGGCGCACTTCCCATGCGCAACCGATGTTGCCCGGAGCAGGCCTCTTCCAGACCCGGACGACGACCATGAAACGCCTTCTTGTACTCCTCTCCGCCGCGTCGTTGTGCGCGTCGGCGCCGGCGCGGCCCTTGTGCGCACAGAGCGTGGTGGTGCTGCACCCCGACCGTGTCTTCGACGGAGACAGCATGCACGCCGGCTGGTCCGTGCTCGTGCGCGACGGCAAGATCGCGGCGGCGGGCCCGTCCGTGCAGGCCCCGCGCGGAGGGCGCGACATCGATCTGCCGGGCACCACGCTCCTGCCCGGCCTCATCGAGGGCCACAGCCACGTGCTGCTGCATCCCTACAACGAGACCCCGTGGAACGACCAGGTGCTGTTCGAGTCGCTCGCGGAGCGGGTGGCACGAGCCACCGTGCACGCGCGCAACACGCTCATGGCCGGCATCACCACGACACGGGATCTCGGCACGGAGGGAGCCGGCTTCGCCGACGTGGGCCTGCGCGACGCCATCCTCAAGGGAATCATCCCCGGTCCCAGGATGCTCGTGGCGGGCCGCGCGATCGTGGCGACCGGCAGCTACGGACCCAAGGGAGCCCCGGAGTGGGACCTCCCCAAGGGCGCCCAGGAAGCGGACGGGTACGACGGGCTCGTGAAGGCGGCGCGCGAGCAGATCGGGCGCGGCATCGACTGGGTGAAGATCTACGTGGACTATCGCTGGGGAGGCGGAGGTCGTGCTGGGCCCTCGTTCCCGGAGGAGGAGATCGTCTCGGTGGTCGAGGTCGCGGAGAGCTCGGGTCGGCACGTCTCCGCGCACGCCACCACGGCCGAGGGGATGCGCCGGGCGACGCTCGCCGGCGTGCGCACAGTCGAGCACGGGGACGAAGGTACCCGCGAGGTCTTCGACCTGATGGCGCAGAAGAAGGTCGCGTTTTGCCCGACGATCGCGGCCGGCGAGGCCATCCTCGAGTACAACGGATGGCGCAAGGGCGTGGACCCGGACCCCGAGCGCATCCGCGAGAAGAAGAAGAGCTTCGCGGCTGCGTTGGCCTCCGGCGTCACGCTGATCTTCGGCGGAGACGTGGGCGTGTTCACGCACGGGACCAACGTGCGCGAGCTCGAAGACATGGTCGAGTACGGAGTACCCGCGCTCCAGGCGCTGCACATCGCGACGGCCGGCAACGCCGACGTCTTCGAGCTCGCGGACCGGGGGCGCGTGCGCCCTGGCCTCCTCGCGGACCTCGTGGCCGTGCGCGGCGACCCCTCCAAGGACATCTCCGCGCTGAGGAGCGTGGTCCTCGTGATGAAGGGCGGTGAAATCGTGCGGGAGCCGACCGCCCTCGTGGGATCGTAGCGGGCCATGGGCCGCGCTCACGAATGGGTCCGGGCCCGCGTGGCCGGCAAGACGTGGTGGGTGCGCGCACCCCTGCTCGCCGTGCTGATGTGGATCCTGCATCGGCATCTCGCCGCTCCCGACTACACCTCCATCTTCGGCGGCCTGAACCTCGGCTTCCACGAGATGGGCCATGCCTTCTTCTCGGCTTTCGGCAACCGCATGCTCTTCACCGCGGGCGGCACGATCTTCGAGATCGCCGTGCCCGTGGGCGCGGGCCTCTACCTGCTGCTCAAGCAACGCGACCCGTTCGGCGCGAGCGTCTGTCTCTTCTGGCTGGGCACGGCGCTCGTGGGTATCGGGCTGTACGCGGCCGATGCCCGCGCGCAAAGCCTCCCGCTGGTCAGCCCGTTCGGGCCCGTGGACGTGGACAGCCACGACTGGACGGTCATGCTCTTGAAGTGGGGCATGCTGTCCAAGGATCAGGAGATCGGAGCGTTCTTCCGTCGCGCCGGGTTTGCGGCCATGAGCACCTCGCTCGTGCTGTCGACGTGGATCCTGTGGATCATGGCGCACACGGCGACCCAGCAGGGGAACGACGACGTCGTGGGACCGGGAGGGCGCCACGAGCCCTGAGGACGCCCCCGTCCCGAACGCGAGAGGGCGACCGGGAGTACCTTCCCGGCCGCCCTCTCTCTTCGATGCCGGAGGAGGGACTCGAACCCCCGACACGCGGATTATGATTCCGCTGCTCTAACCGACTGAGCTACTCCGGCATGGGCCGAAACCTCATCCGCGGGTCCGGCGCTGTCAACCTGCCGGCGCCGGCCGTTCTCGACTGTGCGCGGCCCCGGCGGAAAAACCCGGAGGAAGCCTTGCGCGCGACCGCTTTCGGGCCCACGCTCAGGAAGCTGCCCGAACCGGAGGACGACCCCGCATGGTCCATGCGCGGCAGGGGCACGCACGTCGTGAAGGCTCCGTCTCTCCTCCACGTATCCCGGGAAGCCGGATGCTCGCTTCCCCAACGGTGGCACGCTCCACCTTCAGGAGACTTCCATGGACCTCAATGCCGTGTTGATCCCGATCGCCGCCGTCATGGGGCTGGGGCTCCTCACGAGCCTTCGCGTCCTCTTCGAGTACGAGCGCGGCGTCGTCTTCCGCCTGGGCAAGCTGACGCGGGCCCGCGGGCCCGGCCTGATCTTCCTCGTGCCGTTCGGCATCGAGCGCATGCGCAAGATGGACCTGCGCATCATCGCCCTCGACATCGCGCCTCAGGACACGATCACCAAGGACAACGTGAGCGTGCGCGTCAACGCGGTGGTCTACTTCCGCGTGGCCGACCCGACGAAGGCGGTGGTCGAGATCGAGGACTACTACTTCGCCACGAGCCAGCTGGCCCAGACCACGCTGCGCTCCGTGATCGGCCAGTCCGAGCTCGACGAGCTCCTCGCCGAGCGCGAGCGCATCAACGAGGTGGTCCGCGAGATCATCGACGAGGGCACCGACCCGTGGGGCATCGACGTGACCGGCGTCGAGATCAAGGACATCGATCTGCCGCAGGAGATGAAGCGCGCCATGGCCCGCCAGGCCGAAGCGGAGCGCGAGCGGCGCGGCAAGGTCATCGCGGCGGAAGGGGAGTACCAGGCGTCGAAGAAGCTCGTGATGGCCGCCCAGGTCATCCAGCAGTTCCCCGTGGCGCTCCAACTCCGGTTCCTGCAGACGGTCGTCGAGGTGGCGGCCGAGAACAACTCCACAACCCTCTTCCCGATCCCGATCGAGCTCTTCCGACCGCTCATCGAGGGAGGCAAGGGCTCGAAGGAAGCGACCGAGAGGGCGCTCAAGTTCGCGGCGGAAGCCATGGTGGAAGCGC
>CAZFIS010000173.1:0-6701 GCA_964519125.1 uncultured Gemmatimonadaceae bacterium | reverse complement strand
CGGACGCCCGGCCCCCCGTGGTCAAGATGATGGACTACGGGAAGTACAAGTACGAGGCGGCCCGAGCTGCCCGGGAGGCGCGAAAGAAACAGCACACGATCCAGGTCAAGGAGGTGAAGTTCCGGCCGGGGATCGAGGAGCACGACTACGAGTTCAAGCTCCGACACGCCCGCAGATTCCTCGACGAGGGCAACAAGGTCAAGCTGACCATGATGTTCCGCGGTCGCCAGGTCACCCATCCGGAGCTGGGACTGGAGGTGTTGGGCCGCGTCACCGAGGATCTCCAGGACGTGGGAAAGGTGGAGTCACACCCGAGCTTCGAGGGGCGGACCATGTCGATGGTCCTGGCCCCGTTGAAGGTCAAGTAGGTCCCGGACCGAGCCCCGGGGCCCGGCCCCAGGGAGAAGGAAGAACGACATGCCGAAGATGAAGACGCACAGGGGTGCGGCGAAGCGCCTCAAGAAGACCGCCACCGGCAAGGTGAAGCGGAACAAGGCATTCAAGAGCCACATCCTCACGAAGAAGACCACCAAGCGGAAGCGCCACCTGCGCAAGTCGGACCTCATCGCGAAGTCCGACCAGAAGCGGGTCGAGCGGTTGCTCCCGTACGGCGGGTAAGGAGAGAGACCGATGCCTCGTTCCACATCTGCCCCGGCACGGAACCGGCGGAAGAAGAAGATCTTCAAGGCCGCGAAAGGATACTTCGGCGGCCGGAAGAACCTCTATCGGACCGCCAAGGACGCGGTGGAGAAGGGTTGGGAGCACGCCTACCGCGACCGGAAGAAGAAGAAGAGGAACTTCCGTAAGCTCTGGATCACCAGGATCAACGCCGCCGTGCGCGAGCACGACATGTCGTACTCCCGGTTCATGAACGGCCTGAAGGAGGTCGGCGTGGAGCTCGACCGCAAGGCGTTGGCCGACCTGGCCGTGCGGAGCCCCGAAGCGTTCAACGCCCTGGTGGACCGGGCCCGGGAAGGGCTGGCCTCCAAGGCGGGTTGAGCTTTCTTCTTCTCGAGCGGGTCCACGGAGGGCGCCACGAGCTCGATCGTGGGGCCCTCCGTGGCCATTACGACCCATGAGCGACACCCATCCGATCGAAGCCCTCCGGGCGCTCGAGCGTGAGGCCCTGGCCGCGATCGAGGCCGCGGCGAGCGATCGCGCCCTCGACGAGGCCCGCGTCTCGTACCTCGGACGTAAGGACGGGCGGATCTCCCGCATCTTGAGGGGTCTCGGTGATCTCGCGCCGGGCGAGCGTCCGGCCGTGGGACAGGAGGCGAACCGGGTCAAGGAAGCGGTGCAGGAGGCGCTCGAAGCCCGCGCCGCTGCGCTCGCTGCGCCCGCCTCCTCCACGCTCCTCGACCTGACGCTCCCGCCGCGGCGCGGCTGGAAGGGGGCGGCCCACCCGGTGAGCCAGGTCGTCGACGAGATCTGGGGGATCTTCCGGGATCTCGGTTTCACACGGGCGCGGGGGCCCGAGGCCGACACGGTGTGGTACAACTTCGAGTCGCTGAACACGCCGCTCGACCACCCGGCTGCCGATGAGCAGGATACGCTCTACCTCGTCGATTCCGTCTTGCTGCGGAGCCATACCTCGCCGGTGCAGATGCGTACCATGGAGGCGCACGATCCGCCGATCCGCATCATCGCCCCGGGGTGGGTCTACAGGCGAGACACCTACGATGCCACACACACGCCCGCGTTCCTCCAGATCGAGGGCCTCGTCGTGGACGAGGACATCACCTTCGTGGACTTCAAGGCCACGCTCGCCGAGTTCGCGCGCCGGTTCTGGGGACCGGGCACGCGCGTGCGCTTCCGGCCCTCCTTCTTCCCGTTCACCGAGCCGAGCGCGGAGGTGGACGTGAAGCGTGTGGTTCAGCGGCCGGACGGCTCCACCGCCGAAACGGATTGGCTCGAGATCATGGGCGCCGGCATGGTCGATCCCGCCGTGCTCGACAACGCCGGCTACGACTCCGAGCGCTACACCGGGTTCGCCTTCGGGATGGGCCCGGCGCGCATCGCCATGCTCAAGCACGGCGTGGACGATCTGCGCACCTTCTTCGACAACGACGTCCGCTTCCTGTCCCAGTTCGTCCGATGAACGTCTCCTACCGTTGGCTCCGGGACCTCGTGCCCGGCCTGGATCTCAGCGCGGCGGAGGTCGCCGAACACCTGGCCCTGCGCGGCGCCCCCGTGGAGGGCATCGTCGCCCCGGGCGAGGGCCTCGCGGACGTGCTCGTGGCACGCGTCGTCACGGCGGGGCCGCACCCGAACGCCGACCGCCTCTCGCTCTGCACGGTGGACGCGGGCGCGGGCGTCGTGCAGGTCGTGTGCGGTGCACCCAACGTCCGCGCGGGCGCTTGGTATCCGTTCGTTCCGGTCGGGGCGACGCTGCCCGGTGGCGTCCAGATCCGCAAAGCGAAGATCCGTGGGGCGTACTCCGAGGGGATGCTCTGCTCGGCGCGGGAGCTGGGGCTCGGTACCGACCACGCCGGAATCCTGGAGATCCACGGAGAGTTCGAGCCCGGAGGGTCTTTCGTGGAGGCCCTCGGCCTCGACGACGTGACCCTGGACGTCGAGATCACCGCCAACCGAGGCGATCTCCTGTGCCATGCCGGCGTGGCTCGCGAACTCGCGTCGCGGGGTGGGGGCGAGGTGTTTTTGCCCGCGCTCCCGGGCGATCCGCACCTCGACGTCGTCTACGAGGAGGGCGCGCCCGAGGCGAAGGCGGGTGGGGTGTCGATCCGCATCTCGGACCCCGACCTGTGCTCCCGGTATCTGGGTGCGGTGGTGCGGGGCGTGACGATCGGCCCATCGCCCGCGTGGCTCCAAGCTCGCCTGCGCGGAGCGGGAGCGCGGCCGATCAACAACGTGGTCGACGCCACCAACTACGTGATGCTCGAGCTGGGCCAGCCGCTGCACGCGTTCGATCTCGCGAAGCTCGAGGGCTCCTCGATCATCGTGCGGCGGGCGGGTGAGGCCGAGAAGACGTTCACGACCCTCGACGACGAGGAGCGCCGCCTCTCGCCCGACATGCTCATGATCTGCGACGCGACCCGTCCGGTCGCCGTTGCAGGCGTCATGGGCGGGCTCGACTCCGAGGTCGACGGGACCACGACGGACGTCCTGCTCGAGTGCGCCCTGTTCGATTCCCGCTCGATCCGCGCGACGCGGCGTGCGCTCGGAATGTCGACGGACGCCTCGTACCGCTTCGAGCGAGGGGTCGATCCGGAGGGGATGCGCAGCGCTCTGGAGCGAGCCCTGGCGCTGATCCTCGCCACGGCGGGCGGCGCGGTGGACGAGCCGGCCCTGGACGTGCATCCCGGCTCCTTCAAGCCGGCTACGGTGCGGCTCCGTCTATCGCGCATCGAGCGGGTGCTCGGTGTGCCGATCGCCGGCGAGCAGGTGCAGGATCTTCTGGAGCCGCTCGGGTTCGGAGTCACGGGGGAGTCGGGCGGTACCCTCCTGGTGAGCGTGCCCGGCTTCCGGAGCTACGACGTGACCCGCGAGGTCGATCTGATCGAGGAGGTCGCGCGCACGCACGGCTACGACCGATTCCCGGCGGAGCTCGGCCCGTACCGGCCGGGCACCGTTCCCGACCATCCGATGTTCCAGTTGGAGGACGAGCTGCGACGCCATCTCGCGGCCGCCGGCTTCTTCGAGGCGCACACGCCGGGGTTCGTCGGCGCGGGAGAAGGGGACGTGGAAGTCTCCAACCCGTTGAACGCCCGGGAGCCGTTCATGCGCCGTCAGGTCTTGCCGTCGCTCCTGCGGCGCGTGGAGTACAACCTCGCGCGCGGGAACCGCGACGTCCGTCTCTTCGAGCTCGGGACGTCCTTCCGGGCTGCGGGGTCCGGAGCGCCTCCGCGCGAGGAGAGCCACCTCGCCCTCGTGATGACCGGACTGCGTGAGCCTCCGCATTGGTCGAGGCCGGACGAGCCGTTCTCGGTGTGGGACTTGAAGGGCGTTCTGGAGGAAGTGGCGGAGCGCGCCTATCGCGGGCGCGCCACCGTGGTGCCGGAGCCCGGAGCCGACGGGCCGTGGGATGGCAGCCTCGCCTTCGCCGTGCGCGACGGCGAGGGTGAGACCGTCGGCCTGGGAGGCCGGATCCGCCCGGACCGGATGGATCTGCCGGTGTGGGCCGGCGACGTGTGGGGTTTCGAGCTGACGCTTCCGGCCGAGGCCGCCGGAGCGCCCGTGCCCGTCTACCGGCCGCTGCCCCAGTTCCCGGCGGTGGAGCGGGATCTCGCTCTCGTCGTTCCGGACACCGTGCCCGCCGCTTCGGCGCTCGCGTCGATTCGTGCCGGCGCCGGCGATCTGCTGGAAGAGGTCGGCCTCTTCGACCTGTACCGCGGCGAGGGGGTCGCCGCCGGATCCCGTTCAGTCGCGTTCCGCTTGCGTTTCCGGGCTCCGGATCGGACCCTGAAGGATGCGGAGGTGGATCGTGCCATGGCGTCGGTGCTGGCGAGGCTGAAGGAGGAGCTGGGTGTCGAACCCCGGGGGTGACGGGAGCTCGCCCGAGCGGGCTGCGTTCAAGAGTCTCGAGAAGGCGGTCGGCGAGACCCTTCAGCGGCTCCATGAGCTCGAAGCTCGTGCCGTGGAGGCGGAGAGCCGAGGTGAGGAGTTCGCAGAGATGGTCAAGCGGTTCACCCAGGACGAAGGGGAGCCGAGTCGCCTGCTGACACGGGTGCGGACGTTGGAGCAGGAGAACGCCGATCTCCGTGAGCGCCTGGAGCAGGGGCGTGAGGGCGTGGAGCGGCTGCTGGCCAAGATCCGATTCCTCGAGGAGCAGCGATGAGCGCCCGGAAGGAGGCCGTGACGGTTCGGATCGCGGGGGAAGAGCACACGATCCGGGCCAACGCGGAGCCCGAATACACCCGGAAGTGCGCGCGCCTGGTCGACGACCGGATCCAGGAGATCCGCTCGAAGGGCGGGCTGATCGAGGGGCACAAGGCCGCGATTCTGGCCGCGCTGTCGATCGCCGACGAATACTTCCAGGCCGAGGAAGCGCTCGATCGGGTGCGGAACGACGTGGCCTCCCGGGCGACGACGCTCGTGCGTCGCATCGAGGCCGAGTTGGCCACTTCCGAAGACGAATCGTAGCCGTTCCCTTTCGGGGCGAGGCACGCACGCGGTGGTGCCCGTCCGGGCGCCAGCTTGCTTTTCGCCGCGCCTAAGTCCTATTGTCTCAGCATTATAGAGGGTGCCCCTCCGATTCGAGATGGTGCGGAGGGACGACCCGTTCGTCGCCCACCTTCGGCTTCGTACCCGAAGTCGATTTCGGAGTCGATACATGGGATCCCCGCTGGTAGCGTTGGCGGCGGCGGTCATCGGAGTCGTGCTGGGCGTCCTCGTCGGGGCGTCGATCGCGCGAAGCCGGGAGAAGCGACGCCGCGAGCTCGAGCGATCGCAGGCCCAGGACGCCGCGGCCCACATCCTGAAGCGAGCGGAGGAGGAGGCCGAGAACCTCCGCAAGGCCGGAGATCTGGCCGGCCGCGAGGAGGGGTTCCGTCTCCGCGAGGCATGGGAGAAGGAGGAAGCCCGGCGGCGCGAGGAGATGGAGCGCTCGGAGCGCCACCTCGAGGAGCGATCGGATGCGCTGGACCGTCAGTTCGAGCGGCTGAGCGCGCGCGAGTCGGAGATCGAGGGGCGCATGGTCGAGTTGGACCGCCGCCACGACGCCCTGGTGGAGGAGACCGCCCGGGTCGCCGCCGAGAAGGAGACGGCCAGGCGGCGGCTGGAAGAGCTCGCCGGGATGTCCGCGCTCGAGGCCCGTCAGAAGCTCGTCGAAGATCTCTATGACGAGGCCCGCGCCGAGGCGGCGAATACCCTCAGGGAGATCAAGGAGCAGGCTCAGCGTGACGCCGAGCGCGAGGCCAAGAAGATCATCGGCCTGGCCATCCAACGAATGGCGGCGGAGCACACCGCGGAGACGACCGTATCGGTGGTCCAGCTCCCCTCCGACGAGATGAAGGGACGGATCATCGGAAGAGAGGGGCGCAACATCCGCGCCTTCGAACAGGCGACGGGGGTGGACGTGATCATCGACGACACGCCCGAGGCCGTGGTTCTGTCGGCCTTCGATCCGGTGCGCCGCGAGGCAGCGCGTATCGCGCTCGAGCGCCTGATCGAGGACGGACGCATCCACCCGGGCCGCATCGAGGAGATGGCCGAAAAGGCCCGGGCCGAGGTCGACGCGAGCATGATCCAGGCCGCCGAGGAGATCCTCTACGAGCTCGGGATCCACAACGTGCACCCCGAGATCGTCAAGACGCTCGGCCGCCTGCGCTTCCGCACGTCGTACGGGCAGAACCAGCTCCAGCACGCCAAGGAGGTGGCTCTCCTGGCCGCGAACATGGCGGCCGAGATGGGCCTGGACGTGCAAGGGGTCAAGCGCGCCGGGCTGCTGCACGACGTGGGCAAGGGGCTGACCCACGAGCAGGAGGGCACGCACGTCGAGCTGGGATATCGGCTGTGCAAGAAGCACAACGAGTCCGAGCTCGTGCTGAATGCCATCCGCGCCCACCACGACGAAGAGCCGCACTTCTTCGCCGAAACCTTCCTGGTCTCCGCCGCGGACGCGATCAGTGGCTCCCGCCCCGGCGCGAGGCGCGAGATGTTCGAGGGCTACGTCAAGCGGCTGGAGCGGCTCGAGGAGATCGCCATGGAGCATCCGGGCGTCGAGCGTTGCTTCGCCATCCAGG
>CAZFIS010000172.1:0-6718 GCA_964519125.1 uncultured Gemmatimonadaceae bacterium | reverse complement strand
GAAGACGCGAAGGTGCGGAGGTCAGCTCTGTGGGGGGTGGATCAAGCTCGTGAGAATCTCATGCCCTTGCCTGGATCAAGCTGGTGAGAACGCCTGGATCGTGCTCGTGGGAAATGACACTTGGGCCGGCTCTTCCAGCGCCAGTAGGCGCAGAAGCCCTGCGATGCCAGCCGACGACGCTGGCCGGTTGGACGAAAACGAGGACCCGGTGCCGATCCGGCCAGACGCTCCGGAGCCCTATCCAGAAGACGCGATCGACAAGAGCGTCGACTGGATCTGGATCGACGACTACGATTTCCTGGCCTCACAGCGCTTCACCTTCATGGTCCCCTGGATCATGCCGAGAGGGAACAGCCTGGGGCACACGCGCATCAACTTCCAGAAGGCGGTGGCGCACGGACTCACCTTCCGCCCCTTCGCGGTCACCGTGAAGGACACCCTCGACTGGTGGGCCTCGGACGCGGTGCCGGCCGAGCGGCGCGCGAATCCCAAGTTCGTGATCACGCGGGAGCGCGAGGCCCAGATCGTCGCGGCGTGGAAGGCGAAGAAGGGGTAGGACCACCCGGCCGATCACTCCCGACGGATCGGGATCCGACTCCGCGGGACCGTGCGGGCGACGCCCTGGGCATCCGGCGCCCCCGCCGCCCCGCTCGTAGTGATGGAGATCGTGTAGCTCACGTTGTTGAACGGCTGCGCCAGTACGTACGTCGAGAACCACCCGTCCTCCGTGGCCGTACCTTTCAGGGTCACGTACCCGGCGTTTGGCCGGTACTGAAAGTTGTTCGGGGCCTGGGTACCCGGCGTAAAGAGCGAGAGCGTGCCCGGGCCACTCAGCTTGACCGTGGCGGTGACGGTTTGACCGGCGGTCACCCAGGTGAAATAGCCGTCCCAGTGCTCCGGCGGCTGCTGTGGCGCGAAGGGGTCCACGCAATCCGCGGTCCCGATCGTGCCGCTGTGGGTCACGCTCCCCTGGAAGTAGTTGTAGTAGTGGCGGTCGCACCCGTTCTCCGTGTTCGGGTCGGACGTGGCGGACAGCGTGTAGCCGCCGAGCGTCTGACCGTCGGACGCGTAGACGAACACCTCGTACGAGCCGGCGGGTAGCGTGAGGCGCGTCAGCAGGTCCGGATTCCCGATGTCGGTCACCAGGTCCATCCCGGAGGCCGAGCGCAGGTCCAGCATCGGCGTGAAGTCCGGGGAGCTCATGTCGAAGCGGAAGCTCAGCGGTTGGGCGCTGCTGAGGAAATAGGTGTCGTGGGCGCCCGCGACGCCCAGGTCCGGCTCGAGGCAGTCGTCACCCGTGAGTTCCCCCTGCACCGCGTCTCCGTCGAGCGTGAGCGTACCGACCTGAGCGCAGGGATCCTGGGCCGTGTGTACAACCGCGTCGACGGACTCGCTTCCCGAGAAAGCCAGGTTGTCGTAGTCCAGCTCGAACGAGAAATCCTGATCGGACGGCTCGTCGGTGGTGCACGTCAGGAGGAGGTTGCTGTGCGCATCCACCATTGAGCAGGCGACCTTCGCGTTCGTGGTCCCGGCGAGTGTGAGATAGCTGCCGTCGAGCGGAAGTGTCGCGGTCGTCGACTCCTGATTCAGCTCCGGAGGCGTACCGGTGAGCGTCGTGCTCGAGCCGAGCGCCGTCTCGACGCTCGCCAACCAGGAGGTCAGGGAGCTCCACACCGAGGAGAACTGCTCCACGGTCGCGGCCAGGCTGCCCGCGGCGCCGGGAGCGCCCATGTCGAGCGCGTTCACGCTGCGGTGATCCGCGGTTACCACGAATGTCGTCGCCTCCCCGTTGGAGAGGTCGAGAGGCTCGTCCGCCCCCGGATCCGCAGCCGGCCGGGCAGTCATGCCGCCGGTGGGGAGGATGGGGTCGGTGGCCACGCGCTGCACGTTGGGAAGCTCGGCGAGGATCGTGCGCAGGAAGAGCGTCCGTTCGGCCGCCAGCTTTCCGCACGCCAGCGAGGCGAATCCATTCTGCACGCAGTCGCCGAGGTCGTTGGCGAGGCTGAACGCCATCTGGTTCTGCATGATGTCCAGTTGGCTGTCGATCGGCGACTCCTGGTCGTTCATGTAGGTGCTCGCGGTGCGAGCGACCGTCCGCACGGGGCCCGAGACATGCGCGCCGCTCGCGCTCGGCACGCCGAGCGCCGCCTTGTTCGAGGCGATGTAGCGCGCCAAGGCGAGCTGATCGGCCGCGGAGGCCGCCTGGAACCAGTCCTGCAGCGAGGTGACGGCAGCCTGTGCGGCCTGCACGTTCTCGCTCGAGGCATCACCGACGGAGGAAAGCGAGTCCAGGCTCTCGGATACTCCGTTGGTGAGATCGTCTACGACGGCCCCCGCGTCACCGATCGGCGCTGCCTGCTCGACGGTGAGCTGTGCTTCACCCAGGGAGAAGTCGTCCAGAGCGACGCTCAGGTCGTACGAGCCTGGATCCACGTCCGGAAGTTCGAGCGTAAGCACGGTGGCCGACGAGACGACAAGCTGCACCGAATCTTCGCCCAGTGTCCCGTGCACGGTCGTACCCGGAGTCAGCGACGGCGCGCCGCTCGGAGCCGCCAGCGCAATCAATGTGAACGGCTCGGCGCTGCCCTGGTCGGGCGCGAGCGTGAAGTGAGCGTAGTCCACGGTGACCGAGCCGCTCCCATCCACGCCCTTCACAGACGCGGTGATCGTTGCGGTTCCCAGGCCCACCGTGGTCAACTTCCCGGAGCCGTTGACCGTCGCGATGTCGGGATTCGCCGAGCTCCAGGAAACCGTCTGGCCGGTGACCGCGTTTCCACTGGCGTCGTATGGAGAAGCGGAGAGCTGGAGCGACTCGCCGTACGAGATCGTCTTGGTCGCGGGCGAGACATCGACTCGCGCGACCGTCACCTCGTTCTGGTTGCCGCCGGGTCCGGTGGGTCCAGCGTCAGAGCCGCCGCACCCAGGAAGGAGAAGAGCGGTGAGGACCAGAGGCGCGAGGCGTCGCGGGAGCACGGAGACCTCCAGGAAATGGGCGGAAGGGCATTGCGGCAACAAGATGCGTCACGCACAACGGGCCCACATGGGATGATTCGTCCCATGTGCCGACTTGGAGGCGCTCGCCCTCAGGCGCGGGTGATACGCGCGATCTGCCTATCCATGGCACGCGCACACGCGGGGCACATCCCGTGCGTGACGAGCGGGAGCGTCGACCCACTCATCAGGCTGGATCGGCCGATGAAGTCCTCCAGCTCGAGCCAGGTCCCCTCGTGCAGCGCGCGCTTGCACCAGCTGCAGACACGGACCAACTCGTCCGAGCGCGCGGCGGTCACGTCGAGGAACGCGATCGCCGGGCGCGCCTCGACCCTCTTGACCCGGCTCTCCAGGACGACCCCGCCGTCGCCGCCCGGCAGCAGCGTCATCTCCATGAAGCGACGAAGGTCGGGTGAATCGCAGCGGAAGGGGAAGCGCACGGCCTGGCCGCGGTCGCCGATCCTCTGAAAGAGGAGTCCGTAGAGCATCCGCGCCGTCTCGTCGCTGATGAACTCGAGCAGGGACCGGCCGAGCACATGCTCCGAGACGAGGTGCGCGCCCTCATTCGCGAGCGCGAAGGCGTCCCAGTTGGGGCTCACCTCCCGGAGGAGGCCGTCCCCATCGATCCGGTAGCGGTACGTCTGGAGCTCCGGCGCGGATGTCATGAGTGCTCGTCATGTTTGCTGTGAGAACCGCCCCTCGCTGCTACTTCTTGAGCTTCTCCTTCAACTCCTGGAAGAAGTTCTCCACCAGATCAGGTCGTGGTGCCCACCCCCCGCACCTCCCGCGAGCTGCACGAAAAGGAAGCGCTTGTCGTCGGGCGCAACGTCCCAACTGGCGTAGTTCGGCCCCGCGAAGAGTTGCCGTTCGTTGATGGAGAAGAGCGGGTGGCGCTCCCCCACGCGGAAGCCCCCGGAGGTCTCGACCTGGGCCGCGACCAGCTGGCCGTTCCCGTTGATGTAGAAGAGCTCGCGGCCACTGTGCGACCAGACCGGGGTCACGAGCCGCTCGACACCGACACGACGTCGACACTGGAGAGCGAGTCCTGGCTGATGCATCACGGCTACACGCAGGCGGAAGGCGTCGCCCGCCTCGACCAGGTCCCGCCGACCGGGTGCCTGGTCGCCATCGGCTACCCGAAGCTCGGGGGCGGGACCGGAGGGTATGCGCGCTACATCGCGATCTGCCCGCCGACGTGGAAGTACGGGGTGACGATCGCGGAGGCTCCCGGGGCGCCGCTTCCCCGCAGCGACCGTCCGCTGCATTGGGACTCGGCGGCGGGCCTGCGCGTGCGCTGAGGGGGGGAGCCGGCGCGACCACGGCGGCTCAGAAGTGGTAGCGTACGCTCCCGAACAGCTCGCGCGGCGATCCGGGCGTGACAAACCCCCCGGCCTCCAGCTCCCGGTAGTGGATGTCCAGGAGGTTGCGGATCCCCACCTGCATCTCCGCACCGCCGATCCTGTATCCGCCGGACAGTTGGAGGAGGCCGTACGGGGTCCGGACGACCCCCGGCTCGTCGAAGGGGCTGTAGGGGCCCTCGACGCTCGTGCTCAGGCGCAGCCGCCACGGGACGTTCGCCGGTGCGAGGTCGAGCGCCGCCACGCCCGTGTACGGTGCGGTGTTGTAGACGCGTGCTCCGTTGAGTGTGTCACCGTCCTGCGTGACGAGCTGCTGATACCGTGCGTCGGTGAACGTCCAGTCGGTCGAGAGCGCGAGGCCGGCGGTGAGCCGGGCGTCGAGCTGGACCTCCACTCCCTGACGGCGGCTCGTCCCTCCGCTCACGTCGATCAGCGTGACGGGGTCGAAGGTCTGCTCGTTGCTCACGTCCATCCGGAAGAGCGCGAGGCTCCCATCGACTCGATGGCCCCGCAGCTTGACGCCCGCCTCGTACGCCCACTCGGTGATGAAGGGAAGGGTGGGGTCGTCGATGACGCCGTCGGTCTGGCGAAACCCCCTCGAGACGTTCGCATACAGGTCGAACAGCGTGGGCATGCGGTAGAGGATGCCCAGCTTCGGCGAGAAGATCGCCTTCCCGTCGCTGCGGGTCGCCTCGCCGTGCGGTGTGGAGGTCGTCGCGAGGTAGTCGAGCCGTCCACCGAGCCGGAGGCGGAGTCGCCGCCCCAGGTCCTCCTCCGAGTGGACGAAGATCGCCCCCGCCATCTGATGCGCCGTGACCCGGTCCTGCGCCGAGGTCCGCACGCGGTCGGTCGTGAGCCAGTTCCCGTAGCTCGCGTGGGTGAAGCGGTCCTCCGTGCCGACCGTGATCTCCCCGCGGGGCAGATACCAGCTCAGGGCGCTCGTGAAGCCGAAGCCGTAGCGGCGGTCCTCCTCCTCGGTCTGGCTGCCGGAGCCCTCCCCGCTGCCCGGCTCCGGGGGGATGGTCAGGTAGAGCTGCCATCGGCCCTGTGTGGCGTATGCGGTGCTGCGCCAGAGCATGGAGGTCCCGATGAGGCTGCGGATGCTGACGCGCTCCTGGGCGCGGTTGTCGAATCCTCCGTCCGTCCGGTTCTCGACTTTCTGGAAGAGGCCCTGGTCGAACGCGCTCTCGGTCAGGAAGCCGGGCGAGCTCCAGGTCGTGCGGTAGAGCTCCGTGCCCGCGTCGAGGGTAGTGGAGGAGGACAGCGCCTGCACCACGCGGCCGTGGCCCTGGTAGACGTCGTAGCCGCTGTTGGGGCGCCATCCGTCGCTGTGCACGGCGCGCAGGCCGAACACCCCGCCGTCCGCGCCGTGGTCGTATCCGGTGAGGACGGCGCCCTCGACGTGGCCGTACGAGCCCGGATCGAGCCACAGGGTCGTGCCCTTCATGCGCTCGAGCGTCTGGACGTTGACCGCGCCGGCGAAGGCGAAGTTGCCGTACACGGCGCTGGTGGGGCCCTTCAAGACGTTGACGGCCCTGATCGCTTCCGGAAAGAGGACGTTCCAGTCGTTGTAGCCCTCGGCGTGACCGTTCACGGGTTCGTTGTTGGGCACGCCGTCGATCCAGAGCGCGATGTCGGTGGAGTGGTCGGAGCTGAACCCCCGGATCGAAGCGTCGGAGGCGAACCCCGGCCCCTGCCCCTGCTCGTGGACCTCGATGCCGGCCGTCTGGCGCAGGAGATCGTAGGCGTTGATGGCCGGAGTCTGCTGGAGGACCACCGGCGTCACGCGCAGTGACGCGGACGGCTCCTCGCGCCGCTCGGGCGCGGCCGTGACGGTGATCGGTGCGAGCTTGTAGGAGATCCGCGTGAGCGTGTCGCTGTTCTGCCGGAGCGTATCGTTCTGCTCCTGCGCGGCGAGGCCTCCCGGCACGAGCGAAAGCAGGAGGACGGCGATGCACGCCGTGATCGGCCATGTAGAGCCTGGGCAGGTGGTCATCTTGGCTTGGACTGGAGCCGACGCGGTGAAGAAGGGCGGTCTCCCAAGTTATCCCCGACCGCAGGGGCCCTCAACGTGGCAATTTGTCGCGGCGGCGGCGCCCGCCGGGCGGACTCCGCCCCCGCTTCCGATGCCCCCCGCGTCACCTCACGTCGAAGCGATCCAGGCTCATCACCTTGTCCCACGCAAGGAAGTCCAACCGCCCTGTTGGCCCGAGGGGCATGGTATGCTGCGGGTTCAGGACTGGCAAGCGGTGAAGACTCTCTCCGGCGGGAGGGGAGGGTGAAGGGACGAGAAGGGGCGAGAACAGAAGAATGGTTGGAGGAGCCGAGACCATGAGCCGATGGGCGGCGAGGGCCGAGAACGAGTGAGG
>CAZFIS010000171.1:0-6731 GCA_964519125.1 uncultured Gemmatimonadaceae bacterium | reverse complement strand
TCAATGACGACCTGGTGACGGCGGACGGCAGCATGGGCATTCACAACCCGCCGTACATGGACGCGCTGATCCAGAACACGATCGAGAAGATGGCGCCTCTGGCGAAGTGACCGGCGCGTAGGACGCCGGCCCAAGAGCCAAAGGCACGCTCCACACGGGCGCCCGAGCCCCGGACTCGTTCCGGGGGTCGGGTGCCCGTAGAGTTCATGAGCTGTGCCCGCACCCACATCAGGAGTCCTTCCATGCGCTTCCCTGCCCTCCTTCTGGCCGCCGCGCTGACCCTGGGCGCCTGTCGGAGCGCACGGACCGAGCTCACCGCAAAGGATCGCTCGGCCCTGGCCAACGAAGCCGACAGCGCCGTCGTGGCGCTCGTCGAGGCCATGAACGCCCACGACAGCACCGCCGTCCTGAGCCATTACGCACACGACGACACGTTCAGCTACGTGGGCGTCACCGACGTGCTGTTCGGCTTCGACACGTTCCGCAGGGACACCCAGCGTTGGTACGCGAACCATCCGGACGTGGAGGTGCACTACCAGATCGTGCAGACTCAGGTGCTGAGCCCCACCGTGGCGGTGGTGGTCATGCGCGGGAGCTCGACCCTCCAGTCTGCGCTTGCCGCCACCGAGGTGCTGGTGCGCTCGCCGGACGGTCAGTGGCGCATCGTGCACGAGCACGAGTCATGGCCCGACAGCACGGTCGGGAGTCGGCCGCATCCGTTGACGCAGGGTCCCTAGCCGGAGGCCGCGACGGAGCGAAACCCCGCAGTGAGCGCGTCAGCCGACCTCGGGCCACGCTCGTGCTACGGGAGGAATGGGCGCTGACGGATTCGAACCGCCGACCCCCTGCTTGTAAGGCAGGTGCTCTGAACCAGCTGAGCTAAGCGCCCGTGGGTTCGCTACAGGATGATCGCGAGGGGCAGCAGCACCACGTAGGCCAGCACGAGCAGCAGAGGGGCGGCCGTGATTGACCCCTGAGCGAGGAGCCAGTAACCCAACGTGAGGACTGCCAGGCCGGCAACGCCGAGCGTGGCGTTCACTTTGGTGAACTTGAGCGACGCGGGGCCAGAGGCCGAACCGGATGTGGATGTCTTCTTCGCCATGGCGGCCAATGCTACCGGGACGAGCCCGGAGGGTCAATGTGGTGGAGGTGCCGGAGGCGGGTCATCTCTCGTCCCCCGACGCTGCAAGGTACCCCTTCATCTCCTCGGCGCTGATGCCCAGGAGCTTCGCGGCTTCCGTCTCGTCGCCGCCGACGCGGTCCAGCACCCACCGCACGTGCCGCGTCACGGCGATGGACAACGAGAGGTCCTCGTCGGCCAGCATCGCGTTGCCCAGCGCGAGGTGATCCACACCGATGACGGGACCGCGTGCGAGGATGGCGGCCCGCATGAGCGCGTTCTCCAGCTCCCGCACGTTGCCCGGCCACGGATACCGGGCCAGGCGGTGCATGGCCTCGTCCGAGATCCTGCGCACGTCCCCGTGGATCCTCTCCCGAATGCGCGTGAGCATGGCGTTGGCCAGCCGGGGGATGTCCCCCGCCCGCTCGCGCAGAGCCGGGACCCGGATCTCCACCACCTTCAGTCGGAAGTAGAGGTCCTCGCGGAAGCTCCCGGCCTCGATCAGATGCTCGATGGGCTGGTGCGTGGCGGTGATGATGCGCGCGTCCGTGCTCAACGGGGTCTCACCCCCCACCGGATAGAACGTCCGCTCCTGTAGCACCCGCAGGAGCTTGGTCTGGAACTCCGGGCTGGTGTCGCCGATCTCGTCCAGGAAGACCGTGCCGCCGCGGGCCAGCTCGAAGTAGCCCCTCCTGGCCGAGACGGCGCCCGTGAACGAGCCCTTCGTGTGTCCGAACAGCTCCGACTCCAGGAGGGTGTCGGTGAGCGCGGTACAGTTGACGGCGACGAACGGCTCGTCCGCAAACGCCGAATGCTGGTGGATGGCCCTGGCGATCACCTCTTTGCCCGTGCCGGTCTCGCCGCGGATGAGCACGGTGGCACGGTTGCGGGCCAGCATGCCGATCGTCTTGTAGATCTCGATCATCCGGGGATCGCGCCCGACCAGCGTGCTGGACGAAGGCACCTCCTCCTCCTCTCCGCCCTCCGGCTCCTCCGATTCGTGCGCCAGGGCGCGCTCCCGAAAGCACCGCTCCGCCACGGCCTGCAGGTCCTTGGGGTCGACGGGCTTGACGAGGAAATCGAAGGCGCCGGCCTTCATCGCGTACACCGCCGTCTCCATGTCCTCATGACCGGTCATCACGACGACCGAGACACCGCTCATCGCCGTCTGGACCCGCTCCAGCAACTCGAGGCCGCTCATGCCCGGCATACGCACATCCGTCACGATCAGAGCGGGATCGAAGGCCTTCACCTTCGCCAGTGCCTTCTCGGCGCTGTCGGCCGTCTCGACCTCGTAGCCGCCGTGGCTCAGACGCACCCTGTAGACCTCGAGGGCGTCGGTATCGTCATCGACCAGGAAGATTCGCTCGCTCATGGGCTAGCTTAACCCCTCTCGTCGGCAGCGGGTCCCCCGGACTCATCCTCCTCGTTCCAGAAGGCCGGCCGGTCCGGCCCCTCGGAAGCCCGCAGCCGCGCCATGCGCTCCCGCATCCGGCCGGACCGGGTACGCATCATGAACAGGAGCACGAGCGCGACCAGCATCCACGAAACGGCGGAGTGAGACAGCACGAACAGCCACCCGTAGTGGCTCTTCGCGTACCGTCGCCATTCGGCCTCGAACTGGCCGCTCGTGACGCCGAACGATTGCCGCAACGCTTCCTCGAGCGATCCGGTGCTCTTCCACCGCGCGAAGAGTTCGGCGGCGCCCCGCGCTCCGGTGCCCCGGAACAGGTAGCTCACCGCCGACGCCGAAAGCAGGTACGCGGCCTCGGCGGAAGCTCGGTCGCGAGGCCAGGTCAGGCTCAGCGAATCCATGGGCGGAGCGTGCCCGAGCGCGAACAGGATGCGCAGCCGCCACGCCTCCCCCGCGTCCCATCCTCCCGAGGCCCACTGGGCGTAGCCCTCGTCGAACCACCGGGGAATCCGCAGCTCACCCAGGTAATCGTGCAGGCCGAGGTGCGCCCACTCGTGGCGAAGGACCCGGCTCCCCTCGGTGTCGAGGAGCGAGCCCACCTCGTTGGCCGGCACGACGAGGAGGTTCTCCGAGGGGATGGCCACTCCCGCGGTCCATTCCGGGGTGGTGCTGCCGAGGAGGTGGCGGAACGCCCGCTCTGTCCGGGGCAGAACGGCGACCACGCCCGACGGAACCGAGTCCGGGAGCCCCGGCAAGGGTGCCTCGTCATCGAGGACCCTCAGGACCCGCAAGGCCACGAGCGAATCCTCCGCCGTGAACCGCAGACGGACACGAGACCCTCTCATCTCGTGGTAGACCGCGCCGTCGAGGGTGTCGGGAACCGCCTGCCGAGCGGCGAGGGGCGAGGCGTGGATCGCCCACGCGATCAGGAGCGCCAGCGTAGCGGTCGCTCGCAACCTCACTCCGCCGCCAGCATCTCCAGATTGGAGCGCACGGCTTCGTTGTTGGGGTTCAGATCCAGCGCCCTGCGCCACAGGAGAAGCGCCACGTCCCGGTCGTTGTCCTTGTACGCGATCGTGCCGAGACGCAGGTACACGTCGTCGCCCAGCCGTGGAGAGAGCTTGACGGCTTTCTCGTACTGGACTCTCGCACCCTCGATGTCGCCCCGGGCGTAGGCCTGGTCGCCGAGGTTCTTGTGGGCCTGCGGCGGTGTAGGGTGCACCGACACCGCGCGCTTGTAGAGCGCCTCGGCCGCGTCCACCTCTCCGCGCCGCTCCAGCACCGCTCCCGTATTCACGAGGATCGGACCCGATTCCGGATAGTGCCCGAGCCCTTCGCGCCCGACGGCCACGGCGTAGTCGAGATCCCCCGCGACGGCCGAAGCCAGCACGGTGTACGCATAGTAAAGCTGGGACGGCTTCTTCAGCTTCGGAGACGTGCGATACGCCCGCAGCGCGTCGAGGGCCTCGGCCGCGGCATGGGTCTTCAAGTGGACGATCCCCCGCGCGAGGTGCACCTCGTGGTCGTCGGGGCGGGCCTCCTGCGCGGCTGCCAGAGCCTCCAACGCCTCGTCGTATCGGCCCAGGAGCTCCAGGACGAGCGCCCGGTTGCGCTGGACCGAGTAGCTCTCGTGCTGCGCGTCCGGTACCGCCCCGAAGTATTGCAGCGCGTCCTCGAGCCTCCCGCTCCGCACCGCCATCAGCCCGAGCATGAAGTTCGCGCGCGTCTGCCTGGGATCGATCTCCAACGCCGCCTCGAACTCCCGGGTGGCGTCCTCCATCATCCCGGAGCGGTAGAACGCCACGCCCAGGTTCAGATGCTGCTGTAGGGACTCGTCACCCCCGGTCTCGTCCGCGGTCGACTTCTCACCGGCGCGGCTCACGAAGCCCGCCTGGATCAGCCCGTAGAGTGCCTTGCCGGTATCGAACTCGACGAGGCCGGCCTCGTTCATGATCTCTTCGACCGTGCGCATGCCGTCGATGAACGGCAGGACCTTGCGCTGCTGGTTGGTCAGATCGACCTCACCCTCCGCTTCCTCCGGGTTCTTGTCGAGCTGGAACACGACGTCGAAGGACGGAATCTTCTTCTCGATCAAGCTCCACTCGTCGACCCGGCGCGCACCCTCCATCAAGAGGGCTTCGGAGTTGATGTTGACCAGGAAGACGCCCTCTTCGTCCGGCCGCTGATCCGGGTCGAAGTGGAACGAGCCCTGATTCCACGTGAAGAGGTGGTAGACGGCCTCTTCGATCTGGAGCTGGATGAACTGGTGGAGCTTCTCCTCGGTGAGGCCCCCCTTCGCCACAAGGATCTCACCCAGCCGTTTCCCCTTCTCCATGGCCTGGTGCTCCATGGCCTGGGAGAGGTCCTTGCGCGTGATGACGTGATTGCGTACGAGCAGCTCCCCCAGTCGGTCGGGCCGGTTCAGGACCGACGCGTGGATGACCCTGCCCTTCTCGAAGTAGATGTATCCGAAGTTGGAGCGGTCGGTGATGCTGAGGCACCCCGTCTTGCGGCCCATGCCGAGGAGCTGGCAGATGTCGGCCAGGTTGACGTCCTGGAGCGAGCCCTCGATGGCCATCAGTCGAGCTCCTCCTGGAGCACGTTGTCGATCTTCGGCCACTGCAGGACGACATTCTCGGGGGACGGGAACCACGGCCCACCCTTTCGGGCCGTCGACTCCGCCACGGGCACCCCCGCCGCCGGCCCCGGCGCGGGCGTCGGCTCCCGCTGGGCCCGGTCGTTGAACAGCCCGCCACGCTCACCCAACTCGAGCTCATCGAGCGGGGGAATCATCCTCCCTGCCATCTCCTGTTCCCCACCCCAGATCCCTTCGGCGGCTGGAGACTCCGAGGCGGCGACGAGCTCCAAGTCGCCGCTCCCGGCCCCCGCGCCCACCTCGACGACGAGCCCGCCCTCGAACCGCGAGCGGAGGCGCTCGTCGATCTTGCCGACGCCCGAGGGCGGCCGGTCGGCAGCCAGCATGACGCGCGCACCGCGGCGCTTGAGCGCCTCGAAGAGGTGGAAGAACTCGTCCTGGGCCCGCTCGGTCTCGGACAGAGCCTCGATCCCGTGCACCAGCAGGAGATCGACTGTCCACCACCGCTCGCGCCACGCTCCCGCCACGCCGCCGCCCAGAGCCCGGATGAAATCCTCGGCGAACTCCTTCACCGACGTGACGGCCATGCGCGCATCGGGCCGGGCGGCCTGGAATGTGCGGCCCGCCGCACCGAGGAGCGTGCGCCCGAGCGCCGGACTGGAGGCCCACACATACAAGGGATTGTACTCGGGCCTGTCGGCGGAGACGAGCTGATGCGCGGCCTTGACCGCCATCTTGGGGAAGTCCTCGAGCCGGTCGAGCGTCGGACCCTCGCCCAGCTTGGGAAACGGGCGCTGACGCTCACGCACCGACGTGAGGAGGGCCTCCGCTTCCTCCAGTCGGTCGGGGTCCTTGAGCACGCCCTGGGCGGCGTCCGGCCAGGGATTGCCGAGGCGGTCGAGCTCGCGGTCGACCTCGCGCAAACGCTTCACGTCGGCATTGAACTGCTCGACGATCGCTTCCCACCCCTCCGGCTCGGTTCCACTGACGTAGCCGCGCAGACGCCGCGCGGAGAAACCCTCCCGCTCCGCCGCGTCCGCACCCTCCCGCACGGCCCTTCTCCAGGGCTCCTCCTGCTCCTCCACGGTCTCGGCAACGGTCTCGGAGAGGTCGCTCAGGAACGACCCGAACTCGTCGGCGAGGTCGGCTTCGACCGCCCCGGCTCCGGTGGCCCCCATGATGGATGCCACCTCGTCGGACGTCACCTGACGCTCTTCGATGTCCTGGGTCGCGAAAACCTTGTTCAGGGCGCCGCCCAGCTCCCGCACGTTCTTGACCGGGTAGCGGGCGAGCGCTTCGGCAACGCCGGGCTGCAGCGTCTGTCCGCGCTCGTCGGCCTTCTTGCGGATGATGGCCACCCGGGTCTCGTACTCAGGCGGGCCAATGTCGACGATGAGGCCGCCCGAGAACCGCGACACGAGGCGGGCGTCGAGCTCGTTGATCTCCGCGGGCGGCCGGTCGCTGGCCAGGACGATCTGGCTGCCCGCCGTGGAGAGCTGATCCAACGTGCGCAGCAGCATCTCCTGGGCCTCGGGCTGGCCCGTGAGGAACTGCACGTCGTCCAGGAGAAGGATGTCGAGGTCCCCGAACTTGTCCTTGAA
>CAZFIS010000170.1:0-6742 GCA_964519125.1 uncultured Gemmatimonadaceae bacterium | reverse complement strand
ATGGGCGACAAGACCGAAGCCCGCCGGCGCATGCAGGCGGCCGGCGTGCCCATCGTGCCGGGCCTCGTCGAGCCTGTGGTGGACGCCGACCAGGCGCTCGATGCCGCCCGGGAGATCGGCTTCCCCGTGCTCCTGAAGGCGGCCGCCGGAGGCGGCGGCAAGGGCATGCGCGTCGTACGCGACGCCACGGAGCTCACCAAGGCCTTCGCCGCGGCACAACGTGAGGCGACGGCCGCGTTCGGGGACGGGGCGATCTACCTCGAGCGCTTCCTCGACGGCCCCCGGCACATCGAGATCCAGATCCTCGGCGACGCCCACGGCAATGTGGTGCATCTGGGAGAGCGGGAATGCTCGATCCAGCGCAGGCACCAGAAGCTCGTGGAGGAAGCACCCTCGGCGGTGCTGAGCCCCGAGGAGCGGGAGGAGATGGGCACGGCCGCCGTGCGCGCGGCCCGCGCCGTGGACTACGTGGGCGCCGGAACGGTCGAGTTCCTCTACGACCACGGATCGTTCTACTTCCTCGAGGTGAACGCCCGCCTCCAGGTGGAGCATCCCGTGACCGAGCTCGTGACCGGTCTCGACCTCGTCGCTTGTCAGCTCCGGGTCGCCGCGGGGGAGCCGCTCGGATTCGAGCAGGAGGACGTGGCGCTCTCGGGCCACGCGATCGAGTGCCGCATCACCTCGGAGGATCCCCTGCGTGGCTTCCTCCCTTCGACCGGGCGGATCACGCACCTCGAGGTGCCCGCCGGCCCCGGCGTGCGTTGGGACGCGGGCATCCAGGAGGGCCTCGAGGTCTCCCTCCACTACGATCCGCTGCTGGCCAAGCTGATCGTGCACGCGCACACGCGCAGCGAGGCAATCGACCGCATGGCCCGGGCCCTGGACGAGCTGGTGGTCGGCGGCGTGGAGACCAGCACGCCGTTCCATCGGTGTGTGATGGACGAAGCCGACTTCCGCGCCGGGCGCTTGAGCATCCGGTACCTGGACGACCATCCCGACCTGCTGAACGGGGATCCGCCCGAGGAGGACCTGCGGGCCGCCGCGGTGGCGGCGGCGCTCCTGGAGGAGGAGGACCGCCGCCGCCACCGGACGCCGCGCATCGCGGCGCCCGGCCAGACGGATGCGGACGCTCTCACGACGTGGCGCCGCGGCGTGCGACCCTACCGGGGAAACGGGCGTGGGTGAGGCCGGAGCGCGCCTCGCGGAGGGGACGTCGGCCGTGGTCGGCGTGCGTGCCCTCGCGTCCAGCGGCGCCGGGGTCGCCGACCTTCCGACGGGTCGCGTGGCCTTCGTGCACCGAACGGCTCCCGGAGATGAGGTCCGCATCCGCATCGAGCGCGGCCACACGCGTTGGGTCGAGGCCAGCCTGGAGGAGGTGCTCCAGCCAGGTTCCGGACGTGCGCCGCCGCCGTGCCCCCTCTACGACCGCTGCGGAGGGTGTGCGCTTCAGCACATCGACTACGAGGAGCAGCTCCGGTGGAAGGGCCGCTTCGTCGCCGACGCGCTCGAGCGCATCGGACATGTGGCCGTGCAGCCTCCGGCGGTCGAGCCGTCACCGAGCCGGCTCGGGTACCGCAACCGCCTGACCTTCACGCTGCGGCGTCTGCGCGGGGGCCGGATCGTCGCGGGCTTCCACGCGCTCGGCAAACCGGGCCACGTCGTGGACGTCCACGGCGAGTGCCTCCTCCCGGAGGAGCCGGTCGGCCGCGCCTGGGTCCGTCTTCGCGACGCGTGGGGCCCCGGTGCGCGCTTCCTCCCGGCGGGAGGCCGGCTTCGCCTGACGCTCCGGGCCGCCGCGGGCGGTGTCTCCCTCCTGGTGCAGGGCGGCGCGGCGGGATGGGACGCCGTGGAGATCGCGTCGTTGGACGAGATCTCCGCGATCCGCCACCAACCGGAAGGGGCGGCCTCGGCCCACCTCGTGGCCGGCTCGGACGTGGACGAGGCATGGGGCGGGGCGACCTTTCCGCTCTCCGGAGCCGCGTTCGTACAGGTGAATCGCGAGGCGGGTGAGGTCCTCGTCCAGCACGTCCTGGCCTCGGCGGGCCAGGGTGGCCGCGACGCCGTCGACGCGTACTGCGGCGTGGGCGTCTACGGCCGGGCCCTCGCCAGGAACGGGTGGAGCGTGACCGGAATCGAGCTGGACCCCGAGGCGTGCCGTGCTGCCCGGCACGATGTGCCGGAGGGGCTCCGCATCGTGGAGGGTGCGGTCGAGGAGAGGCTCGCCGATGCGCTGCCGGCCGACCTCGTGGTGCTCAACCCTCCGCGCACGGGCCTGGACGCACGCATCCCCGATCTGCTCGTCGCCCGACCGCCGCGCACGCTCGTGTACGTGAGCTGCGACCCTGCTACGCTGGCCCGGGACGCCGCCCGCCTGAGGGACGCCTACGAGCTCGTGGATCTGCGGTCCTTCGACCTCTTCCCCCAGACGCCCCACGTCGAAACCGTCGCGCGGTTCCTGGCCGTCGGCGTCGACGGGGCGGGAGGCGCCTGATGCTCTACCACGTCACCGTGGGGGGGCGAACCTTCCAGGTGGAGCTCGGCCCCGACGCGGTCCGCGTCGACGGCGCGTCCGTGAGGGCGGACCTGGCCGCGGTGCAGGGTACCGAGATGCGAACGCTCCTTCTGGACGCCGACTCGTACCGCCTCGTCACGCACCGCGCGGGAGCGGGCCGCTGGAGCTTCATCCTCGGCGGCCGCCGCTACCACGCCGAAGCGATCGACGAGCGCACGAAGACCATCCGCGAGATGACGGGCGCGGGCGCCGTGCCGTCCGGTCCTCGCCCCGTACTGGCACCCATGCCCGGGCTCGTGGTGCGCATCGAGGTCGCCGAGGGAGACCGCATCGAGAAGGGCGAGGGGGTGGTCATCGTCGAGGCCATGAAGATGGAGAACGAGTTGAAAGCGGAGTCGGCGGGCATCGTCACGCACATCCACGTCACCGAGGGCCAGACGGTGGACAAGGACCAGATTCTCATCGAGCTGGCCGCTCCGAACGAGGGGGCGGAGGCATGAGCGAATCGCGGAGCGACGAGGGGCCGACCACGGGCAGTGGGATCCCCGTTGCGCGGGTGTACGGTCCGTCTTCGGAGGCCGAGGCCCCGGGCGAGGCGGGGGAGTACCCGTTCACGCGGGGCATCCACCGCGACATGTATCGCGGACGTGTCTGGACGATGCGCCAGTACGCGGGCTTCGGCACGGCCGAAGAGACAAACGCCCGCTTCCGCTATCTCCTCGAGCAAGGACAGACGGGGCTGTCCGTGGCGTTCGACCTGCCGACGCAGATGGGCTACGACTCCGACGCGGCGATGGCGGGCGGGGAGGTGGGGCGGGTCGGGGTGGCCATCGACTCGCTGGAGGACATGCGCATGCTCTTCCGGGGGATCCGCCTCGACCAGGTGTCGACGTCGATGACCATCAACGCCACCGCAGCCGTTCTGCTGGCGTTCTACGTGGCGCTCGGCGACGAGCAGGGAGTGCCCCGCGACGCCCTGTCCGGCACCGTACAGAACGACATCCTGAAGGAGTACGTCGCCCGCGGCACGTACATCTACCCGGTGGAGCCGAGCCTGCGCCTCGTCTCCGACGTCATGGCGTTCTGCGCGGGCGAAGTGCCCCGCTGGAATACGATCTCGATCTCGGGCTACCACATCCGCGAAGCCGGGGCCACCGCCCCTCAGGAGGTCGCGTTCACGCTGGCGGACGGCCTGGAGTACGTCGAGCGGGCGCGTGCGGCCGGGCTCGACCTGGAGACGTTCGGTCCCCGCCTGTCGTTCTTCTTCGCCGCGCACAACGATTTCCTGGAGGAAGTGGCGAAGTTCCGGGCAGCCCGTCGCATGTGGGCCCGGCTCCTGCGCGAGCGCTACGGCGCCTCGGACCAGGCGTGCCGCCTACGCTTTCACACGCAGACCGGCGGCTCCACGCTGACGGCTCAACAGCCTCTGAACAACGTGGTCAGGGTGGCCGTGCAGGCCCTGGCGGCGGTCCTGGGGGGCACGCAGTCGCTGCACACGAACGGATACGACGAAGCGCTGGGGCTGCCCACCGAGGAGTCGGTGACGTTGGCGCTGCGCACGCAGCAGATCGTGGCGTCCGAGTCGGGCGTCACGGCGACGGTGGATCCGCTCGGCGGATCGTATTTCGTGGAGGCGCTCACCGACGAGATCGAAGTCCGCGCGCGCGGCTACCTGGAGCGCATCGACGAGCTCGGCGGCGCCGCACGCTCGGTGGACTTGATGCGCGAGGAGATCCAGCGCGCCGCCTACCGCTTCCAGATGCAGATCGAATCGGGGGAGCGACCCGTGATCGGGGTGAACATGCACGCCGAGGACGAAGGCGCCCTCCGGATCGAGCAGCCGGACTACACCGCGCTCGAGCGTGCCCAGCGCGAGACGCTGCGGACCCGCAAGGCCGGTCGGGACGTCAAGGCGGTGGAGGGGACCCTCGCGTCCGTGCGCGCGGCGGCACGCGGGACCGACAACCTCCTGCCGCCCATGATCCACGCCGTGAAGATCGGTGCGACGCTGGGCGAGATCAGCGACGTGCTCCGCCGGGAGTGGGGCACGTACGACGGGTAGGGAAGCGCGCCCGACCGGTTGGTTCCTCCCCCACGTCCTTGTTAGTTTTTTCGGCTGTCTCGACCCACTGCTCACGCGACCATCCGATGCCCACGTACGACTATACCTGCCCACGAGGACACGAGTTCGAGGTCTTCCAGAAGATGACGGACGACCCGGTCGCGGCGTGTCCCGAATGCGGTGAGCCGGCCGAGCGTCGTATCTCGGGCGGGGCCGGGTTCCTCTTCAAGGGTGATGGGTTCTACATCACGGACTACCGCAGCGAGGACTACAAGAAGAAGGCCTCCGCGGAAAAGGGCAAAGCGCCCTCCAAGCCCGACAACAAGAGCACACCGGCCGGAGACGCCAAGCCCTCCGGAGATTCCTGAGGCCGCCGGCGTGGCGCACGAAGCCATCCGCGCGGCGCTCGCGGCCGTCCTCACGGACATGGGGGTCAGCGGCGCGGAGGTGCACCTGGAGCGCCCGCGGGACCCGAGCCACGGGGACGTCGCGACGAACGTAGCGATGACGCTGGCGCGGGCGCTGCGCCGGCCTCCCCGGCAGATCGCCGACGAGATCGCCGAACGCCTCGATCTGGAAGCGGCGGGCGTGCGGGCCGTCGAGGTCGCGGGTCCCGGATTCCTGAACTTCCGGCTCAGCTCGAGCGCGGTCGCGGGTGCCCTGGACGAGATTCTGGCCCGGGACGAGGCCTACGGGAGCAGCAAGACGGGCGCGGACGCGCCCGTCCTGGTCGAGTTCGTCTCGGCCAACCCCACGGGACCGCTCCATCTCGGACACGGACGACAGGCAGCGCTCGGTGACGCCATCGCCTCGCTCCTGGCGTGGACCGGATGGGCCGTGCACCGCGAGTTCTATTACAACGACGCCGGCCTTCAGATGGAGCGCCTGGCCGAGAGCGTACGCGCACGCTACCGCCAGCACTTCGGCCACGACGCCCGGGTCCCGGACGAGGGCTACCAGGGCGAGTACGTGCGCGACGTGGCGGCTGCCCTGGCCGAGGAAGTCGGCGACCGCTACGTCGACGACGACTCCGCCGAGGCACTCGAGGCCGTGCGCCACTTCGCCGTCAAGGAGCTCCGGGCCGAGCAGGACCGCGATCTCTCGGCGTTCCGCGTGCGCTTCGACCGCTACTTCCTCGAGTCGTCCCTGTACGAGGACGGGAAGGTGGACGCGACGCTCGCGGCGCTGCGCGAGACCGGCCTGGTCTACGAGCGCGACGGAGCCGTCTGGCTGCGCACCACGGAGTTCGGAGACCAGAAGGACCGCGTCATGGTCCGGAGCAACGGCGCGCCCACGTATTTCGTGCCGGACGTCGCGTACCACATGGACAAGTGGGCCCGCGGCTTCCGCCGCGTCGTCAACGTCCAGGGCTCCGACCACCACGGCACGGTGCCGCGGGTGCGGGCCGGCCTGCAGGCGCTCGGTCTGCCCGAGGGCTATCCCGAGTACGTGCTGCATCAGATGGTCACGGTCGTGCGCCAGGGAGAGGAGGTGAAGCTCTCCAAGCGCGCCGGCTCGTACACGACGCTGCGCGAGCTGGTCGACGAGGTCGGGGTGGACGTGACGCGCTACTTCTTCCAGATGAGGAAGCCCGATGCCCATCTGGTCTTCGACCTGGACGTGGCCCTCGACCAGTCCGACAAGAACCCTGTCTACAAGGTGCAGTACGCCCACGCCCGCATGTGCTCGATCTTCGCCAAGGCGGGTCTCGAACCCGGAAGCCTGGACCCCTCGTCGGCGGACCTCTCCGTGTTGAGCCACGAGCTGGAGCGGGAGCTGCTCAAGCGCCTCGCCGAGCTCCCCGCTACGCTGGAGCGTGCGGCCGCGCAGGCCGCCCCTCACGTCGTGTGCGACTACCTGGAGCAAACGGCGGGGGCGGCGAACTCGTGGTATCACGCCGGCAACCCGACCCGAAACCCCGAGCTGGCCGTGCTCGTCGACGACCCGGAGCTGAGGGCCGCCCGCCTCGTGCTCGCGGATGCGGTCCGTATCGTGCTGCGCAACGGGCTGACGGTGCTGGGCATCGAGGCCCCCCGCCGCATGGTGAGGGAGATCGACCATGCGGGGTGAGCGTCGACGGGCGTCCTCCCCCTGTTCCTCGAACGAATCGTAGATGTGATGTCGATCCTATGCGTAGGTAGTGTGGCCCTGGACTCGGTCGAGACGCC
>CAZFIS010000169.1:0-6746 GCA_964519125.1 uncultured Gemmatimonadaceae bacterium | reverse complement strand
CGCTTCGCCGCGCGCCGTGCCCGAAGAAGAGTAGGGAGGGTCGGAAGGCCGGGTGGCTACATGCCGCGCCGCCGCGCGGTCGGCGGCAGCATTCCGTTGAGCCGCAGGTAGATGGCCGCCTGGCTGTAGTGGTCCGACAGGTCGGAAGCGATCTCGACCGCCACCGCGGCGCGGCTCACCTCCCGGTTCCCGAAGAAGTGCACCATGCCTCCGAGCTGGGAATCCTTCACGCCGGCCAACGCCTTCGTGCAGTACTCGAAGGACTCCTTCACGGCCGCGACCAGCGAGTCCTTCGGAGCGTTCTCCCCGGGCACCTTCGCCGCCGGCCGCGGCATCCCGGAGATGCTCGAGCACGAGAACTCGTTGGCGCCCGCCACGTGGCTCATGAGGTGGCCGAACGTCATCTGCTCCTTGGTCGGAGCGAACGAATACTTCGCCGCGGGCATCTCCTCGGCGGAGGCCTCCAGGTTCCTGGCATAGCGCGAGAGCGTCATACGCACCGCGCTCATGACCGGGTTGGAGGAGGCCTCCGTGCCCATCCTGGATTGGGCATGGAGGGATGGCGCGGCCGCGAGCGGCAGCGCCGTCGCCAACGCGAGGAAGATCGGGAGAGGTTTCATCGTGCGCTTCTCCTGCATGAGGGTCGCGGGTCCCTGCCGGCACCCGCTGGCATGTCTCATATCCTTGGGAGGTACGTACCGCTGCGCCAGCTTGATGTTCAGCCCCGGCCCTTCCCCGCCGAGGCCTCGCATGGCGCTCACGGGTAGAGCAGATAAGCCTTCCTGAGATCGCGGAAACGGGCCAGCTCCTCCGTCCACCCTTCGGTGAGGCGGCCCAGGTCCTCCCCGGCCTCGATGCCCCTGCGCAGTGCGTCCGTCCCTGCCAGGGCGTCGAAGTGGGGGGCGTTCCACGACCAGTGATCGCCCGACATCCGGTACGCCTCGATGAGCATGGCGACGGCCGACCGAGTCGGATCGAACGCGGTCGAGGTCGGCACCACGAGCACCCCGTGCACCACCCGGCCGTCGAACTTCCCATCGCCGGGGTGGTGAGGCGTGAACGTGGCCGGCTCGAAGCGGACGCCCGGCAGGCGGTACGCCTCGAGGCGGCGCGCGAGCTCCGCGCCGTCGAGCCAGGGTGCGCCGACCCACTGGAACGGCCGCGCGGTGCCCCGTCCCACGGAGAGCGGCGTACCCTCGAAGAGGCACGTGCCCGGGTAGATGCGTGCGCTCGCCAGCGACGGCAGGTTGGGAGAGGGCGCGATCCACGGGAGGCCCGTGTCCTCGAAGGACATGTCACGACGCCATCCCCGCATCGGCACCACGTGCAGATCGACGTGCACGCCCCAGACGCCCCGGATCATGCGAGCCATCTCCCCGACGGTGAGGCCGTGCCGCATCGGCACCGGGTACATGCCGATGAAGCTCGCGTACGCCGTGTCGAGCACGTCGCCCTGGACGAGCTCGCCACCGAGCGGGTTGGGCCGGTCGAGCACGACGAACGGAATGTGAGCCCGGCCGGCGGCCTTCATGGCGAGCGCCATCGTGGAGACGTACGTGAAGTACCGGGTGCCCACGTCCTGGATGTCGAACACGAGTACGTCGAGACCGGCGAGCATCGCGGGCGTGGGCTCGCGGGTCGCTCCGTACAGGGAGTAGATCGGAAGGCCTGTGCGTGCGTCGCGCCCGCTCGCGACGCGAACTCCCGGGGCCGCGGTGCCCCGGATCCCGTGCTCGGGCGAGAAGAGCGCGACGAGGTGCACGCCGGGCGCGTGGGCCAGCAGGTCGATCGTCGGAGTGCCGGCGGAGTCGACACCGGTCTGGTTGGTGACGAGCCCGACGCGCTTGCCCCGGACGAGGTCCAGCGAGTCCGTGAGGAGCACCTCGACGCCCGGCCGCACACGCACCGCTTCCCTCCTCGCCCCGGTCCCGGACGCGTCCCGCCCAGGAACCGCGCACGCGATCAGGGTAGAACCGAGGAGCAGCCCGAGGATCCAGGATTGTGAGCCTCCGAGGGAGGGGATAAGTTCCCGTCCGTTCCTCGCCCGGCGCCGTGCGCGTCCTCGCCCTGTCTCATTCATGAGGCCAGCATCGGGGTCGCGCCCGACGCCGTCAATGTGCCCGGGAATTTGCGCGCCAGGGAGACGACTGAAGCGGATGCCGTATCGACCCACCCCGAAGGCCGGGAGCTTCGCCCGGAGGGTCCTGGGGTGGCTCGGATTCCTGGCCGTCACCTCGTGCGGGCCGGCGACGCCCCTGCCGGCGCCCGTCTCGCCCAAATCTCCCGAGTCGCAACCCGCTCGGGACACCACGGCCGCCGGCACGTCACGCGCCGACACCCTCTCCTGGGCCGAGCGCACGCTCGAGGGCCTGTCGCTGCGCCAGAAGGTCGCGCAGATGATCATGCCGAGCTTGCTGGGCGACTTCTCCCCCGTCGGCTCTGCCGGATGGAACCGGATCACCCGGCTCATCGACCAGGACGAGGTGGGCGGAATCCTCATGTCGGTCGGGTCGCCGACCGAGGTCGCGAGCAAGCTCAACGCCCTCCAGGAGCGCTCCAAGCTGCCGCTCCTCGTGGCGTCCGACCTCGAGACCGGGGCCGGATTCCGTTTCCGGGGCGCCATCCAGATGCCGGGAACGATCCCGCTCGGCGGCGCGACGGAGTTCCCCTATCCGATGGCCGTGGGCGCGACCGGGGACTCCCAGCTCGCCTATGAGATGGGGGCGATCACGGCGGAGGAGGGACGCGCCATCGGCGTGCAGATCCCCTTCGCGCCGGTGCTCGACGTCAACGACAACCCGAACAACCCCATCATCAACGTCCGCTCGTTCGGCGGGGATCCGGACGAGGTGGCGCGCCTCGGGTGCGCCTTCGTGCGCGGAGTCCAGGACCACGGAGCCATCGCCACGGGCAAGCACTTCCCGGGTCACGGCGACACCGACGTCGACACGCACCTCGCGATGCCGGTCGTCCACTACGACCGGGCGCACCTCGACTCGATCGAGCTCAAGCCGTTCCAGATGGCCATCGACTCGGGTATCGGCGCGATCATGTCCGCGCACATCGCCGTGCCCGCGCTCAACGGCGGCACCGACGATCCCGCGACGTTGTCCAAGGACGTGCTCACGGGCCTGCTCCGCAACCAGATGGGCTTCCGCGGCCTCATCTTCACGGACGCCATGGACATGAGCGCGCTCACGAGGAACTATCCGGACGGTGAGGCCGCCATCCGGGCGGTCCTGGCGGGCGCCGACGTGCTCATCCAGCCGTTGTCCGTCGAGACCGACCTCGACGCGATCGTCGAGGCGGTGGAGAACGGGCGCATCCCGGAGTCCCGCATCGACGCGTCGGTCCTGCACATCCTCCAGGTCAAACACCAGCTGGGCCTCGACCGCAGGCGCACCGTCGACCTGGCCGAGATCCCCGAAGTGGTGGGCATTCCGGCGCACCAGAAGGTCGCCGAGGAGATCGCCCGCAGGTCGATCACCGTGCTCCGAAACCGACGTGGCCTTCTCCCGCTGCGAGGGACCCGCTCCGCGAGGGTGCTGTCGGTGACGTACCGGCGGCCGTCGGACGTCCTGGCGGGGCGGTACTTCGACGGGCGCTTGCGGCACACCTATCCCCGCCTGGCCACCGCCGAGTTGGATGAGGATACGCCCGCGGCGGTGTACGCTGGGCTCGAGCGTCGGGCCCGCCGTTCGGCGCTGGTGGTCGTCAGCACCTACGTGACGGCGGTGTCGTACCGCGGCTCGGTCGCGCTCCCCAAGGAGACGTCGGCATTCATCGAGAAGCTCCACAGGATGGGCGTCCCCCACGTGGTGGTCACGTTCGGCAATCCCTATCTCATCAGCGAGTTCCCCGACGTGCAGGCGTACGTGCTCGCGTGGAGCGGCTCCAGGGAGAGCCAGGAGGCAGCGGCCGACGCGCTCTTCGGCGAGTTCGCGATCGAGGGTCACACGCCGACGGCCATTCCTCCGTTCTACAAGATCGGTGACGGCCTGGCGATCCCCGCCCGGCAGGGGGCGTCCGGTGGCTGAGGCGGCTCGGTGCCCCGCCACCGCGACCCGCCTCCGCGCAGCGCGGCACCGCGGGGTGGTCGGAGGGCTTGCGGCAGCCACGCTCCTCCTGGTGGGAGGGTGCACTCGGGCGGCGGTGCCTCCCGCAGCCACGCCGGAGCCCGCGCTCGCCCCGCCCGCACTCACGCCCGCCGCGCGCAAGTGGGTGGACGCGACGTTGGCCTCGCTCTCGCTCCACGATCTCGTGGCCCAGATGGTCGTCGTGTGGATTCCCGGAAGCTACGTCGCGCCCTCGGCGCCGGACTTCGCGCCGCTCGAGCGCTGGGTGGCCGTGGACCACATCGGAGGCGTGAGTCCGTCGATCGGGCTTCCGCTCTCATACGCCGCCAAGCTGAACGCGCTGCAGGAGCGGGCGCCGATTCCCCTGCTCGTGTGCGCGGACTTCGAGAATGGCGGACCGGGAATGCGCATCAACGGAGCGTGGGCGCTCCCCTCCATGCTCCCGCAGGGGGGAGGCACGCAGTTCCCGCCGACGATGGCGTTCGGCGCCATCGGCGATGACCGGTTCGCGTACGAGTACGGGCTCATCACCGCAGAGGAGGCGCGGGCCGTCGGGGTGCAGCTCCTGTTCGCGCCGGTGCTGGACGTCAACTCCAATCCCGACAACCCCGTCATCGCCACGCGTTCGTTCGGGGCCGACCCACAGCTCGTGGCCCGTCTCGGCTCGGACTTCATCCGGGGCGCGCACGCGGGCGGCGCGCTCACCACAGGCAAGCACTTTCCCGGGCACGGGGATACGAACGTCGACTCCCACCTCGGCCTGCCCGTGGTGCACGCGGACCGGGCGCGTCTCGACTCGGTCGAGCTCGTGCCGTTCGAGCGGGCGATCCGCACCGGCGTCGACGCGATCATGACCGCGCACGTCGCCATGCCGGAGATTCTCGGTCCGGGGGCACCTCCCGCGACGCTGTCCCACGAGATCCTCACGGGGATGCTGAGGCAGGAGCTGGGCTTCCACGGACTGATCTTCACGGACGCGCTCACGATGAAGGCCATCACGGACACGTACGGAGTGGGCCAGTCCGCGGTCCGGGCGGTCGAGGCGGGCGCCGACGTGCTCCTCGATCCGAAGGACGTGGAGACGACGATCGACTCGGTCGTCAGCGCCGTGGAGGCGGGGCGGATCTCGCGTGAGCGGATCCGGGCGTCGGTGCGCCGCATCCTCGAGCTCAAGGCCCGGGTGGGCCTGTACCGGAGTCGGCTCGTGCCGCTCGACCGCGTCGACCACGTGGTGGGCTCGGGCGCCCATGTCGCGTTCGCGGACACCGCGGCGGCGCGCTCCATCACGCTCGTGCGCGACCGCGACCACCTGGTGCCGTTCCAGCCCGATTCATCCACGCGCGTCCTGCACATCCGGTTTGCTCCGCCCCATTGGCTCTGGGCGGGGCAGGACTTCGATCGGGGCCTGTCCGACCGCGTCGCCGACGTCCGCGAGGCATCCCTCGACACCCGCAGCGACTCGGCCGACTACGCGGCGGTCGCGGCCCGCATCGCGGATGCGGACGAGGTGATCGTGAGCGCGTACGTTCCTCCCACGGCAGGCTCGGGACCGGATGCGGTGCCCGAGGCGATGCGCGACCTGGTGGCCCAGTCGGTGGCGGCGAAGCCCACCGTGCTCGTCTCGTTCGGGAGCCCGTACCTCCTGTCGGCTTTTCCGACCGTGGGGACGTACGTGATCGCGTGGGGCGACCGGGGCGTCTCGCAGCGCGCCGCCCTGCACGCCCTCTTCGGCGAGGCGGCGATCTCGGGACGCCTTCCCATCCCCCTCCCGCCCTCCTACGACATCGGATACGGCCTGGACCGTGCGCGCACCGTCGAGCGTTTGCCCGCCGACACGGCGATCGATCCGCTGGTGGCGGCCGGCATCGTGGAGCGGGGAGGGGGTCGGCCCGGGCCGCGCGCGGCGGCCGTCAAGCCCGGCACTCCCGAGCCGATGGCCGACCCCGCCGAGGTCGGCATGTCCGAGGCCGGGCTCGAGCGCGTGGACTCGATCGCGCGCACGGCGGTGAAGGACTCGGTGGCCTCTGCCGTGGCTCTGGCGATCGGGCGGCACGGCCGTCTGGTGCGCCTGGAGGGGTTCGGCACCCTGGCCTACGGGAGTGACCTGCCCGCCGGACCCACCACGATCTTCGATCTCGCTTCGCTGACGAAGGTCATCGGCACGACCACGGCGGTGATGATGCTGGTCGATGAGGGGCGCCTCCACCTCGACGACAAGGTCGTGCGCTACCTCCCGTGGTGGTCCCGCGGAGATGCGCGCAAGAAGCAAGTCACGGTGCGGCAACTCCTCCTGCACCGCGCGGGCCTGCCCGCCTACCGGAAGTGGTATGTCGACCATGCCGGCGTGCAGGCGTACAAGGACGCGATGGCGGACCAGCCGCTCGAGTACGATCCGGGCACGAAGACGGTCTACTCCGACCTGGGGTTCATGACCCTGGGATGGATCGTCGAGAAGGTGACGGGCGAGCCGCTCGACCGCTTCCTGGCCCGGCGCGTGTTCGGACCGCTCGGGATGCACGACACCCTCTTCCGTCCGGATTCCTCGCTCCGCTCGCGCATCGCCGCCACCGAGCTCGACACGCTCTGGCGCCACAAGCTCGTGTGGGGGAAGGTCGACGACGAGAACGCCGACGCCATGGGCGGCGTGGCGGGCCACGCCGGGCTCTTCTC
>CAZFIS010000168.1:0-6747 GCA_964519125.1 uncultured Gemmatimonadaceae bacterium | reverse complement strand
GTGCTCTACCAACTGAGCTACCTGGCCCGACAAAAAAAAGCGCCCGGCCGTTGCTTCGGCGCGGGCGGGTTTCTCGGAGGCGGCCGGTCTTACCGGCCCTCCGCACCCGCCCGCATAAACGGGCTCCACGTGTCCGCGACCGTCCACGAGCGAACACGACGAGCCGCCGCCACGAGGCTCTGCCCCGCACGCAAAATCGGCTGACTCGTCATCGTTCACCTGGCTCCCGGGTTTCCTTTACGTGGCAAACGCCGCCAACGGCGGCGTTCCGGGCAAGTAGCGGGGGCGGGATTCGAACCCGCGACCTTCGGGTTATGAGCCCGACGAGCTACCAGACTGCTCCACCCCGCAATAGGGCCCAAAGTATACCCAGGATCGCGAGAGAGTGTCAACCCGGTCCGACACCCCGCAAACGTCAGATGATTGCGAGGAGAAACGTCCGTTTGTCGGGGTCGGGGCCACGGACCGGGGGCCTATCCGGACCCGGGGGGTGGAATCGCCATTCGCCGGCCCCCCGAACGAAGGGGAGCCGGCGCGCGTGTGATGGAGGATCGTAGGCGACCAGGGGTGCGGCAGCAGCGCTATCTGCTGTCCTTTCCCGTCTCCACGAAGCGGACACACTGGCCCTGGTTCTTGAAGCCAAAGCCGAGCCAACCACCGCCCTTGCACTGGTGCGCATCGGTGGGATCACTCGCCGCAGCGGGCGCCGAAGTGATCGTCAGGTTGTCGATGAAGGTGTTGCCCTGGTCCGATGCGATGCCGATGCGCTGGATGTCGCCCACGACCGAGAGGGTGACCCAAGCGTTCTTGGTCGAGCTGGACGCCGAGTCCACGAGGTTTCCCGAGCCGTCGTACGCATTCAGCGTCAGGTCCGAGGCCGGATTGACGTCGTAGATGTCCACGCTGGCGGAGACGGCCGGTCTCGGGAGGTCGATCACCACCTCCGTGATGGACCCGAAGGTCGTCGGATTGGAGGGAAGGATCGCCGCGGTCCCGTTGGGGCTCACGCAAGCGCTGTAGTATGGCGTGCTCTCGAAGCTGAGTCCCTCGTACGGGTTGGGGAGGGTGTCGCCGAACTGGCAGCGCGGGGAGAGCTCGTCGAAGGTGTGGGTCACTGTAAGGGAATCGAGCGGATCCACCACCATGTTCGACAGCTTGACCGGGGCTGGGAGCATCGGGTCGGGAGCCGTCAACTGTGAGTCGCTGCAAGCGCCCACGGCTACGACGAGCATGAGGCCGACCAGGCGGCGCGACGCGCCGGTCGAGACGTTTCTCAGGGCTCGCGACATTGAACCGCCTCCATCTGAGGTCCGACAGTGATGGGAGCGGTGGCCCGGAGGGCTCCGACACACTCGCCATGTGGAGTCGTCCCAGCCCGGGGGGGGAGGCAATGACCCCAGGGGGCAACCACCGTGCCGCGGATGGGCACAGCGGAGCATGACGATGCGCGTCCCGGGACGATCCGCAGGCCATCCGCGGCGCCGCCACTGGCCGATCGACCCCAGAGCGAGCGGAAACGCGCGCGTGCAGATGTCGGGCGCCCATGCCCCAAGAGGAGGCTGGGATCCCATGTTCGGCAGGACCGAAGTGCGGGCAGGCGGAAAGAAGTATCGTGCGCAGAGGGCGGGTCCACCGCCCCCAGGTTGAGCATTTTCGACGGCCCGCGTTATCTTGTTCGGCCTACGGCTGCCGGCGCCGATCGCGGGGTCTGGGACCACGGGGATGATGCCTCTCGACCCCAGCGTCAAAGACGGTAGCTTTCAGCAGTACGACGGGACGTGGCGCAGTCCGGTAGCGCACCTGAATGGGGTTCAGGGGGTCGCCGGTTCGAATCCGGCCGTCCCGATTGGTGGGAAGCAAGGCCCGACGCGGAGAATCCCGCGTCGGGCCTTCGCGCGCCTCGAAGGTGGGTCCACTTCTTGGGTCCACTTTCGACCGTCGAGGCCCGTCTGAGGGCACCCACCGCTATGTGGATCCACGGGCAGTCTTCCCAGGAGATGTGGACACTCACGAGAACTGGCCGGGGTCCGCAAAGGGCGATGCATCATAACCGATCCAATTCGATGATCATGACCCCTGCTCACGCCTTCAACCGCGCCGGAACCGATCCCGTCCGGAGGATCTCGGAGAGGTCGGCCACATCCGCCTCCGCGAGGGCTCGACGCTGGAGCCCGGCGATGGTGTCTTCCACCCGGTAGGTGACCCGGCGCAGGTGAATGCGTCCATCCTCGATGACCGCATACGCCGCCGTGGGATCGCCGTCTTTGGGCTGGCCCACGCTGCCGGGGTTGACCACCGTGACGGTGCTGATGTCTCGGCGGAACTGCTGGTGCGTGTGACCGACGAGGACGACACGCACGTCGCTTCGGTGGACCTCGCCCACCCATTCGGGCGCGTCGGGCGCCAGGTACCGGTACAGAGGGTCCGACGGCGTAGCATGGACCAGCAGATGCCGCCGCCCGTCACGCTCCACGAAGAGCCATCGAGGAAGCCCGGCCAGGTAGGCCACGTCCTCGTCCGTGGCTTCCGAGCGCGCGAACGCGTGGGTGGCCTCGGCCAACCGCTCGAACGTCGGGCGGCAGCGTGGTGCGACGCGCTCGGCGAGCGCGCGATCGTGGTTCCCCTGTACCGTGGTCGCACCTGCGCTCCGGATCAGCCGGACGCACTCGATCGGGTCGGGCCCGTATGCCACGAGGTCGCCAAGACAGATCAGCTCATCCCAGGCTTCGGCATTGAGGACGGCCTGGAGGGCGGGGAGGTTGCCGTGGATGTCGGAGATCACCAGCGTGCGCATAATCAGGTACCGCCTCGTCGTGTGCGGCCTGTCCGGGTCCACCCCTCGCTGCCATAAAAAAACCCGTCCGGCCGAGTGGCCAAACAGGAGTCATCACCCGCCTTGCGCGGTTGCTTCGGCGAACTCCATCGCCGTTCTCAATCGGTGGTTGAAGTGTGACGACGACGGCCACGCCCGGTCAAGATCCCACGGGCCGCACTGGCAATTGACAGCCCTGAGCAAGTGGTTAGCGTGACGTTAGGGTGGGTGATGGAGTTCGCCCGAAGCGCCGCCCTACCGGTCGGCTGATGACTCCTGTGCGCAATCGTCCAGCACTCAGGGTTCATCATGGCGGCCTCCGCGAGTCCCCCGGGCGCATCCGGTGACCTTTCACCCGAGCAGCGCCGCTTCATCGACGGCATCGACCGCGTCCCGCTCCTCGACTTTGCCGAAAGCGTCATCGTCGGCCCAGCGACACGGCCCGACGAGCCCGCGTTGGTGGTGATCGAGTGGACTGGCGACCGGGTGGAGCGCCCCCCGCCGGGCTCGACCTTGTGGAGGGCGACTATCGCACGGGCGTTGGTGCCGCTTGAGGTTGCGGACGACCCCGCAACGCGTGAGCGGGCCGAGCAGCTTCGAGCCTCTCTCCGACGCTGGCCGGACCTCGACACATGGTGGACGTGGCTCCGAACGGGGTGGCTGGCGCCACCCCGTTAAGGAGGGCGCCAGGCCGTCACCGTGCCTTGACGGCCCGGATTCGCCCCCGCTATCGTTGCGCTCGACGAAAAGCACAGGCGATGGAGTTCGCCTCGAAAGCACCGCGACCCTGCGGTTGATGACTCCTGTTCGGCCTCGGCCGGGCGGGGGTTTTCCTTGCCCGAACCATCGGTTCCACCGGTTTCGCATGTTCGGGATGTCAACGCATGGTCCAGCCTCACCGGGACCCCTGGGTCCTCTGGTCCTTCCGTCGCGGTCACGGCTCTGACCCACCGCGGAGCCACGTCCGGCGCGGAGGGACTGCATGAAGCTCCGCGGCCTCCGCCTTCATGGCTTCAAGTCGTTCGCCGACGCCATCACGCTCGACTTCCGTGACGGCATCACCGCCATCGTCGGTCCCAACGGGTGCGGCAAGTCCAACATCTGCGACGCGATCCGCTGGGTCCTGGGGGAGCAACGCCCCACCGCGGTGCGCGGCGCGAAGATGGAGGAGGTCCTGTTCCAGGGCACAACCGGGCGCCGGCCGGTGAGCCGCGCCTCCGTCACGCTCCAGGTGGACAATCAGGACAAATCGCTTCGGGTGCCGTTCGAGGAGGTGGAGATCGGCCGCGCGATCTTCCGTGACGGCGGCTCCGAGTATTCGATCAACCGCTCGTCGGTGCGCATGCGGGACGTGCTGGACCTGTGCCGGGACACCGGCCTGGGTGCCAACGCCTACGCGGTGATCGAGGCGCGCATGATCGACGCGATTCTCTCCGACCGGGAGGATGAGCGGAGGGGACTCTTCGAGGAAGCCGCCGGAATCGGGAAATACAAGGCCCGGCGCAAGGCCGCGTCCCGACGCCTGGAGGCCGCGGAACGTGACCTCGAGCGTCTCGACGACGTCATCGCGGAGGTCCAGACCAAGGTGCGGTCGCTGGCGCGCCAAAAGGGAAAAGCCGAGCGGTACCGGGAACATCGAAAGCGCCGCCTCGACATCGAAGTGACGGTCACGCGGCACCGCCTGGAGGCGCTGCAGGAGCGGTTGGACGCCATCCATCGGGCGAGGGATGGAAGCGGAGGAGCCGAAGCGGTGGCGGACGCCGACCTCCGTACCGCCGAGGCCGACTACGAGACACTACGCATGAGGGAGGCCCAAGCCGAGAGAGCGCGCGCGGACGCGGTCACCGCGTTGAACGCGGTCCGCGACGAGCTGGGGCGGTGGGAGCGCAAGGCGGCCGTGTCGGCGGAGCGGGCCGCGCAGGCGAAGCGCCGGCTGGAACAGATCGCCGAGGCGCATGCCGCCGGTGGACAGGAGGACGCGCGCCTGGGGCACGACCACGACGCCCTCGAAATCGGGCGAGGGGAGCTGCTCCGTGAGGTCGCGCAGGCGCACGCCCTGGCGGAGCAGCACGCAGCAGTCGTGGAGGAGATCCGCTCGCGCGTGCAGACCGTCCGAGAGGACGTGGATGCGCTCGAGGTCCGAGCCCGGGAGCTCGCTCGCCGGGCCGCGCAGCTTACCGGGGACGTTGAGGCTTCCGAGGGGCAGGCCCGGGAGTTGGAGCGTCGTCTCGCAGTGCTGTCGCGGGAACTTGCGGACGCCACCGTCGCTGTCGAGGAGATCGAGGCCCAGGGCGACCTCTTCGTGGGGCGCGTGAGCGAGCTCGCCGACGCCGTAGCGCGCGCATCTCAGGACGCGACCGAGGGCGAGAGGCGCGTGGCTGTGGCCCGCGACGCGGCGAAGGACGCGCGGACGCGGGAGCTCGAGGCCGTGGACCACGCCTCGACCCTCGGCGCTCGACGCGCGGTCCTGGAGCGAATGGAGCGTGACCACGAGGGTGCCGAGCCTGCGGTGGCCGCCGTCCTCTCGCTCGGCGACGAAGGCGTGCTGGGCACGCTCCTCGACTTCTTCACGGTCGAGGGCGGGCTGGCCACCGCAGTGGAGCGATACCTCGGCCCCCTGGTGCATGCCTTGGTGGTTCAGGACGGTCCGACTGTGTCGCGGCTGAGCAAGTGGTTCCGCTCGACGTGGACGGGCGGCGGCGGCCTCATCCTGTTGCCGTTGGATCGGGCGCCCCATGTAATCGGAGCGTCGCCTTGGGACCCGCCGGCCCCCACCTCACTACGGGCTCACGTGGCACCGACTGGCGAGGGTGCTCCGTGGGTGCGTACCCTCTTGGACGGCGTGGATGTCATCGCGGACGGCCATCCGGGGGCGCTCGACCCGGCCCGCGCCGAGGGCAGCGCGCTCGTCACCACCTCCGGGACGGTGCTGGAGGCGCGGGGCATTGTGCGCATCGGCAACCCGATGGGCGGGACCGGAGCTCTGACGCGTAAGGAGGACCTCCTCGCTGCCGCCGAAGAACACGAACGCGCACTGGAGGTGGCGACGGTGGCTCGCGCCGGGCGGGAGGCCGCGGAGCGGACGGCCGCGCATCTGGAGGCGCTCCAGGACGAGGCCAGGGCAGCAGTGAGAGAGGCGGAGGAAGCCGCGCGGCGCTCGGAGGCCGAGCTCGGTATCCATGCCGAGATGCAGAAGCGTGCCGAACAGCGCCGCGAGGACCTGTCGCGGCAGATCGAAGGCGTCCGCGCGGCCCGGACGCGAACGCTTGCGCGGGCACAGGAGGCGATGGGCGACCGCGAAGTCGTCATCGCTGGGGAAGCGGAGGTCGGCCGGGCGCGGCAGGCTGCCGTTCGCGACATGGAAGCGAGCCAGGCGGAATGGGACACGGTGCGGGCCGAGGAGACACGGCTTGCCGTAGAGCTTGCGCGAGTAGAGGGAGAAGCTCAGCGCCTCAGCGAGCGACTGGAAGCCGTGCGCTCGGTGCGAAACCGGCTACGTGAGCGGCTCGCGGCTCTGGACTCCGAGGAACACCGCGTGCGGGTGGAGCTCGAGGAGTCCGAGGCCGTCTGCACCGCTGCGGACGATGCTATGGCCGGGCTCTTCGCCGAACGCGACCGCATCGAGACCGCGGTGCGCGCGAAGCAGAGCGACCTCGAGACCGCTACCGAGGCACGCTCGGCCGCGGAGAGTGGGCTTCGCGAGGTGCGGGCCGCGGAGCGCGCCGCATCCGAACGGCGGCACGCCCTCGAGCTCGAGCGGCAGGACCTGACGGGGCGGATCGAGCGCATCCGCGAGCGCGTGGAAGGGGAATGGGGCAGAACCCTGGAGCGGCTCGCGGAAGAGGCGGAGTCCGTGGAGGGAGATCCGGACCAGCTCGCGGCCGAGCTGCGGGATCTGGCCGCGGCCATCGAGGCGTTGGGGCCCGTGAACGAGC
>CAZFIS010000167.1:0-6802 GCA_964519125.1 uncultured Gemmatimonadaceae bacterium | reverse complement strand
GAAAGTACATCCCCACGGGTTCCGTCTCGGAATCGTCAAGGACTGGAGGTCTCGCTGGTACGCCGAGCGCGACTTCCCGCGCCTCCTCATGGAGGACGAGACGATCCGCAAGTACCTCCGTCGCCGGCTGAATCATGCAGCCCTCGCGGACGTGCACATCGAGCGGAAGCCCAGCAAGATCGTGGTCACGCTCCACACGGCCCGCCCCGGTGTCGTCATCGGCAAGCGCGGCGCCGAGGTGGACAAGCTGCGCGACGAGCTGGCCGTGCTCACGAACAGCGAGATCTCCGTGAATGTCGAGGAGATCAAGCGCCCGGAGATCAACGCGTACCTGGTCGCCGAGAACGTGGCCCACCAGCTGCGTCAGCGGATCTCGTTCCGCCGCGCGATGAAGCGGGCCGTCCAGTCGGCGATCCGCACGGGCGCGGAGGGCATCAAGATCCAGTGTGCCGGGCGGCTGGGGGGTGCCGAGATCGCGCGCACCGAGGGCTACAACGAGGGGCGCGTGCCGCTCCACACGCTCCGGGCCGACATCGACTACGCACAGCTCCACGCGTTCACCACGTACGGGTGCATCGGCGTGAAGTGCTGGATCTTCAATGGTGAAGTCGTGGAGGAGCGGCGAGGCCGCACCTACTCGACGGGCGCCTGACCTCGTATCTGACCAGGAACACAGACGATGCTAGCGCCGAAGAGAGTCAAGCACCGCAAGACCCACAAGGGTCGGATGCGGGGCGTCGCGTCCCGGGGGAACCGGGTTTCCTTCGGGGAATACGGGCTTCAGGCCATCGAGCCGGCGTGGGTCTCGAATCGCCAGATCGAGTCCGCCCGTGTGGCGATGACCCGGCACATCAAGCGCGGCGGAAAGGTCTGGATCCGGATCTTCCCCGACAAGCCGATCACCTCCAAGCCGGCCGAGACCCGCATGGGAAAGGGAAAAGGCAACCCGGAGGGGTGGGTGTGCGTCGTGAAGCCGGGCCGCATGATGTTCGAGTTGGAGGGCGTGACCGAGGAGATCGCGCGGCGCGCCATGCAGCTCGCCGAGGCCAAGCTCCCCATCAAGTGCCGCTTCGTCATTCGTGACGAGCAGCTCTAGGAAGAGAGCGAGAGATGAAGGCCGAAGACATTCGAGATTGGGACGACAACGAGATCGAAGCTCGCCTCGGCGAGTTGAGGGAGGAGGAGTTCAAGCTCCGGTTCCAGAGCGCCATGATGGAGCTCGAGAACCCGAACCTGCTCCGCCAGATCCGGCGCGACATCGCGCGCATGAGGACAGTTCTCCGTGAGCGTGAGCTCGCCCAGAACGGGTGACGGAAGAGACTATGACCGAGAACGAAGCCCAGCAGCAGGCCGAGACCGACACGTCGGCGTCCGCACGCCGCAAGCGCAAGATGCGCGTCGGCCTCATCATCGGGGCCAAGGCGGACAAGACCGTGACCATCCAGGTCGAGCGTCGCGTCGCGCACCCCCTCTACGGGAAGGGCGTGCGGCGCACCACGAAGTACCACGCCCATGACGAGGGCAACGAGTATCGGGTCGGGGACACGGTCCGCATCATGGAGACCCGCCCCCTCTCGAAGACCAAGCGTTGGCGCGTCGTGGAGCTCATCGAGCGGCCCGAGTAGACGCCCGCGCGATCACTGACGAGATAGAGAGACTGAGATGATCCAGCAGGAGTCGGTCCTCCGCATAGCGGACAACACGGGTGCCAAGACGGCCCTGTGCATCCGTGTGCTCGGCGGATCGCGGCGGCGCTACGCCGGTGTGGGCGACGTGATCGTCGCTACGGTGAAGGACGCGCTCCCCAACGCCGGCATCAAGAAGGGCGAAGTGGTGCGGGCGGTGGTGGTGCGCACGGCGAAGGAGACCCGCCGCAAGGACGGGACGTACATCCGCTTCGACGACAACGCGGCCGTGATCATCACTCCGCAGGGCGAGCCCCGCGGCACCCGCATCTTCGGGCCGGTGGGACGCGAGCTGCGAGAGAAGAAGTTCATGAAGATCGTTTCCCTCGCCCCCGAGGTGCTCTGATGGGTATGGAGGCGAAGAACAGGTCGGGCGTGCGCAAGCCCCGGATCGTGAAGGGCGACCGCGTGCGCGTGATTCGCGGGAACAACCGCGACATGGAAGGGACCGTCATGGAGGTGATTCCCTCCAAAGGGCGTGTCCGCGTGGAGGGGGTGAACATGCGCAAGCGGCATCAGCGCCCCAGCCAGGCGAATCCAGATGGTGGCATCATCACGTTCGAGGCGCCGATCGCGATCTCCAACGTGATGCTCATCGACCCCGCTTCGGGTGAGCCGACGCGAATCCGTATGAGGCGGGAAGAAGACGGAACCAAGGAGCGGATCTCCGTGAAGAGCGGCAATCCGATCCCCAGGCCGCAGTAAGAGGACGACGATGGAACCGAGACTCAAGACGCATTACGAGAACCACGTGCGGGCGAAGCTCCAGGAGGAGTTCGGGTTCACGAACTCTCTGCGGATCCCGCGCATCGTGAAGATTGTGCTCAACGTGGGGATCGGTCAGGCGTCCAAGGACATGAAGCAGTTGGAGAGCGCCGTCGAGGAGCTCGGAGTGATCACGGGCCAGAAGGCCAACGTGAACCGGGCACGCAGGTCGATCTCCAACTTCTCTCTGCGCGAGGGGATGCCCGTGGGGACGTCCGTGACGCTGCGCCGGGACAGGATGTGGTATTTCCTCGACCGGCTCATCAGCACGGCGATCCCGCGCATTCGCGACTTCCGGGGGCTGAGCACGCGCTCCTTCGACGGCCGGGGCAACTACACGATGGGCGTCAAGGAGCAGATCATCTTCCCGGAGATCAACTACGACCGGGTCAATCGGATCCACGGGATGGACATCACGATCGTGACGTCCACGGAGAAGGACGACGAGGCGTTCGCCCTTTTCCGTGAGATCGGATTCCCGTTCCGCGGCACCGTGCCGGTGGAGATGGGCGTCGGGGTCTGAGCCCCCACGTCCAGGAACACCTTACGAGGGGTTAGAGATGGCGAGGAAGGCACTCATCGAAAAGTCGAAGCGCAAGCCGAAGTTCGGCGTGCGCGTTCGCAACCGGTGTCAGCGCTGTGGTCGCCCGCGCGGCTACCTGAGGAAGTTCGGGCTCTGCCGGATCTGCTTCCGGGAGATGTCGCTCCGCGGGGAGATCCCCGGCGTGCGCAAGGCGAGCTGGTAAGGGAGAGTAGACGGCAATGATGACCGATCCCATCGCGGACATGCTGACCCGCCTGCGCAACGCGGCCTCCGCGGGGCACAAGTGGGTGGATATGCCCGTGTCCAAACAGAAGGTCGAGATCGCACGGCTTCTTTCCGACAGCCACTTCGTGCACGCGCACAAGGTGCTGGACGACGGAAAGCACGGGCTGCTGCGCGTCTACCTCAAGTACCACGATGGCCAGCCGGTCATCCGCCACCTCGAGCGGGTGTCCCGCCCGGGCCGACGGCACTACGTCGGCGTGGGAGACATCCCCCGGGTGCGGAATGGGCTGGGCATGGCCATCCTCTCCACCTCGGCCGGTTTGCTCTCCGACCGTCGCGCGCGAGAGCGCGGGCTCGGCGGCGAGTTGATGGCGCTGGTCTGGTAAGGCGGAACGGACGATGTCGAGAATCGGAAAGATGCCGGTCGCCGTGCCGAAGGGCGTCGACGTGACGCTCGCCGGCCGGAGCGTGACCGTGAAGGGGCCGAAAGGCACGCTGAACATGGACGTCCACGCCGCCATGAAGGTGACGGTCGACGACGGGGAGCTCCGGGTCGAGCGGCCCTCGGACGAGAAGGAGCACCGCGCGCTGCACGGACTCACCCGCGCGCTCCTCGCCAACATGGTGCAGGGCGTGACGAGTGGCTTCACCAAGACCCTGGAGATCATCGGTGTGGGTTACCGCGCCGACATCAAGGGGGAGAAGCTTCTGTTGAACCTGGGCTACTCGCACCCGATCGAGTACCAGCCGGCCGAGGGCGTCAGCATCGAGTGCCCGAATCAGACGACGGTGGTCGTGTCGGGCTCCGACAAGCAGAAGGTGGGCCAGGCGGCCGCAGAGATCCGCTCGTTCCGGGCTCCGGAGCCGTACAAGGGGAAGGGCATCCGGTATCAGGGCGAACACGTACGGCGTAAGGCCGGAAAGACGGCAGGGGCGTAGGTCCTATGACGATGATCAAGCAGAGCAAGCTGAGGAGCAGCCGACATCTTCAGCGTCAGCGACGTCACCTGCGGGTGCGGAGGAAGGTGGAGGGCACGGCGGAGCGTCCGCGCCTGGTCGTCTTCCGGTCGCTGAAGCACATCGAAGGCCAGCTCGTGGACGACGGAGTCGGCCACACGCTGGCGGGGCTGTCGACCCTGGCGCCCGAGCTCAGGGACTTCAAGGCCGAGGGCCGCCACGTCCGCGTGGAACACGCGCACGCGGCAGGCAAGCTGCTGGCTGAGAAGGCCATAGCCCAGGGGATCAAGAGCGTCGTGTTCGACCGCGGCGGCTACAGGTATCACGGTCGGGTGAAAGCCTTCGCCGAAGGCGCCCGCGAGGGAGGTCTGGAGTTCTGATGGCCAGAGACAAGAAGCAGAGCCAGCGCGGACGCGACAGCGACCTCGTGGAGAACGTCATCCACATCAATCGCGTGGCCAAGGTGGTGAAGGGCGGCCGGCGGTTCTCGTTCTCCGCCCTCGTTGCGGTGGGTGACGGGAAGGGTAACGTGGGGATCTCGCTGGCGAAGGCGAACGAGGTGTCGGAGGCGATCCGCAAGGCCATCGAGCAGGCCAAGAGGAACATGGTCAAGGTTCCGGTGGACAACGGGACGCTGCCCCACGAGATCGTGGGGCGGTGGGGAGCGGGCCGGGTGTTGATGCGTCCCGCCGCTCCCGGTACCGGCGTCATCGCGGGTGGTCCGGTGCGGGCCGTGCTCGAGGCGGCGGGCGTGAAGGACGTGCTCACCAAGAGCCTCGGCACGAACAACCCCATCAACGTGGTGCGTGCCACGATGAACGGACTGACCTCTCTGGTGACCGCGGAGCAGGCCGGCGCGGAGCGGGGTGCGCCGATCGAAGCACTGGGGGTACGCCGTGGCTAAGAAGAAGCAGTCTCAAATGATCGAGATCACCCAGGTGAGGAGCGGCATCGGGCGGATCGAGAAGCAACGCCGCACGCTGCGTGCCCTCGGGATCAAACGGCATCAGCAGAGCGTGGTGCAGCAGGACACGCCGCAGATCCGGGGAATGATCAAACAGGTCAGCCACCTCGTCTCGGTCCGCGAGATCGAGGAGTAAGAGAGCAACCATCATGGCCGAACTTCATGACTTGAGCCCCTCCAGGGGCTCGCATCGCAACCGCAAGCGCGTGGGCCGTGGCCCCGGCTCCGGCACCGGCAAGACGGCGGGCCGCGGCGAGAAGGGCCAGAAGGCCCGCGCCGGGCACCACCAGGTCAGCGCCTACTTCGAGGGCGGCCAGATGCCTCTGGTGCGCCGCATCCCGAAGCGGGGCTTCACGAACATCAACCGGGTCGAGTACCAGGTGGTCAACGTGCGCGACCTCGAGCGGATGGAGGGCAAGGCCGACGTGGCCGCCCTCAAGGCCGCCGGCCTGATCGGCTCCACCCGCCGTCCCGTGAAGATCCTGGGCGAAGGCGAGCTGACGAAGGCGCTCGAAGTCGAGGCGCACGCCTTCAGCAAGAGCGCACGTGAGAAGATCGAAGCGGCGGGGGGCTCGGTGAGCGTCCCCGGCGCCGTCGACGCGGCCTGAGACGAGCGGCCGAGAGCGAGCCATGCAGAATCCTGTCGGAAATCTCTTCAAGGTCCCGGAGCTCAAGGAGAAGATTCTCTTCACCTTGTTCATCCTGCTCATCTACCGGATCGGCGCGCACATCACCGTTCCGGGGCTGGATCTCGGCGCGCTCGAGAAGCAGGTCGGGAACCTCCAGAACACGTTCTTCGGCTTGTACGACATGTTCACGGGCGGAGGGCTCCGGCGAGCGACGGTCTTCGCGCTGGGCATCATGCCCTACATCTCGGCGAGCATCATCTTCCAGATCGGGGCGGCCGTGTCGCCGACGATCGAGAAGATGCAGAAGGAGGGCGAAGACAGCCGGATGAAGCTCGAGCAGTGGACGCGCTATTCCACGGTCGGTCTGGCGGCTGTCCAGGGATTCGCCTACGCGAAGTTCCTCGAGAACATCCCCGGCGCGGTCCAGACGCCCGGCTTCGTCTTCGTGTTCACGACCGTCCTGGCGCTGACGGTGGGTGCGATCTTCGTGATGTGGCTGGGTGAGCAGATCACGGACCGCGGCATCGGCAACGGTGCTTCGCTGCTGATCTTCTTCTCGATCATCGACAGCTTCCCGTCCGCGGTGGCGCGCACATGGGAGGCCTTCACGCTCGGCGAGATCGGGACGTTCGGCCTCATCGCCCTGCTGGCCGTGATCGTCGGCGTGTCCGCCGGCGTCGTGGCCATGACGATGGCCGCCCGCAAGATCCCGATCCAGATCCCGAGGAAGGTGGTGGGACGCGGCCGGATCCAGGAAGGCCAGAAGAGCTACATCCCGCTGGGCGTGAACATGGCGAATGTGATGCCGATCATCTTCGCGCAGTCGTTCATCGTGGTGCCCGGTACGCTCGCCGCGTTCGTGCAGTGGGGGCCGCTGAAGACGCTGTCCGACATCTTCCAGCCGCAGACGTGGCCGTACTACGTCACCTACTCTCTGCTGATCCTCTTCTTCACCTACTTCTACACGGCGATCATCTTCAACCCGGTCGACCTGGCGGAGAACCTGAAGAAGCAGGGCGCCTTCATCCCCGGT
>CAZFIS010000166.1:0-6917 GCA_964519125.1 uncultured Gemmatimonadaceae bacterium | reverse complement strand
CAGGGGCATGTAGAGCAACTCCATCGCCTGATAGAGGCGAGGGTTGATCCGCATCTCCTGCCGGAGCTGCGTGCTCTGGAAGAGCTTGGCGTTGAACTGGCTCATGGCTTCGGGTACCTGCTCCTCATTCGCTGCGTCAGCGTCGGCCCGAGGTAGATCTCCGCCACGTCTTCGTTCCAGACCAGCTCGGACACCGTCCCGCTGACCCGGATGCGCCCTTCGTACATGATGTAGGCGCGGTCCACGATCTCCAGGGTCTGCTCGACGTTGTGGTCGGAGATGATGACCCCGATCCCCCGATCCTTGAGGCTGCGTACGATCTGCTGGATGTCGTTCACGGCGATCGGATCGATGCCCGCAAACGGCTCGTCGAGCAGCATGAACTTCGGCCGCTGTACCAGCGCCCGTGTGATCTCCAGCCTGCGCCTCTCTCCCCCCGAGAGCGAATAGGCTTTGTGATCCCTCAGGTGGTGGATCGAGAGCTCCTTCAAGAGGCCGTCCAGCCGGGCCTTCTCTGCGTCGCGGGGCAGGTTCAGCGTCTCGAGGATGGCCAGGACGTTCTCCTCCACGGTGAGCTTGCGGAAGATCGAGGGCTCCTGTGCCAGGTATCCCACACCCTGCCGAGCGCGCTTGAACATCGGCATGGTGGTGATGTCCTCGCCATCCAGGAACACGTTGCCCTGATTGGGCGGGATGAGCCCCACGATCATGTAGAACGTCGTCGTCTTGCCCGCACCGTTGGGACCGAGCAGCCCGACGATCTCACCCTGGCGCACCTCGATGTCGACTTCGTCCACCACGGACCGTCCCCGGTAGACCTTGGTGAGGTCCTCCGCGCGCAGACGGCTGCCGCCCTCGATCGGCGTGATGACCGACGCGTCCATCTGGAATTCCTTCGCGCGACGCGCCTCCAGCCCGTTCACCGTCCGGCGCGCCTCGGCCACGACGCTGTCGCGATCGCCCCGGATCTCCGCCCACAAGGCAGGATCCACGGCGACACCGTCCCACGTCTCTCGCCCCCCGGTGCGGGAGCCCACGCCGGCATCCTCGAGACGATCCAGGACGGCCTTTTCGAGAAAGCGCGTCAGCTCCTCGCCCTCCGCACCCAGCATCGACGCGCCGTGGCTCCCCAGTGTCTCGGCCAACTCCTCGAGCATGTCCCGCACGGATGCGATCCAGACACCGCGCTCTGCGCGGCCGTCTTCGTCCGCCCGGACCAGGAGTTCGCAAAGGCCCGCCGCGACCGACAGATCGTGGCCTTCCAGCCCGCCCATGTAGGCGAGCAGCTCGTCGCGCGTCATCGCCACCTCCCCCTCTCCACCCATGGATGGGGAGGTTCCGAACGCCACACGGCGGCCTCCCGTGCCGGAGCCCCTCCCCCCCCACCGCCCTTTCGCTTGGACGGACCCACCGGAGGACGCGCCCGAAGCGTGTCGGTGCGCAGCTTCGTCGTGTCGGCCCGCGTCGCCGCCGTATCGGAGCCGGCCTTCAGCGTGTCCCGCGCCCCGGTCGTGTCCGCGGCACAGTGCTGGTCTGGCTCCAGGTGATATCCCTCCGCCGGTCCCTCCACCTGCATGCTGTCCACCTCGCCCTTGGTCATCGCGATCGTGATGCGGGAGCCCTTCACATAGTGCACGGCCGGCGGGCACACCCCGGGAGGAGCCGCGCTGTCGGATGGCGGCAGCCGATAGAGCGAGCGTGCGTCTCCGCTCGCCACGAGGCGGTCGACCCGGAACCGCGCCCGCGCCGAATCCCCCGGCGGTGGGGGCGGCGCGCCGAGCGTGTCCGCGAGGCTGTCCTTCGGGACGGGGACGAACGTCACGACGACTGTATCGCCCGAGACCCAGTCCGTCCGGGCCACCTCCGGAAGCGACGGCACGTTGAGCGAGTCCCGGGCGTCGGAGGCTCCGTGAGCGTTTCCCGTCGCGACAATCCGTTTCAGCGCCTGGCCTGGCGCGTCCACCTGCAGGGAATCGGCGGTGAGGTGGAACTTCTCCGCCACCGCGACCGGTCGGGTCGCGTCGGCGCTGTCGGCCGCCGTGAGCGGCGTGGAGTCGCGCAGGAGCGGAACAGCCACCAGTCGGTCCAGAAGTCCGTCCTTCAGGAACATGTGGATCGTGGGTGAGGTCAGGTGGAGGTCCTGCCCTACGAGGACCGCGTCCCCGATGGCGCGGACGTCGCGGATGGCCCCGCCGGGAACCCCGATGTTGATGCGCCCCGCCGTCAGGTCGTAGGACGAGCCTTCCACGCGGGCCCCCCCGTCGAGCAGGAGCCGGCCGGCGACCTGATCGTACTCCGCGGAATCGGCATACGCCCTCAACGAGTCACGCCGGATCTCGACCTTGCCCGTGGCCCTGAAGTACCGGCTCCCCTGAAGGAAGATCGTATCGGCGATGACGTCGTAGGGCGTGGTGTCCGGCGCGGGCGGCGGTGCGGGAGGCAGCGTGTCGAGTCCGGCGGCGGCGGTGTCGACGGCCGCATGGGCCGTGTCGACGGCCGCATGGGCCGTGTCGACGGCCGCATGGGTCGTGTCGACGGCCGCACGCGCCGTGTCGACGGCCGCACGCGCCGTATCGACGGCCGCACGCGTCGTGTCGACGGCCGCATGGGTCGTGTCCGGGCGCGCCTTCACGGTGTCGGCGAGCGCAGTGTCGGCCGCGGGGCGCATGTAGAGGATGGCGTGCGGCCGCACGCGATCGGCACCGGTCGTCACCGTCATCTGATCCTCGACACGCTCGCTCGACTTGCGCAGGTAGACCAGGCTCCCGTTCCGGATGATCGAGCCCTGCACGGTGTCCTCCACGAAGAGCGACCCATGGGCCTGGAGGCGATCCTGCTGGCTGAAGTAGCGGGCCGAGTCGGCGCTCAGCTTGCGGGTCCGGTCATGGTAGCGTACGTGGCCGAACAGATCCGACATGCCTTGATCGGCGTACGAGACCGCGGAGTCGGCCCATATCACCACCCCGTCCGCGCACACGAGATGGGGACGGCTCACGTAGGTGATGCGCCCCAGGCCCGGCACCGTGGTCGATTGGAGGTTGCGCGTACCGTTGCCCCACAGGCAGTTCTGCTGGGCCGTCACCCGCACGGGCGCGGCCAGAAGAACGAGCCCCAGGAGGAGCGAGACCGAGAGCGCGGGGTGGCGCTCCGCAGGAACACGGTGGGACACGTCGCGGCCACTCAGAAGATGTCGCCGCCGACGGCGCCGCGCGGGTTCTGGATCTGGATGTTCTTGAACTCCAGATCGGATCGAAACGACGTACCTCGGGTGATCTGCGACCCCTGCCTCATGACCGTGGCCGAATCGCTCCAGATCTGATCACGCTCCGGATCGTAGTTCAGTTCGGCCGACTCGATCCGGCGCCCGTCGCCGGCCACGATCAGCACGACGTGGCCGCGTGCTTCCATGCGCTGGGTGTTCTGCTGGAGGTCCCCTCCGTCCGCGGTGACCGTCGCACGCTCCTGGCCGTCCTTCCCGTAGAACACCACGTGCATGCCCCGCATCTTCACGACCTGCGAGTCCTGGAACACGTCGGCGGTATCGGCCTGTACCTGCCCCTGACGGACGCCCTTGTCGGTCAGGTAGCTCGTCATCCCGTACAGGACCATGTCGGCCTTGATCTCCCGGAGGTCCCGGGAGGCGACGGGCGTGCTCACCGACTGCTGGCACGCGCCGAGGCCCAGACAGCCCACCGCGAGCCAGGCCAGGCGACTCTTATGCAGTCGTAGGATCTTGATCTTCAACATCATACGGCCCCTGACTTCATAAGATCATGGAGATGTACGATTCCGAGGAGTCGACCGTCGTCACCGCGCACGGGGAGTGCCATCACGCCGTGCTGCTCCATGCGCCGCACCGCGGCGGAGGCCAGATCGTCGGGATGGACAAGCTTCGGGTTGCGGGTCATGACGTCCCGGACCGGCCGGGAGAGAAAGTCCTGATCGCGCTCCATGAGACGCGTCAGATCGCCCGCGGTCACGACGCCGACCACCCGGCGCTCATCGTCGACGATCGGGACGGTTCCACGCATCTCGGCCAGGGGCACGATGCAGTCCTTCATGAGCGCGTCCTCACCGATCCACGGGTAGTCATCGGCCACCATCACGTCCGCCACTCGGAGGGTGAGCTTGCGTCCGAGCGAGCCACCCGGGTGCAGATCCGCGAAATCCTGCTCGCGGAAGCCCTTGAGTTGGAAGACGACCAGCGCGAGCGCGTCCCCCATGGCCAACGCCGCCGTCGTGGACGACGTGGGCGCCAGATCCATGGGGCACGCTTCCTCGTCCACCGCGCAGTCCAGGACTGCCGCGGCGTGGCGCGCCAGGGGTGAGCCCGGCTTGCCGGTGAGCGCGATGATCGGGACGCCGAGGCGCAGCAGGTACTCGATGAGGCCGTGGAGCTCCACAGTGTCCCCGGACTTCGACACCAGGATTGCCACGTCCTCGCGGCCGATGATGCCCATGTCGCCGTGGAGCCCCTCGACGGGATGCAGGAACGTGGCCGGGGTGCCCGTGGACGTCAGCGTCGCCGCGATCTTGCGCGCGACGTGACCGCTCTTGCCGAGTCCCGAAACCACGACCCGCCCTGGAGCGTTCCGTACGAGGCGGCACGCCCGCACGAAGTCGTCCCCGAGGCGGCCTTCGAGTGCCGCCACGGCCCCGGCCTCGACGCGGAGCACCCGACGACCTTCCGCCAGGAGGGCTCCGTCGGAGCGCCCCTCGCCCCCCGCTCCACCCCGCTCCGCGGGAGCTGACGGTCCGAACCCCGTCCTCGCTCGGCCGTTCACGACCCGCTCCGCTCTTCGACGTACCGGCGGACCACGCCTTCGAGCTCACCGCGCGCGTCGAGCAGCGCGTCGCAGAATTCGCGTGCGGCGCCTTCCCCGCCCCTTGCACCGGACCGCCACAGCGCCACCTCGGCGACATGGGGTACCGCGTTGGCCACGGCGGCGGGGAGCCCGACGAGCCGAAGCACCGCCAGGTCCGGAAGGTCGTCGGCGAGCATCGCGACCTCGTCCCACCCGATGCCGAGGCGGGTCAGGAGATCCCGGACGGCGGGGAGCTTGTGACCGTCCTCCACCTGGTAGCAGTCGATTCCGAGTTCCCGGGCACGCACATCGGTCGCCCCCGAGATGCGCCCGGACACGATGGCGACCTCGAGACCGGCGCGCTGGAGCATCTTGAGGCCGAGCCCGTCCTGGATGTCGAAGCGCTTGAGCTCGATGGGCTCTCCCGAACCGGTGAGCCCCACGTAGACGGCCGCGTCGGTCAGGACGCCGTCGACGTCGAAGATCACGAGCTTGATCCGGCTCGCGATCTGCTGCGGGAGCGGCGGGCGGGCGGCGCTCACGGTCTCTGCGGGGGTGGAGGATCGAGCGACCCCGCGAGCGCCCCCCGAAGGGCCAGCACGTCGTCGAGCAGCGCCGGCACGCGCGCGAGCGCAAGCATGTTCGAGCCGTCCGAGGGAGCGCGGGCCGGATCGGGGTGCATCTCCAGGAAGAGCGAGTCGCAGCCCGCCGCCACCGCGGCACGTACCAGCGCCGGAATGTGCTGCGGATCCCCGCCGCTCGAGCCGTCGGCCTTGCCCGGGCGCTGCACCGAGTGCGTGCCGTCGAACACCACCGGCACCCGGCACGCCGCACGGATTCGGGCGAACGAGCGCATGTCCACCACCAGATTCCCGTACCCGAAGAACGTGCCGCGCTCGGTCACGGTGACCTCGGAAGCGCCCGCGTGGCGCACTTTCTCCACGGCGGCGGCCATCTCCTCGGGGGCCATCCACTGGCCCTTCTTGATGTTGACCGCCCTTCCCGTGGCTCCCACCGCCAGGAGGAGATCGGTCTGCCGGCACAGGAAGGCCGGGACCTGAAGCACATCCACCACCTCGGCGGCAGCCGCCGCCTGCCGCGGCTCATGCACGTCGGTGAGCAGCGGAAGGCCGGTCTCGCGCTTCACCCGATCGAGGAGGACGAGCCCTTTCTCGAGGCCGGGCCCCCGCGGCGAGTCGAGCCGCGATCGGTTGGCCTTGTCGAACGACGACTTGAAGACCACGGGCAGGTCTCGCTCCGCCGACCACCCTGCGAGCGCGCGAGCCACCTCGAGGTTCAAGGCGTCGTCCTCCAGCACGCAGGGACCGGCGATGAGCGTGAAGCGCTCGAACATGAGCAAGCCCCTCCCCTCAGTCGGCGGCCTGGGAGCGCGTGCCACGCGCATAGGCCACGGCGGCTTCGATGAACGAGGCGAAGAGCGGATGCGGGCGCGTCGGCCGGCTCTTCAGCTCCGGGTGGAACTGGCCGGCGATGAACCACGGATGCTCGGAGACCTCGATCATCTCCACCAGGCCGCCGTCCGGCGAAGTCCCGCTCACCGTGAGCCCGTGCTCCTCGAGCAGGGAGCGGTACTGGTTGTTCACCTCGAACCGATGGCGGTGGCGCTCCGAGATCTCGTCGGCCCCGTAGACCCGGGCCGCATGGGACCCCTCCGCGAGGACGCACGGGTAGGCGCCCAGACGCATGGTTCCACCCTTGGTCGTCACCTGGAGCTGGGAGTCCAGAAGACAGATCACGGGATCGGGCGCGTCCTCCGCGAACTCGTAGGAGTGCGACTCCTCGAGACCGCACACCGTGCGCGCGAACTCGATGACCGCGCACTGGAGCCCGAGGCAGATCCCGAAGAAGGGCAGATCGTTCTCGCGGGCCCAGCGGATGGCCGTCAGCATGCCTTCCACACCGCGCGGGCCGAAGCCTCCCGGGATCAGGAGCCCGTCGTAGTCCTTGAGGATCTCCACCCCACTGCCCTCCTCGAACTGCTCCGAGGAGAGCCACTCCGTGCGCACCTTGACGTCGTTGGCGATGCCGCCGTGGATGAGCGCCTCCTGGATGGACTTGTAGGAGTCCACCAGCGCCGTGTACTTGCCCACC
>CAZFIS010000165.1:0-6936 GCA_964519125.1 uncultured Gemmatimonadaceae bacterium | reverse complement strand
TCCAGCTCCACTGCGTGTCGAAGAAGAAGAGCTGGTACATGATGTAGCCGGGGGCCACGCCGAACGAGATGGCGTCCACGAGCGAGTCCAGCTCCGCCCCGAAGCGCGAGCCGGTACGCGTGAAGCGCGCGATGCGACCGTCGAGCATGTCGAGGATTCCGGCGACCACGATGAACCAGCCCGCCCATCCGAGGTCGCCCCGGTTGGCCGCGACGATGGCGTAGATGCCGAAGAAGAGGTTCCCCAGGGTGAACGCGGACGGGAGCATGATCACGCCCCGCTGGAGCGTTTCCCGACCGGGGGGGCGTGGTGTCTTCATCGCGGGACGCACGCGGGCTGGCGTGCCAGGACGGTGAGTCCCGCCACCGCGCGGTCACCGGCCGCGCACGTGACCTCCCACTCGAGCGGGAGGAAGAGATCGACCCTGGAGCCGAAGCGAATCAGTCCGATCCGTCCGCCGCGCTGCACGTGGTCTCCTTCCGAGGGGTCGGTGACGATCCGGCGCGCCACCAGGCCGGCGACCTGCCGTACCAGCACCCTCCCCGTGGGCGTGGAGATGCCGAGCGACGCCTGCTCGTTGCCCTCCGAGGCCTTGTCCAGCCATGCAACGGCGTACTTTCCCGGGCGGTACGATCGGTGCTCGACCACGCCGCTCACCGGGGCGTGCTGCACATGCACGTCGAAGATGCTCAGGAAGATCGAGATCTTGCGACAGGCCCCTCCGAGGAACGTGGGCTCGTCGACCTCGCTGACGTCCAGGACCCTTCCTTGGCCTGGAGCGAGCACCAGCGTCGGATCTTCCGGCGCCGTGTGGACCGGATCCCGGAAGAAGTACATGACGAACACGGCCAGGAGCGTGAGGACACCGGCCACCACCTGCAGCACCATGACGCCCGGCTCCAGAGCGACAGCCACCCACACCGCCAGGGCCAGCGTGGCCCCCGCGAGCATGAACGGATATCCCTCCGGAGCGAACCTCACAGATCGTCGCCGAAGAGCGGCGGATGGAAGTCGTCGAGGGCGATGCCCGTGAGACGGTGGAAGACGTCCTGATAGCGCTCCGAGGCGGCGTCGATCACGTCTTGCGGAATCGTCGGCGGAGGCGGTGTCTTGTTCCAGCCCTCCAGCGCGTCCAGCCAGTCCCGGATGGGCTGCTTGTCGAGGGAAGGCTGTCCCCGTCCGATGCCGTAACTCTCCTTCGGCCAGAAGCGCGAGGAGTCCGGTGTCATCACCTCGTCGATGAGCAGGAGCTCGCCCGTCGCGGGCTCGATCCCGAACTCGAACTTGGTGTCGGCCAGGATGATGCCCCGATCGTCGGCGATCTCGCGCCCGAAGCCGTAGACCTCGAGGGAGAGCGAGCGGAGGCGCTCCGCCAGATCGTCACCGACCTCCTCCTTCATCCTGGAGAACGTGATGTTCTCGTCGTGGCCCTCCTGGGCCTTTGTGGCCGGGGAGAAGATCGGCTGCTCGAGCCGCTCGCTCTCCTGGAGTCCTCCCGGCAGTGGCTCACCCGCGAGCGTGCCGTGCTTCCTGTACTCCTTCCAGGCCGATCCGGACACGTAGCCGCGCACCACGCACTCCACGAGCACGGGGTTCGTGCGGCGCACCAGCATGGAGCGGCGGGCCCAATGCTCGCGGCTGGCGGCCAGCTGGGGATGCCGGGCGACGATGAGGTCGGGATCGACGGCGAGGAGGTGGTGGGTGAGGCGACCATCGAGCTGCTTGAGCCACCACGCCGTGACGAGGGTGAGCACTTCGCCCTTCCGGGGAATGGGCTCCGCCATGACGACGTCGAAGGCGCTGATCCGGTCGCTCGCCACCATCAGGAGTGTCGAATCGTCGACTTCGTACACGTCCCGCACTTTGCCGCGGTGGAGCAGGGGAAGGTCGAGCTCGGACTGGAGCACTGGGTTGGTGTCAGACATGGATCTCCGGAGGTTGAACGCTTGCGATTTCCTTTTCGTACCGCTCGAGCACCGGCTCTACCCGGTCCCCGAGGAACCTCGCCACCTGCTCGGGGGCACGTCCCACGAAGCGCAGGGGATCGACGAGTGTGTCGAGCTCCCGGGCCGTGAGGCCGAACGCCTCGTCGCCCGCGATGCGCTCCAGAAGGTCCGCCGGTGCCCCATCCTCCTTCATGCGGCGTGCCGCCGCCATGGAATGCCTGCGGATGCGCTCGTGGAGCTCCTGGCGGTTCCCCCCTCGCGCGGTGACGTTCATGAGTATGGTCTCGGTGGCCATGAAGGGAAGATGCTCGGCCAGATTCCTCCGAATGACCTCCCGGTTGACGACCAGTCCACGGGCGACGTTCTCGACCAGGACGAGCGTGCCGTCGAGGGCGAGATACGCGTCGGGGATCGACAGCCGTCGGTTGGCCGAGTCGTCCAGCGTACGCTCGAGCCACTGGGTCGCTGCCGTGAACGCGGGGTCCTGCGCCAGGGTGATGACGTGACGGGCCAGGGCGCAGATCCGCTCGGCTCGCATGGGGTTTCGCTTGTACGGCATCGCCGATGAGCCGATCTGCTCCTCCTCGAACGGCTCCTCGACCTCGCGCAGGTGCGCGAGCAGCCGCAGATCGTGACCCATCTTCGATGCGGAGACCGCTACGCCCGCGAGTGTGGCCTGGATCCCATAGTCCACCTTGCGGGGATAGGTCTGGCCGCTCACCGGGTAGCTCTCGTCGAAGCCGAGGCGCCGGCCCACGGCACGGTCGAGCTCGTCCACCTTGGCGTGGTCGCCGCCGAAAAGCTCCAGGAACGACGCCTGCGTCCCCGTCGTTCCCCGCACGCCCCGGAACCGGAGGACGGCGAGGCGGAACTCGATCTCCTCGAGGTCGAGCAGGAGGTCCTGGATCCACAGCGTGGCGCGCTTACCCACGGTGGTGGGTTGGGCCGGCTGGAAGTGCGTGTAGGCGAGCGTCGGCAGGTGGGCGTGCTCACGAGCGAAGTCCGCCAGCGCGGCCACGCACCTCACGATCCGGGTGCGAACGAGGCCGAGCGCCTCGCGGTGCAGGATCAGGTCGGTATTGTCCCCGATGAACGCGCTGGTGGCACCGAGGTGGATGATGCCTCGCGCGCGCGGCGCGTCATCGCCGAAGAGATGCACGTGCGCCATGACGTCGTGCCGGAAGCGGCGCTCGTACTCCGCCGCGCGCTCGAGATCGAGCGTGTCCAGTGCGGCGCGCATGTCCTCCACGGCACCATCGGGGATCGGCAGGCCGAGCTCGCGCTCCGATTCGGCGAGCGCCAGCCAGAGGCGGCGCCACGTGCCGAAGCGCCGACCGGGGGAGAAGATCCCCTGCATCTCCCGCGAAGCGTACCGCTCCGAGAGAGGATGCACGTAGCGATCGTGGGAAGCGCTCAAGCCCGCTCCTCCCTCATCCCCAGTAGAAGTCTCGCTCGACATAGCTGCCGTTTTGCTCGAAGTAGACACGGACCTGCCCGGATCCCTTGGCTCCGTCCAGGGCCCTAGCAGCGTCTTCGGCCGTACGGATCCGCGTGCGGTTGATCTGAACCAGGACGTCTCCCTCGCTCAGGCCCAATTGGGCGGAGAGGTTGTCCGGGATCGACACGATCAGGGCGCCCTCCCGGCTCCGGATCCCGCGCTCCGCCCGGATCTCCGGCGTGAGGGTGACCAGCTTGATGCCGCCGAGGGCGGTGACCCGCGGGGCGGTCGCCGACGGGAGTCCGACGGCTCGCAGACGCAGGAGGTGGTCGCTGCCCTGGACGCGCAGGTCGAGTGGGTCACCCGCCCGCAGATCGAGCATCACATCCCGGAAGTCGAGCGGGTCCGAGAGTGCACGCCCATTGGCCGCCATGAGCCGGTCTCCCGGCTTGACGCCGGCCGTGGCGGCGGGAGATCCCGGCGCCACGCGGGCCACGCGCACCCCCCGCGTCCGCCCCCACGCGTCGGCCTCGACAGGCTGGACCTGAAGGCCGACCCAGGCCCGCCGGACCTCTCCATACTTGAGCAGATCCTCGGCGGTTCGCAGTGCCCGGTCGATCGGGATGGCGAAGCCCAATCCCTCGCTGCCTCCGCTCCGGGACACGATCGAGGCGTTGATGCCGATGACCTGGCCCAGAGCGTCCACGAGCGGACCGCCGGAGTTGCCGGGGTTGATCGCGGCATCGGTCTGGATCATGCCCAGGTAGTAGCCCTGCGGATTGTCGGACGGGTTCGACGAGGGCACGATGTTGCGGTCGGTCGCCGAAACCACGCCCGCCGTCACGCTCGGCTCGGCGCCCGAGAAGTAGTTGGCGAACGGGTTGCCGATGGCCACCACCCACTCGCCGATCAGCAAGCCCTTGCTCGTGCCCAGCGGAGCCACCGGCAGGCTGTCGCCGTGGATCCGGATGACCGCGATGTCCGCGACCGGGTCGGACCCGACCAGCTGCGCATTGAAGTCACGCCCGTCGGGCAGCGTCACCTTGATGCTGTCCGCGTCCTTCACCACGTGGTAGTTCGTGATGATGACCCCGTCCTTGCGGATGATCACCCCCGAGCCGAACCCTGCCGTCCGCTGACGTCCGAAGAAGAAGGCGTCCCAGGGAGAGTTGGAGGGGGGCGCGGAGCCGAGCACGGCGACGTTGACCACGGCGGGCGACACGCGGGCGGCGGCGCGTACGAGCGCCGTTCGGCGGGTCGCCTCGACGCTGTCGGAGATCTGCGACGAGGCTCGGGGCGCCGGGGCGGCGGTCGGCTCCGTGGTCAGAGACGCCTGACCCGGCGGTGCGCCGATGGCCGCGGGGCTCGATGCCGGGGCCACGCCGGCGTCCGCCTCGGTGGCCGAGGCGACCGACGGCTTGCCCGACCCGCAGGCCGCCAGCGCGAGTGTCGCGAAGAGCGCGGTCAGCGTCCGGGCCATGGGCTCAGATCTCCGCACCGAGCTTCTCCCAGTCGGCGAGGAAGCTCTCCAGCCCCCGGTCCGTGAGAGGGTGCTCGACGAGCTGCCAGAGCACCTTGGGCGGTAGGGTCGCGCAGTCCGCGCCGATGAGCATCGCCTCGACCACATGCGTCGGATGGCGGATCGACGCCGCCAGGATCTCCGTGTCGAACCCGTAGTTGTCGTAGATCTGGCGGATCTGGTGGACGAGCTGCATCCCTTCGCCGGAGATATCATCGATGCGGCCGACGAACGGGGAGATGAACGTGGCGCCTGCCTTGGCCGCCAGCAGGGCCTGCGACGGCGAGAAGCAGAGCGTCACGTTGACGCGGATCCCCTCGTTCGACAGGGTGCGGCATGCCTTGAGCCCGTCCTCGGTCAGTGGGACCTTCACGACGATGTTGTCGTGCAGCGCCGCCAGCTTGCGTCCCTCGGTGAGCATCGTCTCCTTGTCCGTGCCCACCACCTCCGCACTGACCGGACCGTCCACGGTCTCGCAGATCTCCCGGTAGATCTCCTTGGGATCGGTGCTCCCGGCCACCTGCGAGACCAGCGAGGGATTCGTCGTGATCCCGTCGATGAGGCCGGCTTCGGCCGCGCGCCGGATCTCCTTCAGGTCTGCGGTGTCGAGAAAGATCTTCATGCTCGAGCCCCTTTCCGCTCTTCGGAGCGTTGCGGTTCGTCCCGGTTGAGGGCGATGTCGTGGGGATACTCCACACGGGTCAGGAAGAGCCCTTGCGGTGGCGCCGGCGGCGACGTCTCGAGCCGCGTATCCGGATCGAGCAACGCGGCCACGTCCTCGAGCGGCCTACGGCCGCGCGCGACGTCCACCAACGTACCCACCAGATAGCGCACCATGTGGTGAAGGTAGCGGTCCGCCGTGATGTCGAAGCGGACGCCCAGCTCCCACGGAGACCAGACGGCCGAGGAGACCGTGCAGCGGTCGCCGCGCTCGGGCTGACCCGATTTCGCGAAGGCCCGAAACGTGTGCTCTCCCAGGAGCAGCTCCGCGCCCCGACCGAGCGAAGCTTCGTCCAGGGGCACCGGCATCGCCCAGCACCAGGGACGGTGGAACGGAGAGGCGGCCTCCGGCGCCGTGCCGACCCGATACGTGTACGTGCGCGCGACGGCGTCGTAGCGGGGGTGGAAATCTGCCCTCACCCGGCGGACGGACTCGACCCAGACGTCCCCGGGGAGGAGCGCGTTCAGGGAGCGGCGCAGGTCGTCGGGCGTCCACGAGGAGGGCATGTCGACGGCGGCCACCTGGCCGGTGGCGTGCACGCCCGCGTCGGTACGGCCGGAGCCGATCACGGTGCGGGGTCGATCCGCCAGCCGGCCGAGCGCATCCTCGACCTCGCCCTGGACGGTGCGCTGATCGGGCTGAAACTGCCATCCGTGAAAGAGTGACCCGTCGTAGTGGAGGGTGAGCTGCAGGCGGATCATGTCCCCGGTTTCCACGGCGAAAAGGTATGGGGGAGGGGGTGGATGTCAAGCTGCAATGATTGACCGAAAACCCGCATCTGGATTAGGATTTCCTCCTTCCGGACAATGGAGGTGAACATGGCGGAGGCCGCGCCACAGGAGATCGTCCCCATCGACTTCGTGCACCTTCTCGAGAAGGTGGCAGACGGAGGGGACCTCAGCGCAGACGAGGCAGAAGGGGCCTTCGGGGCCTTCATGAGCGGGACCGCCACGGAGGTCCAGATGGCGGCACTGCTCATGGGGCTGCGTACCAAGGGCGTCGCGCCGTCCGAAGTCGCCGGGGGGGTGCGCGCCCTCCGGACCGCCATGACGCCCGTGCCGTGCGGCGATCCGCTCACGCTGGTGGACACGGCGGGAACGGGCGGTGGCCGGGTGACCACCTTCAACATCTCCACCTCCGCCGCACTCGTCGCGGCGGGCGCGGGCGTGCGCATCGCCAAGCACGGCAATCGGTCGTTCACCTCGCGGAGCGGCAGCGCGGACGTGCTCGAGTCGCTGGGGGTACGCATCGAGCTGACACCGGAGCGCATGGGCGAGATCCTGGACGGGGAAGGGATCGTCTTCATGTTCGC
>CAZFIS010000164.1:0-6952 GCA_964519125.1 uncultured Gemmatimonadaceae bacterium | reverse complement strand
GGCATTCTGTTGAGGCACACCCGCCTTCCGCTTTCTGCCCATTCGGGGGCACCGAAATGACGAAATCCCTGATTGCCGCCACCGTCCTTTCCCTCCTGGGTCCGCAGTCGGGGCTCCCGTCCCGCATACCTGCTCCGACGGTGCCGCCGAGCGCCTACGCGGGTCTGCACTGGCGTTTCGTCGGGCCGTTCCGGGCGGGATGGGCGACCGTGGCCGAGGGCGTCCCGGGCGAGCCCAATACGTTCTACTTCGGTGCGGCGGGCGGGGGCGTATGGAAGACCACGGACTCCGGCCGCACCTGGCAGGGCCTGATGCAGCACGAGTCCTCCTCGGCCATCGGCGCACTGGCCGTGGCACCGTCCAACCCGAACGTCATCTACGTCGGCACCGGGCAGGTCGCGGCCCGCTACGACATCGCGGTGGGTGACGGAGTCTACCGCTCCGCGGACGGCGGCAAGACATGGAAGAACGTCGGGCTCACGGCGACGCAGCACATCGGGCGCATCCTGGTGGATCCCCACGACCCGAACCGCGTGCTCGTGGCCGCGCTGGGACACGTATTCGGTCCCAATCCCGACCGCGGCGTCTACCTCACCAACGACGGCGGCGCGACGTGGAAGCAGGTGCTCCACGTCAACGATGCCACCGGAGCGGTCGATCTGGCGTGGGATCCGGGACATCCGAGTGTCGTCTACGCCGCCATGTGGCAGATGAGGCTCCACCCGTGGCTCGACTACTTCATGCCGCAGTCGGGACCCGGATCAGGCATCTACAAGAGCACGGACGAGGGCACCACGTGGACGAAGCTCACGAACGGGCTGCCGTCGGCGAACCTGGGCAGGGTGGGCCTCGCGGTGGCGCCCGGCAGCGGCGGGCAGGTCGTGTACGCGTCCGTCGCGCTCGAGGGCTCCGCGCTCACGACGGCCGCGGCCCCGAGCGATGCGAGCGGGCTGTACCGCAGCGACGACGGCGGCGCGCACTGGCGCGTGGAGAACAGCGACCCCGTGCTCGCCAGCAGCTACTTCGGCCGTCTGGCGGTCGACCCGAAGGACCCCAACACCGTGTACGTGACCGGCCAGTCGATCCGCCGCTCGACGGACGGCGGGAAGACCTTCACGATCTTCAAGGGCGCGCCCGGCGGGGACGACTACCACTTCCTGTGGATCGATCCCAGCGATCCGTCGCACATGATCGAGGGCGCCGACCAGGGCGCCGCGGTCACGGTGAACGGCGGCGAGAGCTGGTCGAGCTGGTACAACCAACCCACCGGACAGCTCTACCACGTCGCCGCGGACAACCGCTTCCCCTACCGGATCTACAGCGGGCAGCAAGACAACGGCACCGTGGAGCTCCTGAGCCGAGGTCCGTATGGGGTCGTCGACAATCGCGACTGGCATCCGGTGGGCGGCGACGAGCGTGACTACGACGTGCCGAAGCCGGGAGCGCCCGACACCGTGTTCGGCACCGGGCTCGGTGGGCACATGTCGCGGTTCGACGAGGTGACACGCCAGTCCGCCGAGGTGTCGCCGTGGCCGGTCTCCACGTACGGTGCTTATCCGCCTTCGGCGAAGTACCGCTACACGTGGATCACGCCGATGGCGTTCTCTCCTCTGCCCCCGCACACGATGTATCTCGGCGCCCAGGTGCTCTTCGCCTCGAACGACGACGGCAACACGTGGCGCACGATCAGCCCGGACCTGAGTGGCAAGGGCTCCGGGTCGGCCCCCGCGGCCTGCCACACAGCGGACCTCGACCAGGCGAAGGCGTGTGGGTTCGGCGTGATCTTTTCCATCGCGCCGTCCCCCCTCGACAAGGACCTGATCTGGGTGGGCACGGACGACGGCCTCATCCAGAAGACGAGCGACGGCGGGGCGCACTGGATCAACGTGACCCCCAAGCAGGTCCCCGAGTGGGCTCGCATCGACAACATCGAGCCTTCGCCCTTCAACGCGCAGACGGCCTACGCGTCGGTGGACATGCACCGGCTCGACCGCTACACCCCGCTCATTCTCAAGACCACGGATGGGGGCGCGACGTGGCAGTCGATCACCGAGGGGATCCCCTCCGACGAGTTCGTGATGTCCGTGCGGGCGGACCCCGTGAAGCGGGGGCTTCTCTACGCCGGCACGAGCCGCGGCGTGTACGTCTCCTTCGACGACGGCGGGCGCTGGCAGTCGCTCTCGCTCAACCTGCCGACGACGTGGTACCGCGACCTGCTCGTGCACGACGGCGACCTGATCACGGCCACGCAGGGCCGCGGCATCTGGATCCTGGACGACGTGGAGCCACTGCGTGAGGCGGCCGCGGCCACCGCGAGCTCCGCGCACCTGTTCGCGCCGCGCACGGCCATTCGCATGCGCGCGGACGAGAACCGCGACACGCCTTGGCCGCCCTCCACCCCGGTGGCCGAGAATCCGCCGACGGGCGCGGTCATCGACTACTGGCTGGCCTCGCCGAGCGACGGTCCGGTGACCCTCACGGTCCGCGACGCGGCCGGTCACGTGATCCGCCACTTCTCCAGCGCGAACACGGCCGAACACCTCCCGGCAGAGCGGTACTTCCAGAAGGGATGGCTGGGTGCCGGCCCACGCCTGTCCACTGCCGCGGGCATGCACCGCTTCGTGTGGGACCTGCGCTATCCGCATCCGGCCGCGCTGTCGTACAGCTACTCGATCGCGGGCGTGTGGAAAGAGGGCACGCCCGTCGATCCACGCGGCCCCCTCGCGCTGCCCGGGCGCTACCGCGTGACCCTGACCGTGAACGGAAAGAGCATGACGCAGTCGCTCGACGTGAAGCTCGATCCGAGGGTGCACGTGGGAGACGCGGCGCTTCGCGAGCAGCTCGCGTTCGCGCTCGCGGTGGATTCCACACTCGATCGCGTCACGGCCTCCCACGAGTCCATCGTGAAAGCCCTGAAGGAGGGCACGGCAGGGCCGGCCGATTCGCTCACCGTGATCGCCGATACCGGCACGCCGAGCCTCGCGTCGGTGGATGGCGTCCTGGCCAGCCTCGCGACCGCGGTCGTTGCCGCGGATGCCCCGCCGACCCAGGGGGAGAGAGGCGTGCTCGCGGCGTACCGCAACGAGTACGAGGCATTGCTCGCACGCCATGCTCGTATCGTGAAGCGGTAGAGGAGGAGAATGATGACAAGAACATGGACCGGAGTGCTCGCCCTCGCGGCGGCGCTGCTCTCCAGCGGAGGCGTGGCCGCACAGTCAGCCGCCGGCGTCGCGCATTCCCCTCAGGGCCGCCACTGGGTAGGCACGTGGGCCGCGAGCGCGGAGGGGGCGCCGGCGTCCTCCGGTCCCTCGGTGAAGTCATTCGACCATCAGACCATCCGTCAGGTCGTGCGCGTCAGCATGGGCGGCGACACGGTGCGTGTCCGCTTCTCGAACGAGTTCGGGCACGTGCCGCTTCGGATCGGCGCGGCCCGCATCGCGCTGTCGGCCGGCGGCGCGCGCATCCAGCCGGGCTCGAGCCGCCTGCTCACGTTCGGCGGTGACTCCACCTTCACGGTGCCGGCCGGCGCGCCGGTGCTCAGCGATCCCGTGGCGATGCACCTCCCTGCGCTCGCCGACCTGGCCGTGAGCCTCTACCTGCCCGACTCCACCGCGGCGTCGACGTACCACGAGCTCTCGGTACGGACGTCGTACGTCTCACCGCGCGGCGACCACACCGGTGAGGTCGCGATGCCCGTGGCCGCCAAGCCGGTGAGTTGGTTCTTCCTCAGCGGCGTGAGCGTGCGCGCGCCGGCCGGCGCCGCGGCGATCGTCACGCTCGGCAATTCCATCACGGACGGCTACGCTTCCACCGTCGACGCCGATGCGCGCTGGCCGAACTTCCTTGCGGAGCACCTGGCGGCTGCGCACGCGCTGGACCGCCTCTCGGTGCTGGACGAGGGAATCAGCGGCAACCGGATTCTGCACGACCACGACGGCGTGAACGCCCTGGCCCGCTTCGACCGGGATGTGCTGCGCGAGCCCGGCGTCCGATACGTCATCGTGCTGGAGGGCATCAACGACATCGGCTTCTCGACGTTCGACCCCTTCAGGGACCAGGACGTCAGCGCGGACCAGATCATCGCCGGCCAGGAGCAGCTCATCGAGCGGGCGCACGAGCTCGGGCTCACGATCTACGGTGCCACGCTCACGCCGTTCGAAGGATGCGGGTACTTCACGACCGCGGGCGAGGCGAAGCGCGAGGCGGTCAACCGCTGGATCCGCACGAGCGGAGCGTACGACGGCGTGATCGACTTCGACCGGGTGACGCGTGACCCGGCCCATCCGACCCACTTCCTGGCGAAGTACGACAGCGGGGATCACCTGCACCCGAACGACGCCGGTTACCGGGCGATGGGCGAGGCCGTGGATCTGAGGCTGTTCGGCTCTTCCTGAGCGGGTCCGTGAGCGGCAGCGCTCAGCGACGTCCCAGCCAGCCCGTCGCCGCACCGGCCGGTGCGTGGTGCGCCATGTAGTCGGCGGCGATGCGGATAAACTCCGGATAACTCAGGTCCTTCGACGGGTCCGCCTCGCTGTGCCCGATGTAGCAGTGCGGTTTGAGCCGGCCGAACTCGAAGGACGCCCGGGCGGACGGTGCCGTGGTCGAGTCCAGGAACGCCTTCAGCCGGTAGACCGCGTCGTTCAGGTAGTACGTGTCCATGTCGCCCACGGCCACGTGTATTTTACCCGCCAGAGACGGCCCGATGCGCTTCCAGTTGCTCTCGAGGTACGCGTGCAGGTCGAAGTGCTCGCCCCACGCGTGTGCCACGTCGTGGTCGATGACGCCGGTGCGCTTGTCCCAGATCGGCACGGGATACCCGTCCGAGCCTACCGGCCCGAAGACGGCCTGCCAGATGTCCCACTGCCCCCGACCGGAGCGGCCGTGGTCGCCCTGGGCGAGCTCCCATCGGTTCTCCTGCTCCATCGTATAGCGGATGGCGCCGTCCGTGCCGCGTGCGCTCGGTCTCGGCACGCGCACGGCGCCGTGGGTCACGAAGTAGGCGTTCGCGTCGTCGTAGACGTCGACGATCTGGTAGTAGTGGAAGTCCACCGGGTCGGGGCACCATCCCCACGTCCCGCCGAACGTGTCCGGGTGATAGATCTGGAGCGCGAGCGCCTCCCACCCACCGGTGGATCCGCCGGCCAGCACACGAGCCCACGGCGCGCGAATCGTCCGGAAGTGGCTCTCGATGTACGGGATCAAATCGTCGATCAGCGCGTCGCCGTATGGGCCGACGTTGGCCGAGTTGACCGCGTAGGAGTCGTCGTAGTACGGGTTGGCGTGCCGGAACGTCACCGCGATGACGCGCGGCGCGTCGGCCGACTTCCAGAACGAGTCGAAGCCGGTGGAGCGGCCACGGCCGCCACCGTAGCCGAACGGTGCGGAGCTCCCCGGGAAGTGGCCCTGTGCGTAGATGACCGGATAGCGCCGCTCCGGGTGGGTGTCGTAATCCGCCGGCAGCAGGACGTTGGCGCCGATCCAGATGTCGTGGCCCCAGAACTTCGAGAGCCGCTCGTCGCGGATCTTCACGAAGCGCACCAGCCCGTGGTCCGGAGGATTGCCCTGCTGGAGCGAGCCGCCGGCAGGCACGGAGTCTCGCGGTGGAATCACGCTGTCCAGCACGAGGCTCACCGTGTCGGAGCCGGCCCCGGAGCCTGCCGCACGGATCGTGACGCGCACCGGCACGGAGTACGCGTTGCCCGGGGAGCGCCACTGGTTCTGTCCCGCGCCCGAGTTCAGGTGCAGGCTCACCGTGTGGCCGTCGGATCGGTGGAACGTCGTGTAGACGTTCAGCACGGCCTGCGCCCGATACTCACCGGGAGGAATCGTGCTCAGGTCGTCCGATGGATAGCCGTCGATGCCGGCCGCGCCGGGCTCGAGCACGACCGACCCTCCGGCGGCGAGCCTTTGCACGTTCATCCCCCAGAAGGGAGCGCCGAGCACGTCCACCTGCGCTCTCGGCTCGCGAGAGCTGTCGGACGAGAGCACCACGTAGACGCGGCCGTGCACCGGGACCTCGAGGCCGAACTGGCCCACGCGGCCCGCGGCGGAGGCGGGCAGGGTGATCCGGAAGACGGGGCCGGTCGGGAGCGCCGCGCCCGCGCCGTGCGAGCCGGCCGCGGCCGTGCTGGACGAACCCACGCACGCCGTGAGCGCGCCGACGACCGCAGCGCCGACCAGGACTCTCGTGTGTCGCTTCACCGCATCCCCTCCGGCTCAGGAAGACTGCAGCAAGTACCCGGTAGCGAAGGACACGTCATGCCCCATCGCCTTCATGGCCGTGAGCAGAGTGACCCTCTCGGTCGCCTTCATGTAGGCCTCGTGGGGAGAGACCTCCTTGCGCTCCACCAGCTCCATGAGCGCGTCGTTCATCGTGATCATCCCCAGCTTGCGGCTGGTCTGCATGGTCGACGGGATCTGGAACGTCTTCCCCTCACGAATGAGGTTGGAGATCGCCGGTGTGGTCAGCAGGATCTCGCGGGCGGCCACGCGTCCACCTTTGATCTTCTTGCAGAGGGTCTGCGAGATGACGCCCCGCAGGGACTCCGCGAGCATGACGCGGATCTGGGACTGACGATCGGCGGGAAACTGATCGATGATCCGGTCCACGGTCGAGGCCGCCGTGGTGGTGTGCAGCGTGCCGAAGACGAGGTGTCCGGTCTCGGCGGTCTCGATGGCGATGGCGACGGTCTCCAGGTCTCGCAGCTCACCGATGAGCACGATATCCGGATCCTCTCGCAGCGCGGCCCGCAGCCCGGACTTGAAGCTCTCCGTGTGCTGCCCTACCTGTCGGTGCGTCACCAGGCACTTCTGGCTCGGGTGCACGAACTCGATCGGGTCCTCGATGGTGAGGATGTGATCCTGGCGCTCCATGTTCATCTTGTTCACGAGCGCCGCCAGCGTCGTGGATTTTCCCGAGCCCGTGGGACCGGTGACCAGGACCAGACCCTTG
>CAZFIS010000163.1:0-6983 GCA_964519125.1 uncultured Gemmatimonadaceae bacterium | reverse complement strand
TCGAGGACGAGGTGCGGGGCATGAGGTCCGTCGAGACCGCCCGGAAGCTCAACCCCGAGCTTCAGGATTTCTCGACGTGGCTGGGGGAGAACGCGGGTAGGATGGCGGTGAAGTAGGTGCACTCAGGAGGGCTCCTCGGAGCCCTCCTGAACCGGCATCTTCGGTGCCGGCTCGACGATCGGCACCAACAGGATGGGCGCGTTCGTCCGCTTCATGAGCCTCGTCGCGACGCTCGTCGACCAGATGGCCTGGAGTCCCGCCCGACCGTGGGTCGCGGCCACGACCAGGCCGTCTCCGTGCTCGGCGGCGTCGGCCGCCAACTGGGCCACCGGGGCGCCCCGACGGACCTCCGCGACGTTCGGCACCCCCGCCGCGCGGAGCGACTCGGAAAGCTCCTGGAGGTAGGCCGCCGCCTGCTCCTCCCGCGCGTCGAGAAGCACCCGCGTCGTGCCGGGCAGGAGCGCCGCCTGTGGCTGGCGCTCCCCGCCGATGGTCTCCAGCGTCGGCACGACCATCACGAGACGAAGCTGTGCGTGTAGGAGGCGTGCCAACCTGCTCGCCAGCGGGAGCGCCGCCTCAGCCGCCACGGTGGCGTCGAGGGCGACCATGATCGTGGTCGGATCGAAGGGCGGATGCACGTCCGGAGCCCGTTGCGTCCGGACCAGCAGCACCGGGCGGCGGCAGATCTGGAGCACCCGTTGGGCGATGGACCCGAACAGCCCGCGGCGCAAGTCACCGGCCCCATGGGCGCAGACGATGACGAGCTCGCTCTCCTGCTCGTCGGCGTGGCTGGCGATGCTCCGCGCCACGTCCCCCACCGGCACCTCATGGACGTGATGGTCGATGGTCCCGCCGTGCGCCGTGAGATCCTGCGCCACGGCGGCGAGATACGCTTCGGCCTCCTCCTCCTTGGAGAGATGAGGCTCGCCGTGCACGCTCGACGGCGCGCCCTTCTCGAGGACGTGGAGGAGGGTGATCTCCGCGCCGCATGCCTCGGCGAGGCGCGCGGCGATGGGCACCGCGGCTTCCGCAAGGTAGGAGCCGTCCAGCGGCACGAGGATGCGCATCGGCGCTCGCATGGGGCTCAGCCGATGTTGGGGAGCTGCCCACCGAACGTCTGGTAGAGCAGGACCGCGTTGAGGAAGAGGATCACGGCCGCACACACGATGGCCAGCGCCGTCACGGCCGGATGATTCACGAGCTTGCCCATGATGTCGCGGTCCCGCGTGAACATGATCAGCGTGATCACCGGAATAGGCAGCGTGAAGCTGAGGACGACCTGGCTGATGACCAGCGTACGCGTCGGGTCGAGACCCAGGTAGATGACCACCAGCGCCGGGATCAGGGTCGCGAAGCGCCGCAGCCAGACGGGAATGTGGAAGTCCACGAAGCCCTGCATGACCACCTGGCCGGCCATGGTGCCAACATGGGAACTGGAGACACCCGAAGCAATGAGGGAAACCGCGAATACGACGGCCGCCCCGCCCCCCAGGAGTGGCGTCAGTGTTTGGTAAGCGGAGTTGATGTCCGCCACGTCGGCGTGCCCGGTGAAGTGGAACACCTTCGCCGACATGAACAGCATGGCCATGTTCACCAGCCCGGCGAGGCCCATGGCCACGACCACGTCGATCTTGTTGAAGCCGACGATGCGGCGCGCCTCTTCGTCGCTGGTAGGGACAATGCGGCCGCGGGTCAGGTCGGAGTGCAGGTAGATCACGTGGGGCATCACCGTGGCGCCGATGATCCCCACCGACAGCAGAATGGCGCCGCTGCCCGGCAGGCTGGGCACCACGCTGTGGTAGAGGATCTGGGACCAGTCGGGCCGCGCAAGCAGCGTCTCGATCACGTAACACCCCGCGATCACCGCAGCGCACCCGCCGATGAAGATCTCGAGCTGGCGGAAGCCCTGGCCCTGCATCGCCAGAATGACGAACACGGTCATGCCCGTGACCGCCGCCGACGCCAGCATGGGTATGCCGGTGAGCAGTGTGATACCGATGGCGGCCCCCAGGACCTCGGCCAGGTCCGTGGCCATCGCCGTGACCTCCTGCGTGATCCACAGGACGTAGTTCACCCACCGTGGAAAGCGCGTCCGGCACACCTCGGCGAGGTTCATCCCGGTGGCGATGCCGAGCTTGGCGGCGAGCCCCTGGATCAGCATCGCCATGACGTTGGCGAGCAGGATCACCCAGAGCAGGGCATACCCGAACTCCGCGCCACCCTGGATGTTCGTGGCGAAGTTGCCCGGATCTATGTAGGCGATGCACGCGATGAACGCCGGACCGATGAAAGGCAGAATCGCCTTGAGGCCCCTGGACTTACCCTCGATGGCGTTCCGCGCCGCGAGCTGCACCCGCGGATGTGGCCCCGCCGGTCGATCGCCCTTCGTATCCGCCCCGTAGGATCGCGCCACTCCCTGCTCCCGTCCCCGCTTGCCGTGGTTCATGCGTCGGTGCGTTCAACAGGCCATATGTAAATTAGGCTTACCTAAAACACAAGAGATCCCACTTCCGTCGTGCCGAAAGGGCGGCCGCGCGATCCTCCCGGCCCCGTGCAGGGTATCCGATGGCAAGGTGGACCCGTTCTACCTACCTGAAGAGCGGCGCGAAGGAGGGGACCGTGGACATTTTCGAGGATGGTGGATCGGTGCTCGAATCCCACCGATCCGCGCCGGGAGGTGCGGTGCGCCACCGGCCCTGGCGTCGGGCCTGGACGCTCGTGCTCGCGGCCTTCGTCTCCGGCTGTGCCGCCATGACGGCGTCGACGGACAATCCCTTCGCCGCCGCGGGCGGGAGTTCGGGCGCCTACGTCGAGATCCTGGCGCAGAACCAGGAGGATCAAGACGTGCGCGTGTACTCCGTGATCAAGGGCATCAAGCACGAGCTCGGCGTCGTGTCCGCATACACGACGGCCTCCCTCCGCGTGGCCGCACCGAGCACAGGCAGCATGCGCATACGCGTCGACCCGCTGGAGGGACTGTATCACGTCACCGGCAACATCCTGGTCAGGCCGGGCGACACCCTGGACCTCTACATCACCCCCGATCCGGCCAACACGTACGCGGAGGTGCAGTAGGGCGTTCTTCCGCGGTCGGGCTTCTTCCCTACGGCCGCTCCCGCTCCAACGGCCGGGTCAGGCAGGTGGGTCCTCCGGACCCCTTCACGCTGATCTCGGCGCCGGCGTATGTGTGCACGTCCACGCCCGCCGCCGTCAGCCGGCGACGCGTCTCGGGGTTCCCCTCGAGGGCGACGGCCACCCGGGGCCGCACGGCGAGGACGTTGCACGCCATGGACTCGAATTCCGCGTCGGGCACCTCCACGAGGGAGACGCCACGCTCCAGCAGGGTCTCACGGAACGTCACCGGCAACAGAGGCGAGTAGACCAGCGCCAGGTCGTCGTCCAGCGGACTGAAGATGGACATGAGGTGGAAGACGTCCGCGGGCCCCCTCCAGTGGGGTAGGGGCACCACGAGGATCTCGTCCGCGGCGTCGCCGACGAGCGCGGTCAGTTGGCGGATGCCTTCGTCGTTCGTCCGATACCCCCGCCCCACCGCGAGCATCCCGGGCCGGACCCACGCGACGTCACCACCCTCGAGGTGCCCCGCCCCACGGATCTCACCCAGCACAGGCACATCGAGCGCATCGTATGCGCCCCGGAGGGCCTCGGGCTCCCGCCTGCGTGCCTTCTTCCCCATGGCGCACAGCACCGCGCCTCGGTCGCACACGACGGAGGCGTCACGGACGTAGATGGAGTCCAGGCCGAGATCCCCGGGAGGAGCCCAGGCGACCGTCACACCCAGGCCCTCCAGCAGCTCCGCGAACGCGTCGGACTCCCGGCGCGCGGCGTCGACGTCGGGAGGCGCGAGGTAGCCCAGGTCGCGCCACTGGGCCTCCACGGCGGCCGCGCCGACGAACGCGTCGCGTGCGCGTCTGAGGAGTACGCGACGCAGGGGGGCGGTGTCGGACTGCAGGGTGATGGGCACGTCGCTCGTCTCGTCAGGCATCCGCGACCTCCGCCTTCGCCGCCACCGTCAAGGCGCGCGCTGATGACCGTAGGTACACCGGAATCCCCATCGTCAGCAACACGGCTCCCCACAACACCACGTTCCACCCGGCCCCCACGATGGCCCACACCGAGTAGACGAACGCCACCGCGGAGATGACGATCGCCCTCGTGGCCCCCTTCCCCCCGAACCGGCCGGGCCGGCGGAAGATCAGGAGGATCTGTCCGGCCGACGAGCCCAGGTACGCCAGCAGCACGGTCACCGTGCCCAGCAACGCGCTGAAGGTGAAGAGACCCACGAGGCCACGGGTGTAGTTGGTCGCCACCAGGACCGTCGTGAAGATGCTGGACAGAACCAGCCCGAACGCCGGTGTCTTCCGTCGCGACAGGCGGCCGAAGCGCGAGGGGAAGAGGCCGTCCCGGGCGGGCGCCAGGGGCATCTGGCCCTGCATCAGCACCCACCCGTTGAGCACCCCGAACGCGGCCACGGCCGCCCCGGCGGCGACGACCTTGCCCGCCGCGGAGCCCCACATGCGCGTGGCCGCGTCGGCGAAGGGCGCCGACGACGCCGACAGCTCGGGCGCGCTCAGCACCCCCATGACCGCGGCGGAGCTCAGCAGGTAGATCAGCGCAGTGACCGCCGTGCCCAGCACCGTGGCCAGGGGGATGGTACGCTCGGGATCGCGCACCTCGTGCGCGGGAATGGTGGCGCACTCGAGACCCAGGAAGGCCCACAGCGTGAGGGTGGCCGAGGCCGTGACGGCGGAGAAGCCGGAGCCGCCCCCGGGATTGAAGGGCGTGAGGTTGGCCGTGTTCATCGCCAGGAGGCCCAGGGTCCCCACCGCGACGAGAGGGAGCACCTTCAGCACGGTGGTGACGAGCTGGAGCATGCCTGCCTCCCGCACCCCCCGCAGGTTCACGGCCGTCAGGAGCCAGATGGTCCCCACCGCGGCCGCGCCCGAGTACAGCGGAGACTCTTTCAGGCCGGGAAAGAAGGGCGTCAGGTACGCGACGAACGCGGTGGCGATGCCTGCGTTCGCCACCCAGACCGAGACCCAGTAGCCCCAGGCCACCAGGAACGCCGGAGCGTCGCCCATCGCCTCACGGGTGTAGGCATACGGCCCGCCGGTCGCCGGCATGATGCGCCCCAGGCGGGCGAACACCAGCGCGAGGCTCATGGCTCCCACGGCAGTCACGATCCACCCCACGAGGCTGATGGGTCCGAACTTGCCGAGTGAGGAGGGCAGCAGGTAGGCGCCCGAGCCCACCATATTTCCCACCACCAGCGCCAAAGCCGTCCAGAGGCCCAGGGATCCGATGCGGGTGCGGTTGCGGTTCATCGTGAATCCCGCTGCCGGACAGCAGGGGCCGCGACCCGGGAGGCGGACGCGGGCCGTGGACGTGCCATCACCTCAGAAAGCGGCCACGTACCAGGCGAGCTTGCTGGTCTTGTTGAGGGGCCTCCAGCCGAGGATCGTCGAGTACCGCATGCGATAGTACTGGACCAGCTCCGTCCCGGGGGGCAGGGCCGGGCTGGGGGCCAACTCCACTCGCACGACAGCGTTGTTCAGGCGCCCGCGGACCGCCAGCGACCGGATGGTCACGGATGATGCCTCCAGGACGGCGTCACCCCGCTCCTGCAAGGACCGTGTCGTGTCGGCGAGGATGGGTCGAATCAGGCCATTGCGAACCCATGTCTCGAGCGCGGCGCGTCCTTGCGTATCGAGCTTGGCGCGCACCGTCGCGACCCGGAACACGACCACGCCGGCCAGAACGACCAGCACGAGCATCGCCTTCCATCCGGTGAGGGTCGTGGTCGTTCCACTCATGTCTCCTCCAGCGCGGTCCTGGATTGCCACCGCTCGGCCTTCGCGACGAGCAAAGCCGGCAGGGTCGAGCACGACCCGACCATTGTCGGGTGGACATGCCTTATGCGCCAGGGGTTTGCAGGGACATCACCTCCACCCACCACCCCGGTTCCTGCGTATCCACCTTCATACATCCCACCGGCGCTAGGGCCGTCGGACCGGGGAGAATCACCTTACACGCAACTAGTATTTCCCCCTACGGACGAACGACCCCGCAGGCTGTACGCTCAAACACTGCACGTGGTGCAATCCGCCCCCTTCGGGGAAACCGCAACGACCATGTCGACCGGCTCGCAGAGGTATCGCACCCCCACAATCTTCCTGGCGCTGCTGGTTCCGCTGGCGGGCGTCGCATTTCTCCTCGCGTGCTCGGATACCGCGGGCCCCGAGCCCGAGCCTGCCCTCGACACGCCCTTCACGTTCCAGCAGGTCGAAGGCACGCTGGCCGGAGTCCACCTCTACGACGTGTGGGCAGACGGCCGGACACTTCTGGCCGTGGGCCTGTTCGGTACGATCCTGCGCTCCACCGACGGCGGCGGCGACTGGGAGATCGTGGAAAGCGGCACCCTGCGCCCGCTCAACAGTGTCTGGGCCGGCGAGTCGAGGGCGTTCATCGTCGGTGCCGTCGGTCTCGTCCTCCGCTCGACCGACAGCGGCGCCACGTGGCAGGGACACGAGAGGACGGGCGGCACGGGACAGAGCTTCTTCGGTGTTTGGGCCGACGGCGAGACGGTGCTCGCCGTCGGGGGGTCGGGCACCATCGTTCGCTCGACCGACGGCGGCGCAACATGGTCCGCCGTGAGCTCCGGCACGGGAGCCTCTCTCCGAGACGTATGGATCGAAGACGGGACGGCGGTGGCCGTGGGCTGGGAGGGTACGATTCTCCGCTCCGTGGATGGTGGCGCGACCTGGTCCGCCGTGGACGGTGCGCGCGAGAACGTCCAGGGCGTCTGGGGCAACGGGTCGACGGTGCTCGTCGTCTCCGATGGTGGGATCCTCAGGTCCACGGATGCGGGTCAAAGCTGGAGCGTGGTCGAGACCCGCGCGCACGCGTTGGGGGTCGCCGGCTCCGGATCCACGTTGGTGACCGTGGGGAACGAAATCATGCGGTCG
>CAZFIS010000162.1:0-6992 GCA_964519125.1 uncultured Gemmatimonadaceae bacterium | reverse complement strand
ATCCGGTCCTGGTCGAGGGCCAGATGGAGGGCTCGGCCTACATGGGCTTCGCCGAAGCGCTCATGGAGGAGCACATCTTCAAGGACGCCGAGCACGGGCGCGCGGGCCTGCACAATGCGCCTTCTCTGCTGGACTACCGCATCCCCACGAGCATGGACACTCCGGAGATCGAGTCGCTCATCATCGAGTCGATCGACCCGGAGGGGCCATACGGTGCCAAGGAGGCGGGCGAAGGTCCCTTACACCCTTCGATCCCTGCGATCGCGAACGCCATCTACGACGCGGTCGGCGTACGACTCGACCGCCTCCCGTTCTCCCCACCCGCCGTATGGAAGGCGATCGAGTCCGCACGGTCCGCCGGGACGTTGGGCAAGCCCGGGCGGCCCGAGCGCCAGACCGAGCCCGTGGGCACGGACTGAGCCGATGGTGAGCCGCCCGCTTTCCGCCCACGCGCACCCGCCATGCTGAGGCTGCCGCCGTACCGGTACCACCGGCCGCAGACCGTGGACGAGGCTGTCGCGCTCCTGGGAGAGCACGACGGAGAGGCGATGCCGATCGCCGGCGGCACGGACCTGGTGCCGAACATGAAGCACCGGCTCTTCGAGCCGCACCATCTCGTCGCCCTGAAGGGAATCGACGGGATGAAGGGGATCCGCGTGGAGGACGGCCGGCTCCGCATCGGCGCGGCCGAGACGCTGGCGGACATCGCCACCGATGCCACCGTGCGCGCGCGCTTCCCCTCCCTGGCGGACGCCGCCGGACACGTGGCGGGACCGCAGCTCCGCAACATGGGCACGCTGGGCGGCAACCTCTGCCTCGACACCCGGTGCACCTACTACAACCAGACGGCCTTCTGGCGCGGCGCGCTCGGCTACTGCCTGAAGAAGGACGGCACCGTGTGCCACGTGACGCGGGTGGGCAAGAAGTGCGTGGCAGCCCACTCGGCGGACACACCCCCGGTGCTCATGGTGCTCGACGCGGTGGCCGTGCTCGTGGGTCCCGGCGGCCGCCGAGACGTTCCCGTGCGCGACTTCTTCGTCGCGGACGGCATCGCCAACACGGTGCGCGAGCCCGACGAAATCGTGACGGAGATCCGCATCCCGCTGGCGGCCGCGGCACGGCGGAGCGCGTACACCAAGCTCCGCCAACGGAAGTCGATCGACTTCCCCCTGCTCACGGTGGCGGTGGCGGCCGAACTCGAGGATGACGGTACGGTACGCACGGTGGAAGGGGTGGTGACGGCGCTCGGCGCTCGGCCCCGTGAGCTGAGCGGATGGAACGAGATCGCCGGGGGTCGCCCGCTGGACGACGAGTTGATTTCCGAGCTCGCGGAGCGCGCCCAACAGCAGTGCCATCCTCTGGAGAACATCATCGTGGATGCCCAGTGGCGGCGCGCCATGGTGCCCGTCTACGTGCGGCGAGCCCTCGAGAAGGCGCGGGGAGCCCCTACCGCTCCCGATCCATCGCGATCTCGATCGCCGCAGCCGTGACCCCGGTACGGGTCCCGCCCGTCCGCTCGACGACGGCGTCCACCGCCTCGTCCATCACCCGATCCACGTCCTCGAAGATCTGACGCGCGGTCTGCGGCCCGGAGCCGGCCATGAGGTTGTAGAAGGCGCGCGCCATGCCGAGGCTGGCGACCACCTCGGGGAGGATCTCGAACTCGGCGTCGGCAGCCTCCGAGATCTCCGTGTCGCCGAAGCGGATCTCGTGGATGGGCTGGTTCGCGCCACACACGATGGTCCGCACGCCGTGTCGGGCGAGCTGCGCCAGGCGGCGCGAATCGACGGAGCCGGAGACGGCAGCGGGCACGAACAGATCGGCCGTGCCGCGGTAGACCAGCTCGCGCTCCGCGCCCTCGACGTGTCGGGGGTGCTCCGGCACCCTGCGGTCCGTCCGGCGCCGCAGGAGATCCTCGACCTCCTCGACCGTGAGCCCCTCCGGACTCACGAGCCCGCCCTCCGCGTCCGCGATACCGACCACGCGCGCACCCATGCGTGCGAGATAGAGCGCCGCCGCACCGCCCACGTTTCCGAACCCCTCGATGACGACCCGGACTCCGTCGAGAGATGTTCCGCGTCGCTCGAACAGACGAGCCGCCGCCCTCGCGACGCCGTATCCCGTGATGAGGTCGGAGGCGCAGAACGCCACCCCCTCGAGTCCGAGATCTCCGTCGACCGGCTGCGTGAGTCCCGCGGCGAGGCACCGGAACGAGCGCTCCACTGCCTCACCGTCGAGCCCAAGGTGGCCGCGCACGACGCCTTCCTGCGGGTGGACGATGCCGAGCTCGGCGCACAGGGGCTCGACGTCGCGCCGCTCATCCACGTTGATGTCGCCGCCCGTGCCGTAGTACGAGACGAGGAACGGACGCACAGCCCGGTACCAGCGGCGCAGGACGTCCACCCGACGCGGGTCCGCCGGATCGAAGTCGATGCCCGACTTGCCTCCACCGATCGGCGGTCCCGAAAAGGCGAACTTGAGCTCCATCGCCTTGGCGAGGTAGGTGACCTCCTCACGCGTGACGCCGCGACGCATCCGCGTGCCGCCGCCCGCAGCGCCACCCCTCAGCGAGTTGAGGACGAGCCATCCCCGCGCGGGGCTCTCGGTGTCGTGCCACTCGAAGACCTGCGAAGGGGGCTGGTGCAGGTAGGCGCGGTAGCGCTCCCAGATGGCGCGGCTCACGCGCGCGCCGCCGGAACGAGGTAAGCGAAAGGGTTCACGAGGGCTCGGGAGGCAGGAGCGTCGACTGCCCTGTCGACATGAGAGGATGGTACGGGGGAGGGGGGGAGGGAGCAAGCCTGCTCTCCGGGTGGTCGGGCTCGGCGGCTCCGTCGAGAGTCTCGTGGTCTACGCCGCGCTCCACCTCCCTCGAACGCCTCCGAGGCGGGCGTCACGTCGGACGTGGCACCCGGCGCATCATCGCGCTTCAGCTCTTCGCGGATTCCTCCAGTACAGCTCCCCGCCCGCATCCCGGAACTCCCGCGCCTTCTCCTGCATCCCGGCCTGCGCGAACTCCTGGATGTCCGCGGAGATCTTCATCGAGCAGAAGCGTGGCCCGCATATGGAGCAGGGGCTGTCCTACGCCGGCCCGTACAATCCATCCTTCGTCCATGCCGCCACCCGACCCACCAGCTCCTCGAAGTCGTGCAGGAACTCCGCTCCCCGCGAGGGGGCGAACGACGGCAGGCGCACCTGCGCCTGGTACCGTTGCGGGCGATGGGCGTCGAGGACGTCCCGGGCACGACGGCTGGCCAGATAGGCGCTCCAACCTTCGCTCTCCGCCGCATCCGACCACTCGAGCACTCGGGCCAGGAACGAGAAGACGGCCGCCCAGAATCGCCAACGGGGGCGGCCTGGTCCCGACTCTGCGCCCCGGACGTCGGCTCCGTAGGTCTGAAGCACCTGGGCCCAGGCTGCCGGCTCGGCATCGAAGGAGGAAGGGCGGCTCTCGATCTCGTGGATGAAGCCCGCCAGGGTCATCTCCTCCGTGGCGGTCCGCACAGCCCGTGCTGCAGTTCCCCCGTCTCGTCCCGGTGGGCGGGCACGATCATGTCCAAGTCGCTGGTGCTCCTCCGCACGATGCCCAGCAGGTTCAGGGTTGCGCCGCCCACCACGACCACAGCGATCCGCTCACCTTCGGCGGCGAGAAGCTCGCCGAGGGCAGTCGGGGCTGCCTACAACTGTTCGGTATGGAGTGGGCCGGACATTGAAGTGTGTCTTCCTGATGAGTGAGGATATGCTTCCATATCCACCCCTCTCAGAACTCGTTGTCAACGAACGGGGATCGAGAATCGGGACGCCGATGCCGTCAACGGACGGCCGTGGGCCGGCGGCCGAAGAGAGCCAAGCGGGGCGCCACTTGTGGTTCGCGCCGTCGACCGCACCGCCTCGAGCGGACGAACTCGCGGCGCGGACAGCCCACCGTATGGGGGCCGGAAAGAACCTATCTCCGGTCCGCCAGCAGGTCCTTACGAATCGGTCTGACGGAGTACACGTACAGCGTCGATTTGGGCCCGTGTGGCACGCTCAGGTCCACGGTCTCGCCCACGGGGACACCGCACAGCCGGTAGCGCCCTCGGTCGTCGGAACTCGCCCTGCCCCGCATGGTGATCGAGCCCCCCGCGACCTGCCACTCGGCCTGTACCCGCACGCCGGCCAGAGGAGCACCATTCGCGACGCTCTCGACGAAGCCGACGATCGTGGTGGACGCCGACGTCGGCCGACACCCGTCGGACGCCGGCACGGCCAGCGTCACCTTCGTGCGGCCGTGCTGCGGCACGAGGACAGAATCCGTGAGCACGGGCAGGTCGAGAGAGTCGGTGAGCGGTGAGAAGAACCCGAGAACGTGCTTGCCCGCCGGCACGCCCTCCAGGCGGAAGCCTCCCAGCATGTCGGTCTTCGCAGCCGTCGTGTAGTCGTCCGCGAGAAAGACGGTGGCGCCAGCCAGCGGGCGGTCGTCCACGCTGTCATATACGACGCCGGCGACCGTGGCGGTCCCGGTGTCGGTCGAGGCGGCGAGCTTGGGCATGAACCTGATCTCACCGCCCTTCTCACGGATGCGGAGTCCGTCCGCTCTCGCCTGCTGGAGCGGAGGCCGGAATGGGGTGATCGCTCCGGGGAAGGGGTGCGCGAGCGGCTTGCCCCAGAGCGGCATGCGTAGCCACCACTTCCTGACCACCCAGGCTCCGTTCGCCAGCCGGTGGAAGTCGACGCGGCCACCGAAACGGCTGTTGGGAACCCCCTCGACGGAGAAGAGATGGCGGGTGTACTCGAACTCGAGGTAGCGGAGCTCGGAGGTCTCACGGTCGAGCCACAGGGTGCCGTCGATGTCGGGAGGCCCGTTGGCGTTCACCGGCTTGAAGCTCAGACCGACGAGTCCCTGGTCCTCGTGGCCGTGCGGCTCCACGACGTGGAAGCAGTGGCCGTTCAGGAACGCATTGGAAAGCAGCGCCTGCGCGTCCAGCCCGTAGTACACGTACGTCGGGCCCGGACTCCATCGCACGAATCCCGATTGCTCCAGGTCCTCGCCGCTCGCGCTCCGGAAGGCCTTCTTGCCGAAGCCCGACGAGATACGCCGATCGCCCTTCTCGAGCTGGCCCGAGATGAGGTCCTCCGTCCGGTCCCAGAGCACGTCCTGGAACGGCACACCCCGCTGCTTCTCGAGCCAGACGACGACATCGAGCGCCTTTCGCGCTGCGTCCCAGATGGTGCTCGTCGCCGTCCCGGCCTGCTGGGAGAGTCGGCACCGGCCCTTCGCAGCCGTGACCGTGAGGCCCTCCAGGCTGACCGCATGCACCCCGACGGCGAAGCGATAGGAGAGGGTCTCGCCCGCGGCCACCATGATCGTGTCCGAGACCGAGTTCGCGTACCCGATGCGCTCGGACCGGAGCGTGTACCGGCCTGGAGTCGGAACCTCCAGGATGAAGCGGCCCTCAGCGTCGCTGAGCACGCCCGCCTGGACTTTGCCCGCGCCGTCCACGAGCTGGACGAACGCCCCCTGAATCGGGGCCGACGTGGCCCGATCCACGATCTGCCCGATGACCCGCTGGTGGGTCGGCGTCTGCGCGGCCCCCGGGCCCGCGGTCACGAGCGCCAGAACCGTCGTGGCAATGAACAGGAGGGACGTGCGCATCATCCGCCCCTCTCAGTGTGTCTTCGTCCAGATCACCACCGCCCCGCACGGACTGTCCGAGCCCTGCGCGAAGGCCGGTGCACCCGCGGTTGTCGGATAGACCTCGATGCCCGCCACGTCGTTCGGATTCACCAGCGTCGTCCATTGACCCAGGTCGTCGGTCGGCACGTTGCCGCCGTGCCGGACCATGTCGCCATCCAGATAGATGCTCGGATAGCATGTCGGCCCCGCGCCCTTGACCGAGCTCATGAACGACCGTGTCGTCGCGCCAGGCATGGTGATGTCCCAGAGGGAGCCCGCGCTCACACTGACTCCCCGGACCTGCACACCGGAGAGTCCGTAGAACGCGTTCACGATGTCGCCGTCGCTCGCCTTCTCGATGATCTGCTTCGGCGTGACGAAATCTCCGATTCCCTTCTGCTGCCGCTTGTAGAAGCCGACCTTCTTCAGCTCCTGGCGCATGGCCGCCACCCTGACGCTCAGGCCCTTCAGAGCGACGGGCGCGGGCGTCATGGTCACCTGGATGGACGCCTCCTGCGACGTGTCCGCGGTGAAGGCGCCCGACGTGTAGGGCTTGTAGCCGAGGGCGCTCACCTTCACGGCGTACGCACCGAACTTCGGAACCTCGAGCGCGAACCGGCCGGTCGAGTCGGTCAGCTGGCGACTCACGATCTCTGTCACCTTGCCGTTCGAGCTGAGGAGCACCACATCGGCGTCCTGGACCGGTGCGCGGGTCGATTTGTCGATCACGGTGCCGTCGACGGTCTGAGCGCAGAGCGAAGCGGCACAGACGAACGACGTGGCCAGGACGAGCGCGACGTGGCGTATCGTCTCCGCAACTGAACGCGTTTTCATGGCACTCCCGGGCATGTCCGCCAGGAAGGCTCGGCCATGGAGCCTCGGCCCTCGTGTCACAAGGGCCCGGGGTCACCCTACGCTCGAGTCACGCTTGGATCAAGGGGGTTCCGACCGCCAGGTTCGCGCGCCTGCGACCGAGGTGGCCGTCGCTGGTGCCACTTCGAAGTGGCACCTGGAGGTTTCGCTCGACTCAGCTCTCCGCGGTCTCCTTCACGTACAGCTCCCCGCCCTTCTCCCGGAACTCCTCGGCCATCTCCTGCATGCCGACCTCGACGGCCTCCGCGGCGCTCACGCCGTGCTCGTCCGCGAAGCGGCGGACGTCCGCGGAGATCTTCATGCTGCAGAACTTCGGCCCGCACATGGAGCAGAAGTGGGCGACCTTGGCTCCTTCGGCCGGGAGCGTGTCGTCGTGGTACTCCATCGCGCTCTGCGGATCGAGCGCCAGGTTGAACTGGTCGCGCCAGCGGAACTCGAAGCGCGCCTTCGACAGCGCGTCGTCCCA
>CAZFIS010000161.1:0-7172 GCA_964519125.1 uncultured Gemmatimonadaceae bacterium | reverse complement strand
CCGCGGGCGGCCGATTCCCAGACGATGGGGCCGGAGGAGCTCAAAGAGCATCTCCGCAAGCTCCACCCCGAGGACTTTGGACGCTTCATGCCCTGACAGAGCGCGGAGGTTGGCGCGCCTTGCCGGCCGTACAGCCCTCGCGCTCGAGTTCGCCGTCGCAGCCGTCGCCGTTGTCGCCCCCACCTCCCGCGTGGCGGCGCAGGCGGTGGCGCATCCCGTGATGCATGGAAGGGTCTACGTGGGGGACGAGCCCCTGTCGAGTGGGCGCGTCGTGCTGCACCACCTGTCGCCCGCGCGCCAGGGACCGGTGGATTCCATGCGCCTCGGCAAGGACGGCTCGTTCACGTTCCGTCTTCCGACCGTGCCGGACTCCGCACACCACGATCTGTACTTCGCCGCCATCGAGCACGACGGGGTGCTCTACTTCGGCACGCCGATCGCGCTGCCCATCCAGCTCGACTCGCTCTACGAGATCCACACGTACGACACGACCATGGTCGCTCCGGAAGGAGTGGCGCTCCCGATCCAGACGAGGGACGTCTTCCTCGAGAAGGACAGCACCGGGACCGGGTGGCAGGTGACCGACCTGATCGAGGTGATGAACCAGGGAAGCCGCACGCTCACCGCCCGCAAGGGCGGAATCGTGTGGCGCTATCCGCTCCCCTCACAGGGGAGCGGCTTCGCACTGGGCCAGACCGGCTTCTCGCTCGACGCCACTTCGTTTCGTGGCGACACGATGGTGGTGCGGGCCCCCCTCCCTCCGGGGTCTCGCGCCTTCGTGGTCCGCTACACCGTGCCGAGCCCCTTCATTTCGATTCCCGCGCCGGGCGTCACGTCGACCATGGAGATGCTCGTCCGGGAGCCCGCGCCGCCGCTGGGCGTCTCGGGCCTGGAGGCCGAGCAGAACGTCCAGCTCGAACCCGGTTCGACCTACAGGCACTTCATCGGGAAGGGCCTCCAGGACGTGGTCGTCACCATCAAGAAGGCAGCTGCCCCGCACCCTCCACCCGTGCGTTGGCTCGCGGTCATCCTCGCGCTCGTCCTGGCCGGCTTCGGCCTCAACGCCCTGCACGGCTCGAACAAGGCCCATGCGGAAGCCGGCGGTGGAGATGCGCCCGGATGGGACGGCCTCCCTCCGGACCGCGACGGCATCATCCTCGAGATCGCGCGTCTGGACGAGAGCTTCGCGTCGATCGACGAACCGTCGAAGGAGCAGAGAGCGGCCTACACCGACAGGCGGGCGGTGCTCGTACGCAGGCTCAAGGGGTAGGTGTGACGTGGCTCCCGTCACGACCCGGGCCGTCCTCCTGCGGGCCTACCCGTACGGTGAGACCAGCCGGATCCTGAGGTTCTACACCGACGGTCACGGACTTCTGGGCGTCATGGCCCGGGGCGTGCGCACCAGCACCGGGAAGGGCGGAACGACCCTCACGACGTTCGCGTCCGGCGACCTGACCGTGTACATGAAGGCCCATCGGGATCTCCAGACGATGAGCGACTTCGCGTGCACACGGCTCCGCACGGGTCTGGGAGGCGACGTGCTCCGCTTCGCCGGAGCTTCGGCGGTCGCGGAGCTCGTCCTGTCCCACGCCGACGCGGAGGAGCCCCATCCGGATCTCTTCCTCGCCCTGGAATCCGCACTCGACGCGCTGGCCGAGGTCGAACGGGAGGACGTGCCGACCGCTTGCCTCGCCGGACTCTGGCGCGTCGTCGAAGCGTTCGGGTTCGCACCGCAGCTCGATCCGTGCGTCCGCTGCGGGCACCCGATTGGAGCCGAGGACGTAGGTCGTTTCGATTTCGCGGCCGGCGGGTTGCGCTGTGCCGCCTGCTCGGAGGGAGCCGCAGGACCGAGGGTCGGGCCGGGAGCGCGCGCACAGCTCGAGCGGCTCCTGAGCGGCGATCTCGCCCAACCCATCACCCACGGCCGTGCCCACCTCTCGGTGCTGTCGGACTTCGTGGCCTACCACGTGGCGTCGAAGCCGCTGAAGTCGCTTCCATTCCTGGGTGACGTCCTCCCAGCGGACGACGAACCGTGAGCGGGGTGCCCGGCGGCATCCTCGGCACGGCCGGTCACATCGATCACGGCAAGACCGCGCTGGTGCGCGCGCTCACCGGGGTCGACACGGATCGTCTCAAGGAGGAGAAGGCCCGAGGCATCACCATCGACCTTGGCTTCGCGGAGCTGGCCCTGGAGGGAGACGCACACTTCGGCGTCGTGGACGTCCCAGGTCATGAAGGATTCGTGCGGACGATGGTGGCCGGAGCGTCCGGCATGGATGTCGTTCTCCTGGTCGTGGCCGCCGACGAAGGGATCATGCCTCAGACCCGGGAGCATCTCTCGATCGTCGAGCTTCTCGGGGTGCCGGCCGTCGTCGTCGCCCTCACCAAGGCCGATCTGGTCGAGCCCGAATGGCTGGAACTCGTGGACGAGGAAGTGCGAGAGCTCCTCGCGTCGACGCCCTACGCCGACGCGCCGAGGATCGCCACGTCTGTCTCGACGGGTGAGGGGATCGATGCCCTGCGGCGTGCGCTCGCCGAGGCCGCCCGCCGCACGAGGGAGCGCCGCCGTCCGGAGGACCTCGCGCGCCTCCCCGTGGACCGCGTCTTCACGGTGCAGGGCACCGGGACCGTGGTCACGGGAACGCTCTGGTCCGGCACGCTGGCGCCGGGCATGCGCGTGAGCATCCTCCCCGGGAACCGGGAGGCGCGCATCCGGGGCGCGCAGGCTCACGGGCGCGACGTCGAGCGGGCGGTCGCCGGAGACCGCACAGCCGTAGCCCTGGCGGGGCCCGACGCGGACCTCCGAACCCTGGAGCGCGGCTCGGTCCTGGTCACGGGAGCCGGCTGGCGGGAGACGTGGATGCTGACGGTGCGGGCGCGGGTCCTGGAGGACGCGCGCTGGAGCCTCGCGCACAACCAGCGGGTCCGCGTGCTGCTCGGCACCTCGGAGACGATGGCGCGCTGCGCCATGCTGGAAGATGGGGCCCTGGGCCCCGGAGAAGAGGGGTGGATCCAGTTGCGCCTGGAGGCGCCCACGGTGGCCCGGGCGGGCGACCGCACGATCCTGCGGGCATACTCTCCCATGGAGACGCTCGGTGGGGCGATCGTGGTCGAGCCGGCCGCGCCCAAGAGGCGTCGCCTCGACGCCCGAGCCCGCGCCCTCATGGACGGCCTCCTGGCCGGTATCCGCGCCCCGGGCTCGGGTCGGGCGGTCCCGGCCCTGGCCACGATGGCCGGTTGGAAGGGGGTCGCCCAGGACGACCTTCCCGTAGCGACGGGAGAGCCCCTCGCGGACGTGGCGGTCGGGCTCGCCGGAGTGAGGGAGAGCGGAGGCGTCGTGCTCGGAGGCAGGGTCTTCTCGGCCTCCGTCATCGACGACGCGAAGGTACGACTGCTGCGTGCGCTCGCCGAGGCGCACGCCGCGGAGCCCCTGCGGCCGGTCGCCTCCCTGGAGACGCTGCGCGTCGCGCTGCCGACGTGGAGCGACCCGTCGCTCGCGGACGGAGTGCTCGCCGTGCTCGCCCAGCAGGGACGCCTCGAGCTCGTGGAGGGTGGGGCTCGGGAGCCCGGCTTCCAGCCGCGGCTCACCAGAGACCAGGAGGAGGCCCGCGGTCGACTCGTCGAGGTCTACGCCGCGGCCGCCCTCGCTCCTCCGTTCGTGCACGAGCTGCCGCCGGAGCTCGCCCGGCGACCCGACCTCCAGCCGCTGTTGCGCCACTTGGCGGGGGAGGGAAGACTGCGCGGGGTGGCGGAAGGCCTCTACTTCGACGGCGAGGCGCTGCGCCGAGCGGAGGAGGACGTCGCCTCCGAGCTCGGAGGCCGCACCGATCTCGGCCCGGCGGACTTCCGTGACGTGCTCCCCGTCAGCAGGAAGCACCTGCTCCCGCTGCTTCAGCATCTCGACGGAAGGGGGGTGACCGTCCGGCGGGGCGACGTCCGCGACGTTCCGTTGCGCCGCTGATCGCGGTCGGGGACCCCAGGACAACGGAATCGTGACTCGGCGCATCCAAGTTGGATGGGTGCTTGCGGGTCGCTTGACCCCTACGCGCGGGTGCGCGTATCATCAAGCGGTTGGGGCGAGCCTCGCCTGATCCTTCGTTCCATACATGGGAGCGCAATCGATCCTTAGTTACGGCACAGTCCGCTGTGCGGAGGCCCCGATGAGACGCACGCTGGGCGTCTTGTCCGTCCTCCTCCTCCTCTTCTGCGTTACCCCGTCTCTCTCTGCACAGGATGCGGGTCGTGCCGCACAGGGACGGCAGGGGAACGGATTCCAGCTCGAACAGAATTATCCGAACCCGTTCAATCCGGAAACGAAGATCCCGTTCGTTCTGAGCGACGAGCTCTTCGTCGACGGACGACCCGTAGTCGTGTCTCTGCGGATCTTCAACCTGCTCCAGCAGTTCGTGGCCTCCCCGGTCGCGCTCAATCACCCCGCGGGCGAGGGGGTCAAGCTCGTCGCCCTCGACTACACCCAGCCAGGACGCTACGAAGCCTACTGGGACGGTCGGGATCAGTCGGGCCACCAGGTGGCCTCCGGCATCTACTTCATGCAGCTCACCGTCAACGGCGTCAGTACGACCCGGAAGATGTACGTGCTGAAGTAGGCTTCGCGGGCTCACCTGCCCGGAAGTGATCCCCCGTCGGGAGCGCGACCCGTCAGCTCAGGATGTAGAGGAACCGCCCGCAGTGCTCGCAGACCTGGAGACTGGCGTTGGGAGCCTCTTCACTGGCCGTCGCGGTCGGGATGGAGACGAAGCAGCCGTAGCATGTGCCCGCGATGACCGGAACCACGACCCGGTCGAGATGGCCCGCGATGAGCCCGTACCGGCTGCGGATCGGCGCCGACAGTTGGCCCTCCAACTCCGCGACGTGCTCCTCGAGCTGGGCGGCGGCCTCGTCGGGATCGATGCCGAAGTGCTTCTGCTCCAGGACACCCAGGCCCGACTCACCCTGGAGCTCCTTGATCTTGGCCCTGATGTCCTGGATCTGCAGCAGAAGCGTCAGCTCGGTGTTGATCGTGGGCACCGCGGTCACGGCGCCTTCCGATCCAGGAGCTCCAGAAACGCCTCCGGAGTCTCGAGCTCCAGAAGCTGCTCGGGGACTTCGGGGTCCTTGGCGAACTGCGCGATCTTGCCCAGCACCGGTAGGTACTGGTTCGAGACCTCGAGGGGCGGTGCGACGATCAGGAAGAAGTTGTGCACGGGCGCGTCGTCGATGGCGTTGAAGTCCACGCCCGAAGGCTTGCGACCGTACGCGAGTCGAAGACGGTTCACCACCAGGGAGCGGCAGTGCGGGATGGCGATGCCTCGCCCGATGCCCGTCGACCCCAGGTTCTCGCGACGCTTCAGGGTCTTGAAGAGAATGGCCTCGGACTTCTCGTCCAGGGCCAGGAGCGCGACCAACTCCTTGAGGAGGTCGTCTTTCGTCTCGGATTCGAGGTTGAGCTTCACGGCGTCGGCCGTGAACAGCTCCCGTAGCCTCATGCTATTACTCCGAAGAGGGGCGGTTCACATTAAAGAAGCGCTAAACATGGCACGTCCATCGTGGACGCTCCAGCACTGAATGCTAACATGCTCGGTACGCGACCCCCAAGAAGGGGGAGTTCTCCGCGTCTCGCCCCTGCGGTAGGTTCCCTTCAGCCATGAGCGACTTCATCCGCATGATGCGAGGGCCCCGGACGCCCCTCTTCCTCGCGCCCCAGGCGGGCGTGAGCGAGTCCCCGTTCCGCCGCCTATGCCGGCGGTTCGGAGCGGATGTCGTCGTGAGTGAGTTCGTGAGCGCGGCGGGCATCGTCATGGGGACCCCGCGCACTCAGGACTATCTGCGCTTCGACGCGGCCGAAAGCCCCATCGGAATCCAGATCTTCGGCGCGGATGCGGCCCAGATGGCCGACGCCGCCGCGTTCGTAGCCGAGGTCTACGCACCGGACTTCATCGACGTGAACTTCGGCTGCCCCGTGAAGAAGGTGGTGAAGCGAAACGGGGGATCGGGGTGCCTTCGCGATCTGGACCTGGTGGAGGCGATCCTGCGCGCCGTCGATGACGCCACCGACCTGCCCACCACGGCGAAGATCCGCAGCGGGTTCGACGAGAAGACGCGGGATCCGGTGGGCATCGCGCGGCGCTGTCGCGACGCAGGAGCCCGCGTGCTCTGTCTGCATCCGCGCACCCGTGCCGACATGTACGGGGGAGAGGCGCGCTGGTCGGAGATCCGCGACGTGGTGGAGGCGCTCGACATTCCGGTCATCGGGAACGGCGACATCATCACCGGTGCGGACGCGCGTCGCATGCGGGACGAGACCGGGTGCGCGGGCGTCATGATCGCCCGCGGCTCCCACGGTTACCCCTGGATCTTCGCCGAAGCGAGAGCCGCGTTGGACGGCACGCCTCCACCGCCCGAGCCGGACGTCGAGGAGCGTTTCGCCGTGTGCCTGGAGCACGCCCGCAACGCCATCGCCTTCGAGAAGAGCCCCGAGCGCGCGATCATCGACTTCCGCAAGCACCTGGGGTGGTACACGCGTGGCCTCCCCGACGGACGGCGCCTCAGGACCGAGCTGTTCCAGACCACGACCCTCCAGGAGGTCGAGGCGCTGCTGGAAGGGTATCTCGAGCGCCATCGTATGGGCGTGGTGGTGTAGGTGTAGGGACCGCGTATCGGATGCGCGGGTAGTATCCATAGGTACCGTTGTTTGACAGAAGCACCCTACGGGGGCGTCACGGTTTCGACGTGTTTGGTGAACGTGGAGTCGCGTGCCGAGGTCTCGATCCTCGTAAATCTTCGGGAAACTTTCATAGCTGCCAACTCTAATCTGGCGCTGGCTGCGTAAGTTTCTTACGTGCCCGTTTCTTGAGTTGCCTGCCTGAGGCGGCTCCTGAAGCGACGATAATTCAGGCTGGTTCTTCGGCGGTGCCGCCGCGCAGAAGGGCGAGACATCAGGTGGCTGGCCTCGGACCCGGTTGATCACTCACCGACCGAGGTGAGACCAAGCAGTGATCTACGCACGTAGAGATTCTGCCGGACCCATCCGCGGACGCGGGTTCGACTCCCGCCGCCTCCATCAAAGAAGGTCTGACCTCCATTCCGGGGTCAGGCCTTCTTTGCTTTGCCAACCCTACGAGCCGCGGCGGCGGGGGAGAAGCCACGAGGACTGCGCGCAGCGCAGAACGAGA
>CAZFIS010000160.1:0-7213 GCA_964519125.1 uncultured Gemmatimonadaceae bacterium | reverse complement strand
ACCTTCACGATCGCGTCGTTCACCACGATCCCGACGAGGATCACGATCCCGATGAGGCTCATCGTGTTGAGCCCCTCCCCCGTGATCGCGAGCGCTCCCACGGCACCCACGAGCGAGAGCGGCACGGCCGTGAGGATCGTGAACGGGTGGATGAACGACTCGAATTGCGCCGCGAGGATCATGTACACGAGGATCAGCGCGAGCCCGAACGCGAACCCCAGGTCGCGGAACGAGCGCCGCATCTCCTCGTTCTCGCCGCCGACGTCCCAGCGCACGCCCGGCGTGGCGGGAAGCGTGCGCAACGCGGCGCGGATCGACGTGATCGCCTCATCCAGCCCTCCCTGCACCACGTCGGCGTACACGGGAATGACGGGTGCCTGGTCTTCGCGTCGGATCTCCGCGGGACCCAGCGCCTCGTGCACGTGCACGAGCTGGCGGATCGGCACGCCCTGCACGGTGAGCCCCTCGAGCGTGGACAGCGAGTGGCGGCTGTCCTCGGGGTAGCGGACGACGATGTCGATCTTGCGATCGAACGCCACGAACTGCGTGGCCTGGTCTCCCTGCATCGCGTTCTGGATCGTCCGGGCGACCACGTTCGGCTCGATGCCGTAGCTGGCGCATGCCGTGCGGTCGATCTCGACCTGAACCTGCGGCTGCCCGCGCTCGGTCCCGATGCGGACGTTGCCCAGATCGGGCAGCGCGTCCAGGCGCCGCTCCACGTCCTGAGCCTCGGCGTACATCGGATCGAGGTCCTGGCCGCGGACCCGCACCGACAGATCGGCCTGCGAGCCCCCGAGGATCTGCCCGAGCGCGGTTGCCTGGCCGGTCTCCACCGTGAGCGCCCCCGGCGGGAACCGGCCCGCCAACGCGCGCATTCGTGCCGCCACGCGCTCGGTGCGCGCGCCGGGCTTCAGCCGGACCTGGAACTTCGCCGTCTGCAGACCCGACGCCTCCTCGCCCTGGGCGTAGGCGCGCACGTCGCGGCCGATGTCGCTGAACACGGCCGCGACGTCCGGATCGGCGAGCACCGCCTTTTCGACGAGAGCGGCCTGCTGTTCGGTCGTCTCCAGCGGCGTCCCCTCCGCCAGCTCCAGGCGCATCTCGAACGCGCCTTGATCCACCTGTGGGAGGAGGTTCCGCGGCAGATCCAGCGCGACCAGCAGCGCCACGGCGAGCGCCGCCGCCGAGCCCCACAGGATCCGCGCCGGATGCTCGAGCGACCATTCGAGCCACCCGTGATAGGCGCGCGCGAAGCGCTCGAACCACCGTTCGAACCAGCGGAGGAACGGCCCGAACATCTTCGCCAGAAGCGTGCCGATGCCGCGTCCCCAGAACGCGACGAGCTGGCGCGTGAGGCTCCACGCGCCGACGGCGAGGACCCGCGGCCCGCGCGCGAGCTTCCCACTCCACCACCGGACCGTTCCGAAGAACCCCGGCCTGCGCTCGGCCGGCGGCCGGGTGCGGCGAGCGAGGCGCTCCCGGGGCGCCCCGCCGAAGCGGCCGGCCAGCGACGGAAGCAGCGTGAGCGCGACGACGAGGCTCGCGAGCAGGGAGAACGTGACCGCGAGCGACAAGTCCTTGAAGAGCTCCCCCGCCACACCCTCGACGTAGATGATCGGCCCGAACACGGCGACGGTCGTGAGCGTCGACGCCGTGATCGCGCCCATGACCTCGTCGGCTCCCTCGGCCGCGGCCTGGAGGCCCTCTTGGCCGAGCTCCTCGCGGTGACGGAAGATGTTCTCCAGCACCACGATCGAGTTGTCCACGAGCATCCCGACGCCGAGCGCGAGGCCGCCCAGGCTCATGATGTTGAGCGAGACGTGCGACGCCTCCATGAGCGCGAACGTCGCCACCACGGAGATCGGGATCGAGAGCGCGATCGCCACGGGATAGCGGGGGTCACGCAGGAAGAGGAAGAGGACGAGGAACGCGAGCAGACCTCCGACGACGAGCGACTGCACCACGTTGGAGATCGCGTCCGAGATGAAGCCGGCCTGGCTGTACGCCACGTCGACGCGCACGGCCGGATACTCCTTGGCGAGCTGCGCCAGAACCGTCCGCACGCTCTTCGCCGTGCTCACGGTGTTGGCGGTCGCGTCCTTGTAGACCAGGATCCCGACGGCTTCGGCGCCGTCGTAACGCGCGATCGACTCGCGCTCGGCGTACCCGTCCTCGACCGTGGCCACGTCGCGGAGGCGGATCTCGCGAAAACCCTGGCTCCCCGAGCTCCTCGTCGAGTCGCTCCCCTGCCCCTTACGCGCCACGACCACGTCGCCGATCTGCTCGACGCTCTGGAACTCCCCGAGCGTGCGGATCGGGTAGCGGTAGCGCCCCTGGAGGATCGTGCCGCCCTGCATGCTCACGTTCGCCTGTGCGAGCGCCGTCGAGATCTGCTGGATCGTCAGCCCGTACGCGTCCAGGAGATGCGGATTCACGTCCACGTGGATCTCCCGGTCGAGGCCCCCCGTGACGGTCGCCTGGGCCACGCCGTCGAGCTGCTCGAGGCGACGGCGGAAGACCGTCTCCGCCAGCTCCTTCGTCTGCCAGAGATCGCCCGCGCCCGCGACGGAGAGCATCATGATCGGGTCGGACTGGGGATCGACGCGCAGGATCGCCGGTCGCGTGGCCGCATCCGGAAGCCGCCCTTTGAGGTTGTCCATCTGCTCCCGGACGTTGAGCACGGCGAAGTCCATGTCGGTGCCCCACACGAAGCGGACCGTGACCAGGCTGAGCCCCTCGCGCGAGACCGACGTGACCTTCTCCACGCCCGGCACGCCGCCCACCGCCCCCTCCACCGGCGTCGTGATGAGGTGCTCGACCTCGGCGGGCGCCACGTTCGCATACTGCGTGTAGACGATGAGCCGCGGATAGCTCACGTCGGGCAGCAGGTCGATGGGGAGGCGCTCGTAGGCGATGCCCCCGAGCAGGATCACCGCGAGGAAGAGCATCCAGACGGCCACGGGCCGCCGCGTCGAGGTCCCGGCGATCGACATGGCTCAACGCCCTCCCGGAGCGTCACCTCCACCCGGGGAGGTGGGGCCCACCGGGGTACCCACGGCGGCCTCCAGACTCAGCAGAGCATCCACGAACGCCTGGCGTGCAGTGATGAGGGAGCGGCGCACGTTGGCGTCGTCGTTGATGCTGGTCCGAAGGCCCTGGAAGTCGATCGTTCCCATCCGGTATTGGGCGCGCGCCAGCTCGACGGCCTTCGCGGCGATCCCGGCGGAGGTGTTCGCCACCTGGAGGGCCGACCACCGGCTCCGCAGGTCGAGCAGGTCCGAACGGACGTTCTGCTCGGTGGTGAGGCGTTGCTGGCGCGCATCCTCCTTCGCGTTGTCGAGGTTCACCGACGCCTGGACCTGGCGCTGGCGCGTCCCGAAGAAGTTGTTGAGCATCGGAAACGACAGGCTGACCGAGAAGTTCTTGTCGACCGGCTCGGTCCACGCCCCGTTGAAGACGGCTCCCGTCTGGCTCGACTGGGCGGTCCGCCCGAGGTACGCCGACATGTTGAGCGTGGGCCACCACGAGTCACGACCCTCGCTCATGCTCACCTGCGCGAGGTCCACGGCCGATTTCGCTTTCTCGACATCCGGATTCCGTTGGAGTGCCACGGCGACGAGCGCGTCCGCCTCCAGGGAGGAAGGATCGAAGATCGGCAGCGCGACGCTGTCCAGACGGAACGGCTGGAGGCCGGGATCTCCGAGCTCGGTGCGCAGGTCGAGGAGCGCCTTGCCGAACGTGGCGCGCTGCTGCTGGACGGCCTGGGTCTGGGTCTGCACGTCCAGCTCGGCCTTGAGAACGTCCACCTGCGAGCCCTGCGCGAGCGAGAACAGGCGCTTCGTCACCTCCTCGTCGATACGACGCGACGCGAGGAGCTCTTCTTCCGCCTCGAGGAGCTCGCGCTGCCCCAGCGCGTCCATGTAGCGTCGCTCCACTTCGATCCGCGTGGTGGTGAGCGCCGCGGCCTTGTCGACGTCGCGGCCCGCGTTCGTCAGCCTCTGGCTCCGCAGCGCGTTCAGGATCGAGGCACCCTCGATCGTCCAGTTGAGCTGCACGCTCTGGTTCGTGCTCGACGAGTAGATCCAGTTCGCGACGGGACGCGCGACAGGATTGCCGTAGAAGTCCGTCCCGACGTGGATGAGCCTGCCGAGGTACTGCGTGCCGAAGAGGTTGAGGCGCGCCTGGGGCAGCACCTGGTTGAACCAGGCCTGACGCATGTCTGCGCCGTTTTCACGCGTGATGTTGACGGCCTTCTGGTAGGCGGGATTGTGCGCCTCCGCGATCGAGAGCGCATCGTCCAGCGAGAGCGTGATCGTGTCGCCGGAGAGCGTCGAGGCGGACCGTTGCGCGGCGAGCCCGGAGGGCGAGGCCCACCCGAGCACCGCCATGGCCGTCGCCGCGACGGCGGCGAACCGTACCCGGCCTTTCCACTGCCCTCGCGTCCTCACCCGCCCTCCTCGCCGCGCGCTCACTGTCCCGGCCTCCCACCCGCGGCCGCCACGCTCTTCACGAGCCTCACCGGCGTCCCGTGGGCGAGGTACTGGTGGCCGTTGGTCAGCACGATTTCGCCCGGCTTCACGTTGTCCTCCGGGCGGTCACCCGGGAGGATCTCCACGAGCGAGTCGTTTTCCTGGCCCGTCTTCACGTAGCGCCAGTCCGCGGTGCCGTCGTGCCCGTTCGGGTTCGGCTTGTACACGAAGACCATCGTGCGCCGCGCGATTCCTCCGCTCTCCCGCTCGAGGATCGCGGAGCGCGGCACCAGGATGCGGTCCGGGAGCGCTTCGGCGTCCAGCGAGACGTCCGCGTACATGCCCGGCTTGATGCGTCCGTCGGGGTTGCGCAGCACGACGGTCACGCGGCCCGTGCGGTCGGAGTCCACGACCGGGTTGATGCTCTCTATCCTCCCCGTGAAGCGGCGGTCGGGATACGCGGCGAACGTCATGCGGGCCTCACGTCCCTCCCGCAGCTCACCGAGCTCGCCCTCCATCACCTTGACCTCGACCTTGATCGGATCGATGTCGACCACCGTCAAGAGCTCCGTGCCGGTCGTGACGTGCTGGCCCTCCACCACCTCGAGGTTCGCCACGCGACCGTCGAACGGGGCGCGCACCGCGGTGTGCGCGAGCTTCAGCTCGGCCTGCCGGAGAGCGACCTGCGCCTGATCGAGCCCGCTCGTCGTGCGCGCGATCCGGGCGCGCTCGTTCCGTACCGCCGTATCCTGGATCTGGTCCTCGAACAGGACGGCCTTCTCGTAGTCCGTGCGCGCCTTGAGGAGGTTCGCGCGCGCCTGCGCCACGTCGAGCGCGACTTCTGTGGTGTCGATCTGGAGGAGGCGCTCACCCTTCGTCACCGGATCGTCTTCGTGCACCGGCACGAAGACCACCGTTCCCTCGATTCGAGCATTCAGGGTCGCGCGCCGGTACGCCTCGGCCTGGCCGGCGGCGGTCACGCGGATCCACAGCGTATCCCGCACGACTCTCGCGCCTTCCACCGGTTGGGGCGCATCCGCCGAGAACTGGCTGGCCCCCTCGGGGAGCGGAACGTCGGAGCGTGCCGAATCGGACGTCTGCGCCGCGGCCTGCGTCTTGGCCTGTGCAGCGTGGGCGCGCAGCCGCCATACGACTCCGGCGCCGAGCGCCGAGAGGATGATGAGGACCGTGACAAAGCTCAGGGTTCGCCTGGAGAAGTTCATCGAGCTGTCTCGCGCGAAGAGATGAACGTGCGCGCTTCGGCGGTGCCGGGGGGGGGCTCGGGCAGCCGTCATCTTCCGGTGAGACCCGCGGCGGCGTCGCACCGTTACGGGCGACACCTGTAGATCTCTCGCCGGGAGAGCCGCAGCGATAGTACGTACGTGCCCGCGCAGCGGCAATGTCACCCGGGGCTGTTGGTGGCACGCGGGGTCCAGCGTACGTTACGAGCCGTGAATCCGAATGCCGCGCCCTCGCCGATGCGCCGTGGCCCTCTCGCGGCCGCGCTCCTCACGCTCGTCACCCTGGTGGGAGTGGCTCTCTGGCTCGTGCGCGAGCGCGCCGATCGCCGCTCCATCGATGCGGGGCTGGCGTCGTACGCGAGCGCGCCCCTTCCCTCTCCCGGCTCGCCGATCGACACGACGCTCGCCGCCCTCGGTGCGCGCGTCTTCCGCAAGCGCTGCTCGGCCTGTCATACGATCACGGGGGAGAGCCGCGTGGGTCCCGACCTCGCAGGCGTCACCGCGAGACGCGACTTCGCGTGGATGCGCCACATGATGCTGGCGCCCGACTCCATGACGGCCCACGACTCCGTGGCCGCCGCGCTCAAGGCGCGCTACAAGGTGCAGATGATGCTGCCCGGCGGGGTCAGCCTGGCTCAGGCGCGTGCGCTCATCGAATTCCTGAGGAGGGTGGACGCGGGGCTCGTGGGATGAGGAGCGCTCAGGCGCGCCCGGGGTCGTACGTGCGGCGCACGTAGTCCAGGAGGATCCCCTTGAACTCCTCGACGAGTCCCTCGCCCTTGAGCGTCATCGCGTGTTCCCCGTCGATGTAGACGGGGGCCTTGGGCTCCTCGAAGGTGCCGGGCAACGAGATGCCGATGTTGGCGTGCTTCGACTCGCCCGGACCGTTCACGACGCAGCCCATCACCGCGACGTCCATGTCCTCGACGCCGGGATAGGCTTTCCGCCACTCGGGCATGCTCTCGCGGATGAACGAGGTGATGTCCTCGGCCATCTCCTGGAAGAACGTGCTCGTCGTGCGCCCGCACCCCGGACAGGATGTGACCTGGGGCTGGAAATGGCGGATGTCGAGCGACTGCAGGATCTGCTGCGCGACCCTCACCTCCTCCGCTCGGTCGCCGCCGGGCTTCGGTGTGAGCGAAACGCGGATCGTATCACCGATCCCCTCGAGCAGGAGCGGCGCGAGGGCGGCCGTCGTGGCGACGATGCCTTTCGCCCCGAGGCCCGCCTCCGTGAGGCCGAGGTGGAGCGGATACTCGGAGCGCTCGGCGAGGCAGCGGTAGACGCCCACGAGGTCACGGACCTGCGAGACCTTGGTCGACAGGATGATGCGGTCGTGGCCGAGCCCCGTCTCCTCGGCGAGCTGGGCGGAGCGCATCGCGCTCTCGACGAGCGCGTCCATGAGGACGGCGCGGGCGTCCTTCGGCTCGGCGAGCTTCGCGTTGGCATCCATCAGCTCGGTGAGCAGGCGCTGGTCGAGCGAGCCCCAGTTGACGCCGATGC
>CAZFIS010000159.1:0-7250 GCA_964519125.1 uncultured Gemmatimonadaceae bacterium | reverse complement strand
TGTGGGGGTCGGTGTAGAGGTGGTCGATGCGGTCGGTGTTGAAGGTGCTGGCGCGGCGGATGATGCCGTGGACTTCGTAGCCTTTGGCGAGCAGCAGTTCGGTGAGGTAGCTTCCGTCCTGGCCGGTGATGCCGGAGATCAATGCGCGCTGTCCACCCGAATGCATGGCACTTGCCTCGGAGATGTCGTCTGAGACGGAGTTCATTGCTCTGAGTATACTCGTGGGCGCAGTGCACGGCGTCCCGTGCGGTATCACGTTCGTGCCGGTCTCGGGGTGGCCGTCCCTCCCGCGCTCGACGGTTGCCCGAGCATCACGACGAACGGTGAGGAGCGTTGAGCGGCGGTGGCGCGGATCTCGGTGGGAGCGAGGTCAACTGTCTGACGCAATCTTGCCGACGTGTAGGCTACGCCTATGGAGGCCTCCTTGTGGGAGTGAAATGCGCGTCTTGATCAGCAGTCTCAACTACTTTCCAGAGCCGACGGGGATCGGGAAGTACTCGGGCGAGATGGCGGCTTGGCTTGTGCAACGGGGCCACGAGGTCGACGTCGTTGCGGCACCCCCCTACTACCCGCAATGGGTGGTGCACGCCGCGTACAGGAGAAAGGGGTACCTGGACGAGCACATCGATGGCGTGAGAGTCTTTCGAGCACCGTTGTTCGTGCCGACCGACCGCATCTCGACGATGGGTCGCTTGATCTTGGAGTCTACTTTCACCGCTTCGTCGTCGGTCCCTTGGCTGCGGCATCTCACTTGGAGGCGACGTCACGATGTCGTTGTGGCGGTCGTCCCTCCATTGCAGACGGCCTTCTGGCCGATCCTGTACTCGACGGTCCGTCGCGTTCCGTTGCTGCTGCACGTACAAGACCTTCAGGTCGATGCGGCGATGCAACTCGGCTTCTTCCGGCGAGTCCCATGGGTTGCGCATGCTCTGTTCGCTCTGGAGGCGGGCTACCTCAGGTGTGCGACGAAGGTCACCACTGTGACGGACGCAATGAGGTGGCGGATCGTCCGAAAGGGCCTCGAAGCTGGCCGGGTCGGGGTCTTCCCAAACTGGGCCGACGTCGACGCCATCCGTCCACTACCCCGTGATAATGCGCTGCGTCGAGCGCTGGGCCTGTCCGAGCGTGACGTGTTCGTGCAGTACTCGGGCAACATGGGCCAGAAGCAAGGATTGGAGATCTTGCTCGATGCGGCCCATAGGTTGACGGCCGAATCCAACGTGGTCTTCGGGTTGTTCGGGGAGGGTGCCCATCGAGCGGCGCTGGAAGCGCGATCTCGTGCCGAGGGTTTGCGGAACGTTCTGTTCCACGACCTGGTGCCGTGGTCTGACGTGCCCGAGTTGCTTGCGGCAGGGGACATCCACGTAGTCCCACAGAAGCGGGAAGCGGCGGATCTGTTGATGCCGTCGAAGGTCGCCAACATCATGGCCGCGGGAAGACCGGTGGTAGCTACGTGCGATAGGGGTACGGCCCTCTGCGCCGTCCTAGAAGCAAGCGGTGGGGGGAAGACGGTGACCCCCGGCGACGCGGACGAACTGGCTGCCGCGATCAGGTTGCTTGCGAGGGATGACACGGTGCGCCTCGAGATGGGTGCCAGGAACCGACGTTACGCAGAGGAGCACCTCGCCAAGGAAGCTGTCCTAGGCGATTTTGAGCGGCAACTGAGACAAATGGTGGACCCTGCGTTCACGGTCCCGTGATGGCGGGGCCGCCGACGCAGAATGCGGACCAAGTCACGTCCGAGTAGCCAGACAGGCAGCGTAGGCTGCAGCATGGAGCTCGGATATCGCCTGGAGCGAGTAGGCGCTGCGTACACGCTCTCGGAGCTGATTCGCGAGGGTCTGTTTCTTGGTGGGGTCTAGGCCGAGCAACTGTTCGATGCCGTTCCTGAGCCCCTCGATGTCTCCGGGCTCGAGGATCGGTAGGTCCGTGCCCTGCAGCATCCGAGGCACTTCGCCGACCCGTGTCGCGACCATCGGTACGCCCACCTGCATCGCCTCAAGTACTGCGATCGGGCATGCCTCGGAGTGTGAAGGGAAGACGAAGACGTCGAACAGTTCCAGCCACGAGTGGACGTTCGTCTGGTAGCCAACGAAGTGGATTCGGTCGGTGACACTGGAGTCTGCCGCCATCCGCCGCAGTTCCGACGCGTGACCGCGCTGTGCGGGCACGGGCGGACCGACAATGACCGCGTGGAGCCCTTCGTCGCGTTGGAGCATAGGGACGGTAGCCTCGAGGAAGTCCATGCTCCCCTTGATCGGAACTAGATTGCCAATGAATCCCACGATCCGGGCTTCGCCCGGGATCCCAAGGGTTGCCCGAGACACGGTCCCGTCGGCGCGCGAGCCGGCGGCCGGTGCAGGCGCAGGAACGCGTAGCCAGCGGATATCGGTGTCCTCAGCGAGGCTGTAGTGGTGGACGATCTCCTCGGTGGCGACCAGCAAGCGGACATGGCTAGATCTGAGGATCGGGGTGAGCGCCTTGACGTACCAGCGAGGTGTCTGCATGTCGTTGAAGTGCCAGCAGATCGGAACGCGCCGCAAGAGAGCTGCCAGGACCGGTTGCAGATTCGTGGCCCCGTTGACATGCACGAGATCGATGGCGTGTCGCTCCATGATCCAGGCGATGCGGATGACGATCCAGGGCAGGCTTAGCGCGAAGAATGCGTTCGCGATGATGCTTCGTCGGATGCCAGGTAACGCCGTTCGGACGTACGGGAAGCCCGTCTCGTCCAAGCTGTCCGAGAAGAGGTTCGTCCCCCCTTGGGGCAGGAGGACCGTCGTGTCGTATCCGAGGGACTCGAGCATGCCGGCGATCCACACGACCCGCCAGTGTGCACCTCCAGGGTGGCTGCGATGAAGACAGTTGAGGACCCGGACCCGCGCCATATCAAGCGAGGGACGCGGACGCGCCTCGGGCGAGGAACCAGGCTACGGTCGCACGCAGCCCCTCCTCGAGTTCCGTCGTGGCCTCCCATCCGAGGGATCGCTTCGCCTTGGCTGCCTCGGAGAAGTTCCTTCGGATCTCCCCCCGAAGTGGTTCTGTGTGGCCGCTCGCCGCAACCGTCACTCCGGCCTCGGCCAGAGTTCTAACGACCGCTTTGTGGATTTCGTTGATGGTGGTTTCCGTTCCGGACGCCACGTGGAAGACGTGGCCACCATTTCCTTGACTCCTCGCGGCGCGTGTGATGGCGTCGGTCAGATCGTCCACGAAGAGGAAGTCGCGCGTCTGGCCACCATCGCCGTAGATCTCCAGTGGACGACCTTCCAGGGCGTGGCGGATGAATCGCGCCACGACGCTGTTCTTGTGGGCCGATCCGGGACCGTAGATATTGCTGAAGCGAAGTGCGATGGCTTCGACCCCGAAGCTGCCAGCGTAGGCGGAGCAGTAGGCCTCTCCAGCCGCCTTGCTCGCGCCATACGGCGCCTTGGGTCGCGGCACCATGTCTTCGTGGACGGGCGGCTCCGTGTCGCCGATTACGGTTCCCCCACTGGACGCGAAGACAAAATGGTCGACGCCTTGGAGTCGAGCGCCCTCGAGGTAGTTCACGATCCCGAGGACGTTGGTCGTGCAGTCGAGGTAGGGATCCTCGATGGAAGGCTGGACACCGGTGTTGGCTGCCAGGTGAATGACCGCGTCGACGCCCCGACACGCCTCTACCGCAAGGTGGCGATCGCGGACGTCCCCTACGAGGAGTTCGACACCGGTCGGTCCGGTGTTCAGATCCTGAACCTCGACCTCGTGGAACGTGCAGACCTCACCTAGAGCCGAGCGTGTTCCGTGGGACAGATCGTCCACGATCCGGACGTTGTTGTTGGCCAGCGGGCCGAGCCTTCTGACGAGATTGGTTCCGATGAAGCCACATCCACCTGTTATGAGCCAGTTCATGCCACGCAAGGCCTCTCTGTGTCGCACAAGTTGTAATGATCGGGCCGACAGCCACGCACGAAGTCGCTCCCTGGGGATGCCCGGCCCCGTCCAAGCCCCTGGCCCGCCGACTGCAGCCAGCAGCGTAGGACCAAGAAGCCCGCGTCAGCATACCTTCTTGGGCTCCATGGGACGAAGCGATCACGGTCAGGATAGCGCGGGCACGGTGTCGTATCCTGGGTCTCCGTGGGAGGGCTGGCATCTGAATTGACGCATGGAATCTGCCTCCGGTCCGGGTACGGCTTGGTCCCTGGCCGGGAATGGCAGGAGGAGTGAACTCGGTGTTGCGAGAACGTCCCTACGTCGTCTACTGGAACAACCTTCCTGCGCCCTACATGGTCGAACGTTTCAACGCGGTGGCGGACCGGGGGAACCTCGACTTCGAGGCCTGGTTCAGCGAGCGCGACGACAGTCGCCGGAGCTGGATCATCGACGAGAACACCTGGAGGTTCCGGTACCGCTACGTGGCTTGCGTCAAGGTGGCCAGGGCCGTGTGGGGATTGCCGCCTCTCGTGATGGGCCGGCGCCCCGATGCGCTGGTCAGCTTGTATGCCGAGCCGGTCTACCTTGCTGGCTGGGCGACGGCGAAGATGCGTGGTTCCCGCACAGCGTTCTGGTGCGAGAGCCCAAGCGATGCGTGGGTGAAGCGCTCTGTCTGGAAGGACCGCATCAAGAGGTTCGTCTTCCCTAGAGTCGACGCGACGCTCGGACCGGGCGAAACGAGCCGAGCGTCTGCGATGCAGTTCGGAGTCCCAGCGGACCGCGCCTGGGTCCTCCAACATGTGATCGACGTGGACCACTTCGTATCGGGGCGTGAACGCGCGTTGTCACGTCGTGAGGCAACGCGTGCGGACTTCGGCCTGGTCGGGACAGTCTATCTCTATGTCGGACGGCTGTGGGAGGGCAAGGGGGTGTTCCACCTGCTCGAAGCCTTCGAGCGAGTTCAGCGGCAGCATCCGGAACCTGTCAGTCTGCTCTTGGTCGGGGACGGTCCCGATGCCGATCGCATCGGATCAGAGTGTGATCGGCGTGGTTTGCGGCACGTCGCCTTCGCCGGGTTCCGTGCGAAGGCCGAGCTTCCTACGTTCTACGCGGCCTCTGATGTCTTCGTCTTCCCCACCCTAGGGGATCCCTACGGTCTGGTCGTGGATGAAGCCATGGCGTCGTCACTTCCCGTGATCAGCACGGAAGCTGCAGGTGAGATCCGGGAGCGTGTGTTCGACGGCGAGAATGGTTTCATCGTGCCAGCCGCGGATGCGGACCAACTTTCCGAGCGGATGCTGGCGTTGGCCGCAGCTCCTGACTTGCGTAGGCGGATGGGCCGGTCGTCGGCCGGTCGCATGAAGGGCCGGACTCCCGAGAGCTGGGCGGACGCCTTCGAGCAGGTCGTCGAGCGGTTGTTAGGGCAACCGCCAGGACGTTGAGTGACGCTCACCGGTCGATGCCGAGTCCGGCGATGCACCTCGGTTGATACGATCGCATTCGGTGGCACGACCGCGAGACCGGGTGGTAGCATCGGACCCGTGCTCCCAAGGGGTCGCGCTTCATGACGAAGACTCGGTCGCACGGCACGGCTCCCCGAAGTCTCCAACGGCTCACGATGCATCGACCCTTATTCAGGGTGAGCCCGTTCGGCAAGCGTGGTGTGATGCTTGCCGTCGTCCTTGTGATAGTGGTCGTGGCTACGGGAGCCGTCGTCGTTCGCGGCGCGGTTCTCGGCTTGGACGACGCGACCATCATCCTATCAGTCGGCTACGTCGTGGCCCTCGGTTCGCTCCTCTTGGGTCTCGTCCGCGGCGGCTTGCGGAGCTACGCCTTCTGGTTCACATTCGTGGCGGCCTATCCAGCATTTACACCGCTCGTCGTTCAAGACTTGCTGGGAATCCCTGACATCTCTGCAAGGCAACCGGATCTTCTCCAGCGGACCAGCGATCTGGCGGTGCCGGTTCTTGTGGCTGCGACGGCGGCGTTCGTGTTGAGCCTGGCGATTCGGGCGACGGCAGCATCGCCGAGCGAAGGTCGGTCGCATCCTGAGCTCATGCGGCCGAGCGCTGTCCTGTTGGTGCTTCTCACGAGCGCATTCGTCCTCGCTAGCGCCTGGTTGACCGAGCCTGGGCTGCCGCTCGGGATCGTTCACTCGTACACGGCGATCTTGGATAGCCGCATCCCGGGCACGAACTTCGCGGGTGGAGCCTGGGTCGTCTTCGCCTGTCTCGGCCTCCTCATCGTCCAGGTCCCGAACGTGGCGATGCGGCGAGCCAGAGTGGCTCGCGTGGTGTTCTACTCGGCTCTGGTGTTGTCCATAGCCTGGTTGTTGCTCCACGCCCGCCGGTCGGAAGTCGCTGGCCTGTTGCCCTTCCTGCTGTTCACCTTCCGTGGTCGGATCCGCATTCGACAGGTCGTGCTCGTCCTGATCCCTCTGATCACGGCATTGGCCGTGCTCGGTTACGTCAGGCAGCCCGGTGCCCGGCCTACGGAGAACGCCGTCAGGTACGTGCAGTTGCCCGGTGCGCCAGGCAATATCCTTGTCACCTGGGTAGGCGCCTTCAAGATGCATGTGGAGGGCCTTCAACCGTTCGCGCCTGGCACGACCTACGTCGGACTGATCCAGAACATGCCACCTAGGCTGCTTCACCTCCCGAGGGCCCCTGAACTCAAGGACTACGTGGCAAGCGTCTTCACAAGCCTTAAGAACGCGGGCCAGTTCTACCTTGGTGAGCCCTTCGCCAACTTCGGGTACGTGGGCGTTCTCGTCTTCGTGTTGTTGCTCGGTGCGGCCACTTCGGCTGCGGTGGCAGCGGTCCATCGCTTCCAGACAGGATCAGTCGTGAACCTGCTCGTGGCTCTGGTGGCGTCGGATTACCTGGTCCTGGTGTTCCGAACGCTCTGGTATGGGCTGGATGCCCTCATCTCGGGCACGATCATGGCGGTGCTGGTGGGTGTGGCCGTCACCCTGTACTTCAAGTTCTTCGCGTCATGGACCTACGCACGAGATGGCACGCGCTCCGCGAGGCTGACCGAGCTCCCGGTTCACCAGCTCGCGACCGGGCAACGAGCGCACGGCCCGGTTAGCGGCCCCGCGTCTCCCGCAGAGCGTTGAGTCCGAGGATCAGTGGCACAAGCACAGCTGTGTAGAACAAGGTGACGTCGACAAGCTGAAGGACCAAGACAGGGACGATCAGCGCGAGTCCCTTCCAGCGTCCCCATCTCCAGCTCAGGGTGACGAGGCCGACCGTCAACCCCATCACAGCGATCAGGCCGAAGGTCCCGTAGGCAGCTCCGTACTGCAGGTATAGGTTATGCGCGTGATTGACGACCAAGTG
>CAZFIS010000158.1:0-7312 GCA_964519125.1 uncultured Gemmatimonadaceae bacterium | reverse complement strand
CGCAGGCTATGGGCGGATGGGGTGAGATCGTCGCATCGGAACTGACCGATCGCCGAACCCACGACTGCATGCGCGCCGGCCCGTTGCTGGAGCAGATCGACAACCCGCTGGCCTCCCTCTCAGCAGACGGTGCTTACGACGCGGAGGGGGTCTACGAGGCGGCTGAATCAAAGAACGAGGGACGAACCGTGAGGATGCTCATCCCTTCGCACGTTCGCTGGGCAGCGCGTTGAAGTACATCTGGCGAGCAAGGTCCTCAATACGATGATCGGTTCGGGGATGCCCGACAGCCATCGAGTGGCCTGATCTCCGCTCAGGGGACGGGGAATCTGTCCTCAGGTCAGAGCCATGCAACAACGCCGCGGCTCGACGGGGTTTTCGCTGCCCACGATACTTGATCTAAGGTCGTACATACCATTATAGTGGTACGTAGCGCTCGTAGGTACCACTGGAGTAACCGTTAATGTCAAGCAGACAACCAAACCTGCCGATCAGGGTTCAGAGGGCGTTGGAGAAACTCGGCGCGGACATCCGGGATGCCCGAAAGCGACGCAAGGTCCCCGTGAGGGTCATGGCCGAGCGGGCCCTGATCTCGCCGACCACCCTGACCAGGATTGAGCGGGGGGATCCCGGTACGGCCATCGGGTTCTATGCGGCCGTTCTGTTCGTGCTTGATCTGTCCCATCGGCTTGGGGAGATCGTCGATGCCTCGACAGACGAACTTGGGCTCAGCATCGAGGCCGAAGAGTTGCCCGAGCGAATCCGGTGGCCGCGGCGCCCAGGTCGTGGACCGTCGTCAGAGGAATCGTCATGAGTGCACCGGACGTGCTCGTCCACACGGAAATGGATGGAGAGGCCCACTTGGTCGGGTATCTCTGGATCAGAGAAAGCCGCCGAGGGACGTTCGGTGCAACCTTCCAGTACGCAGACGCCTGGCTTGATAGTAAAGAAGCCTTCGCTGTGGACCCGCTCCTACCCATCGTGTCACCCGGCCCCTATCACAAAGAGAGGCTGTTCGGGGGCATTGCTGATTCGGCACCGGATCGATGGGGAAGGACGCTCATGGGGCGAGCCGAGCGGTCACGGGCCAAGCGGGAGGGCCGAACCCCGCGGCATCTCCGGGAGATCGACTACGTTCTGGGAGTCGCCGACATCGCCAGGCAGGGAGCCCTACGATTCTCCCAGACGGAGGGAGGAGCCTTCTTGGCGCCGGACTCGGAGGCCGCAGTGCCGCCCATGGTCGACCTCCCCCGGTTGCTGGGTGCTGCGCAAGGATTTCTGGATGACCCTGACAACGAGGAAGACCTCCGACTCCTCCTGGCACCGGGCTCATCGTTGGGAGGAGCTCGTCCGAAGGCCTCTGTGAGGGATGACAAGGGGCATCTCTCCATCGCGAAGTTTCCCAAGAGGGATGATCTGTACTCCGTCGGAGCCTGGGAACACCTCGCGCTTACCATGGCCGAGGAGGCGGGAATCCGGGTGGCGAAGTCAGCCCTCAGGTCCGTGGAGGGGCAGGACATCATCCTTCTCAATCGGTTTGACCGAGATGGGGAGAGGCGAAATCCCTTCCTCTCGGCGATGAGTATGTTGGACGGGGTCGATCAGGAATCCCGGAGCTATCTGGAGATCGCCGAAGCCATCCGCAGGTTCGGCGCACAGACCAGGCATGATCTGGCAGAGCTGTGGAGACGGATGGTATTCAACATCTTGATATCCAACACGGACGACCACCTGAGGAATCACGGATTCCTCTATGCCGGCCGCGGGGGTTGGAGCCTTTCACCAGCGTATGATGTGAACCCGGTCCCGGTCGAGGTGAAACCCCGATTTCTCTCCACTGCCGTAGGAGAGGACCCCAATGACACGAGCGCTTCGTTGCCGCTCGCATTGGAGGTGGCCAAGTACTTCCACCTCAGTGAAGAGGAAGCCCGCCATACGGCTCTCCAGGTCGGTCAGGTGACCAGGCAATGGGCTGATCGCGCCCAGAGCATGGGCATCCGGGGCACTGAGGTCGACTTCATGTCTTCAGCATTTGAACACGATGACCTCATCCTTGCCCTCTCCTTCACCTAAGCCGAGGGTGCGAGTGGCTGGCGCGATCCGCCGCCGGCGGGACGTGAGTGGAGACAGATGAGCCCTCCCACCTGGTCAGTGTCGGCTTCCGCTTGCCGAGCGGCCCTCCGGTAACAAACCCGGTAACACACCGAACCGGCGCAGATCCCCGCCGGCTCGGCGCACCTCGGCGTGAACCGTTGCAGATCGGCGCATATCGGTGCCGGTCGGTGCAGGGAAGAGCCCTCCGGAGCATGAGATCACAGGTTCGAGCCGAGCGGCGCTGGTGGCACTGAGCATCGCGATCTACTTGCGTATCCGCCGTTCCGTGCTGGCCGCACGAGCGGCCAAGTCCTACTATGAGACCATTGCCGTCAGTCGTCAGCCTCCCCTGCCCGAGACCGGCATGACCGAACAGACCGACCGCCTGAATAGCGCCCTGGCCGGCCGCTACCGCATCGAGCGACACCTTGGGGAAGGTGGAATGGCGTCGGTGTACCTGTGCGAGGACCTGAAGCACGACCGCAAGGTCGCGCTCAAGCTCCTCAAGCCGGAGCTCTCCGCCGTGCTCGGCGGGGAGCGCTTCGTGCAGGAGATCAAGACGACGGCGGCGCTCCAGCACCCGCACATCCTGCCGCTGTTCGATTCGGGCGTTGCCGACGGCTTCCTGTACTACGTCATGCCGTTCATCGACGGCGAGACGCTGCGCGAAAGGCTCAACCGCGAGACGCAGCTCGGCGTGGACGAAGCGTTGCGCATCGCGCAGGAAGTGCTGGACGCGCTCCAGTACGCGCACGAGAACGGGGTCGTGCACCGGGACGTGAAGCCGGAGAACATCCTGCTGCACGGCGGACACGCGATGGTCGCGGACTTCGGGATCGCCCTCGCGGTGAGCGCGGCGGCGGGCGGGCGGATGACGGAGACGGGGCTCTCGCTCGGCACGCCGCACTACATGAGCCCCGAGCAGGCGACGGCGGAGAAGGACATCAGCGCGCGGAGCGACGTGTACTCGCTGGCGAGCGTGCTGTACGAGATGCTCGCCGGCCAGCCGCCGCACCTGGGTGGAGCGGCCCAGCAGGTCATCATGCGGATCATCACCGAGCAGGCGCGGCGGGTGAGCGAGTTCCGCAAGAACGTGCCCCCGAACGTGGTGGCGGCCCTCGAGAAGGCGCTCGAAAAGCTGCCCGCCGACCGATTCGACAGCGCGAGGGCCTTCAGCGAGGCTCTGGACAATCCCGGATTCACGACCGCGACCCTGGGCGCCGAAGCGGCGGGGAGAGCACCGGCCAGGGCCGGTGTCTTCACCAGGCCGTTCATCGGCGTGTCGGTGCTCGCCGCGGCGGCGATGGCGTTGGCGCTCTGGGGCTGGATGCGGCCCGTCGCGCAGCCGGTCGTCAGCCGATACCGGACGATGCTCTGGGACACGGCACAGGTCCGGCCGGCATCCATCGGCACTGGGGTCGCGATCTCGCCGGACGGCGGCACGGTGGTGTTCGTGGACAGCACCGCCACGGGCAGCCATCTCATGGCGAAGCAGCGCGCTCAACTCGAGGCCACCGCGCTCACCGGCACCGACGATGCCGCCGGCGCGCCGAGGTTCTCGCCCGACGGCGCCTGGATCGCCTTCGTCACGCGCGACGGAAAGGTGAAGAAGGTGCCCCGGGGCGGCGGGGCGTCGGTCGTTCTCGCCGATTCAGCCAGTACGGGGGGCGTCAGCTCCCTCGCGTGGCTGGACGACGGCACGATTCTGTACGTGGACGCGCGCTATGGCCTGCGTGCCGTGGCACAGGACGGCGGTGCGGTCCGTCAGATCTGGAAGGACCCGAATCTGGCCACGGACACAGCCTCACGCGGCATCGTCAGCGTGGCCGGCCTGCCGGGTGGAAAGAGCGCGCTGATCGTCGCGTGCACCCCCACGTGCGTCAAAAGCGATCTCCGGGTCTTCGATCTGAAGACGCTCGAGTCGACCATCCTCGTGCCCGACGTCCTCACCGGCTGGGCACTGCCCGGAGGCATCGTAGCGTTCGTGCGCAAGGATGGGGGTGTGCTCGCTGCCCCGTTCGACGTGCGCAAGGCTCGGTTCACGCGGCCCCCGGCGCCGATGCTCGACGGGGTACGCGTCGGGAACTGCTGCACGGTGGACGCTGCCGTTTCCGCCAACGGCACACTCATCTATGTCGTGGGCGGTAGCGCCGCGAAGTCCACGCGATTCCAGCCGGTCTGGGTCACACGCAAGGGCGTGTCCACTCCCGTCGATACCGGGTGGACGCTCCCCATCTCCCAGAACTGCACGTGCAGCGGCGGCCTCACGTTGTCGCCGGATGGCCGCCACCTCGCGCTGAGCGTGGAGCGTGTTCCGGGATCCGGCAACGGCGACGTCTTCGTCAAGCAACTCGACGCGGTGCCCTACGCGCTGATGCCGCTCACGTTCGCGGGAGACGGCTCGAGCCCTCGGTGGACGGCGGACGGGCGCTCGATCATCTACGCCGAGGACAAGGGCGACAACGACCCGGTGAGCTGGGTCGTCCGACGGCGCGCGGACGGCACCGGAGGCGCGGACACGCTCCTGCCTCCGCGGCACCGCAGCATCATCAAGGTCGTCCCGACCCCGGACACCACGCGCTTCATCCTGCAGTACGACATCAACGGGCCGCAGCGCGACATCGTGCTGGCGCACCGCGGCGACACCGCGACCACGCCGCTGATGGCGGACCCCAAGTTCGCCGAGATCTTCCCGGCGCTGTCGCCGGACGGGCGCTGGCTCGCGTACGCGTCCAACGAGACCGGGCGGTTCGAGGTGTACGTGCGCCCGTTCCCGGACGTGAACGCGCGGCGCGTGCAGGTCTCGCAGTCCGGCGGCACCGAGCCGCGCTGGTCGCACGACGGCAAGGAGCTGTTCTACCGGAACGGAAAGGGGGCCCTCGTGTCCGCCAGCGTGGTTCCTGCCGCGGCATTCACCCTCAGCACGCAGACCGTGCTCTTCGACGCCAGTCGGTTCTACTACGGCGATGCTTCCCGATCGTACGACGTGACGCCGGACGACCAGCGGTTCGTGTTCCTGCAGAGAGCCGGCCAGACGAACGCCGGTGCGGCGACGCCTGACAAGCTGGTAGAAGTGGTGAACTGGGGGAGGGAAGTGCGGGCGAAGCTCGCGGGGAAGGCGCCGCAGTAGAGCATCCGGGCCACGGCCTCGGCTTGGGTGGCAAAAAGTCATCGTCCCCGGGATTGCTGGCTTCTTACGGCGTGGGTCTCCTCGCGTCCGCGAGGGCGCAGGGTAGCAGCGAGGTGAACACGATGGGTTGGTCGAACATCGTGCTGTACGGGCTGCTGGCGGCGGGTTACGCGTGCTTCCTCTTCCTTGCGCTGAGCCGGGCATCGGCTCGCGCCGGCCGACCCGAGCCTCACATCAGAACACGAACGGCAGGAGCATCTTCGTGCGCCGCCGGTACGCCGGATACTGCTCCGGGAACTGCTCGACCATGACCCGCTCCTCGCGCCGCGCGCTGTAGACGAAGTAGAGGGTGCCCACGACGAGGGGGAGTCCCCAGAAGACGGTCTCGCCGAGGGCCGAGCCGAGCATGGCGAGGAGGATGCCCGCGTAGATCGGGTGACGCACCAGCATGTACGGGCCCGAGGTGACGAGCTCGGGTCGCTCTTTGCGGGACATGGGCATGCCCCAGTTCCGGCCGATGTGGACGCGCGCCCAGAGGGCGAGCCCGACGCCCAGCGCGCACAGGCCGACGCCGGCGACGCCGGCGAGCGCCTCGTGGGAGAGGTAGGCCTGGAGCGCGAGCACCGCGCGCCGCACGGCCTGAACGCGCGCCGCGGCGATGATGACCACGACGACGGCCGCACGAGCCGCAAACTCGCGCCCCCACGCCCTTCGCCCGACGTTGCGTTTCTGGCGCAGCGCGGAAAGCGCCCAGTAGACGGTGAGGACGAGCCAGAGCCCGTCGATGATCCAGCTGTCGGGATTCATGGTGGGGGCAGGTGGGGAGGAAGGGTCGGTCGCGCGCGGCCGCGCGACGGCGGTCGGACGTAAGGATGCGGCGTTTCCGGGCGGCCGCAATGGCGACGTGCCGCCCGTACCCTCACCAGACGCCCGGCACGATCTTCCAGCGCGTCCGGGCCGCGAACGCTCCGTAGCCCTCCAGCTTCTCGTCCAGGAACCGGTCCTCGAGCCGCGTGCGCACCGCGATGGCCGCCGAGGCGAGCGGGCGAGGATAGGCGTAGCGGTCGAGCCGATGGGAGAATGGGCGGGGGGAGCGGAGGCCAGAATGAGGAGTCCAGTGGAGCGGATCGAGTCCTCAGTCGTCGAAGTCGTCGGGCAGGGACTGGTCGAACTGGGAGTCGGGCGCGGGGTCGGGGTCGGCGGGGTCAAAGCTCGGCGTCTGATCGAGCAGGAAATCCCGCTGGGGTGGGCCGCGAGCAGGTGCGATGGGTGGGGTTTGTTGGGAAGGTCGAGGTGCAGAAGAATGGCGGAGAGGACGGGCGGATCGGTGAGAAAGGCGAGGATCTTCATGGACCCACCGCAGGCCGGGCAGAGGAGCGGCAGGACCTCATAGATCCGGGCGAGGAGCAGGGCCCAGCGGATCCGCGCCGGGCTGGCGGCGCGAGGACGCCGGCGTTCGCCGTGGTAACGGTGGCGGTGCATGCGGGGCGGCGGCACGAAGGCGACGAGGCGCTCGAGGAGCTGGAGGGGAGACAGGACGAGTTCGGTGCGTCCGTCGGGGGTGGGCTTGGGAAACCGATACAGAAGGCGCGCGTCGGGAGAGGCGAGGGAGGCGACGCCGGCGAGGGCATGAAGACGCTCGAGCGCGAAGGGCGGGCGGGCACGACCAACGCTTCGCGTCCGTGCCCGCGCAGGAGGCGCTCGAGGCCGGCGCGGTCCTCACCCTCGATGCGCACGGACGCGTCGATGCTGAACCCACCGGATCCCTGCCAGGAAAGCATGTCGAGGGCGTCCGCTCGTGGCCGCAGTCCTCGCAGCGAGCCCGGGCGAACCCGTGCGCGAGGATGCCGCAGCGCAGGTAGGCGCGGAAGTCCTTCTCGATCCACCACGGGACGCCGTTGCCAAGGGGATCGGCTTCGGCCGCCCGGACAAGGAAAGTCTCGAGATCGTGCTGGACGACGGGGTAGAGCGGCGTGGACTTCGGTCGTCGCGGGCGATACGTGGGCGAGGCCGCCGGACGTGCCGGCCGGGGGGGTGAGGGTGGGGGCCGGAAGACTCGCTTGGCCGGAGTCGCCATGGCCGAGCGTG
>CAZFIS010000157.1:0-7341 GCA_964519125.1 uncultured Gemmatimonadaceae bacterium | reverse complement strand
ATGCCGGGGCTGGGATTCGAACCCAGAAGGCCGTTAAGGCCAGAGGATTTTAAGTCCCCTGCGTTTACCGTTTCGCCACCCCGGCGTGCGGCACTCAAGCTGACGGAGACGGAGGGGAAAGGAAACCCGTCGGCTTCAGGCGCGGGCGCGCCCGGTCCAGAGCCGTTCCATGCGCGACGCCACGTCGAGCATCTGGAAGGGGAGCCGGGGGAAGCGGTTGAGGCGTAGACGCCACCGGTACGTCACCTCCACCGGATTCGGCCACCGAACGCGTACGGCGCGGAGGAGCGCACGCGGTGTGGGCTCGGTCAGCCCCATGCGCGTGGTGACGCTGTAGTGGCCTCCCCTGCCCCACGCGCCCAGGACGGCCGCGGGAAGCCAGGCGGGAAGGGGCTCTTCCGGTGCTGCCCAGGGCGTTCGGTCGAGATCTGCATCCAGCAGCCGTCCCGCGAGCAGCACTGTGGCCCAGCAGAGCTCACGGGTCCGCCTGGACAGCGTCCCTAGTCGCGTCCAGTCGAATCCGTCCGGCAGGGCTTCGACGAACGCCGCGACGTCCGAGAGCCAGATCGGCCGCCACGCTCCGTGGAAGAAGAGATGCACGCCGAGCAGCGCGAGGTGGTCCTCGGGGCCGAGGATCCTTACCGGCACACCCTCCACCTCCGTCTGCTCCACCCGCTCCCGGACGTGCTCCCATGGCGTTTCCAGCAACGGCACACCCTTATGCAGGTCGACCCGCGCCGTGTCCGCATCGTGCTCTGCGAGGAGGACCCGAGCCTGCTCGTGATGTCGGGGCGCGACGAAGACGTCGAGGTCGCCGTACGGGCGGAGTCCCGGACGGGCGTAGAGGCGCGCGACCGCCCATCCCTTCGCGAGGACGTAGTCGATCCTCCGCTCCGCGAGCAGCGCGGCCACCCGTGCGAGCCTGCCCTCGTGAAGACGCGCGTCGAGCGTCTGGATGCGGAACGCATCGTGCAGGGTGCGCCCACCTTCTCCGGTGCCGGCATCGGCGCACCGGAGACGCCACCACGCGAGTCCGGCACACCCCGTGGCCATCAGCACAGGCACCGATTCAGAGACCTCGGCCTCGTCCAGGTGGAGCGGCGGCGGATCGACGCGCCAACTGCCCGAGAGAACGCGGGCGATCAGCGATCCGGGAGCGGGGGGACGAGGCATGACCCGTAGGGAGCTTCAGCACTTGCGTCTATGGCACTTCTTGACGCCCTGGGTCTGGCAGCACTCCGTTCGGTTTCCACAGATCGGAAGTCCGGTGCAGTTGGGAGGGGTCGACGCCTCGCATTGTGCCAAGGTGATGCACGATGCCGCCTGCGCCGGGACGGGCGTCAGGATCGTCGCGACGGCCGGAAGGAGCACCACGACGCCGGCCGCGCGCCCCAACTTGAGCATCACCTCCCTCCTGGAGATGCCACGCGCCTCCTCCGGGATCTCCCCCGGGTCGTCGAGGAGATTCGCCTTCCTCAGGCGCCCGAGCGCCATCCACACCACCGCCTCGTCGGCGGGCAGACCGAGGTCACGGAGGCGTCCGGCGATCTCGGGAATGGGGGTGGCGCCGTCGGCAGAGCGCCACACTTCGGCGGCGCTCCGGTTCAGGCAGTGTGCCTTGTTGCTCTCGAGATCGTAGACGAGCGTCTCGGAGTCCATCTCCTCCACGAGCAGTCCGTCGCTGCGGGCTCTCGGCATCGGCCCCCCTCCGGCTCCCGCTGGTCTCGTTGCATGTGTGTCCGGCTTCATGACTTTCGCTCCTGAGGGAGGATCCGATTCGCTCGTCTGCTCGGCTCGAGACTACTCAACCTACGCGCTCCAGCAGCTTCTCCGCCATCGCTCGGGCGTCGCCACGTGCCCCCTTGACCACTTCCGCGTCCTGGACGGCCGCGTGGAGTGCCGTCAGGCTCGTCTTGGGACGGCGCCTCGCCGGCACGGTGTTCTCCAGCAGCGCCAGGGTAGCCTGACCGGGCGTGAGCCTGCGCGGCCGCCATCGGGCTCCGTCCCTGAACGCGGTGAGCGCGATGAGGCGCACCGGCAGGGGTCCGTCGCCGATAGGTGCGCCCAGCGCCGCCGCCTTCACCCGCTCGGGCTTCGGATCGGAAGCATGCCGCCGCAGGGAAAGCGGCCTCGGGTACGGGTGCACCCTGCCTTTGGCGTCGAGGACGGCGTACTCGTCCGAATAGTACGTGGCGCCCGCGCGCAGGAGCTCGGCCACCAGCGTAGTCTTGCCCGAGTGCGTCGGACCGGGGATCACGATGGCGCTCCCGTTCCAGGCGACCACTCCCGCGTGAACGAACACGCGCCGGCGGGCGCGCTCCGCGACGTAGAGCTGGAGGTCCGACTCCAGCACCTCGAGCACCCGGTCCAGCACCCGTGACCGCATGAGCCGGCGAGCGTTCATGTGCACGATGTGGGGGCGGCGTGCGCCGGTACGTCCTCCCTCCCCGCCGATGACGAGCGAGTAGAGGCGTCGCACCTTCGTCGCTCGCGAGCGTTCCCATCCTGGAGGGAGCAGCTCGCGCACGCGATCCAACATTCCCGGACGGTCCACACGGATGCCGATGTCGCACCCGTACGACCGGAGCGTGAAGCCTTCCGCCCACCCGTGGCGGTCGAGGCGTTGCATTCACCTGAAGGTGTAGGACAAACGAGGCTTCATGGCGCTCATCGCTCCCGGTTCATGGCGATGCGCAGGCCGAGCCCCCTGAGGGTCCGGACCGCGCAGGAAGAGAGATCGGCAAGGGCACGGCCGGGTCCCCCGGCGAGCGTCCAGGCCTCCCTGGATCGGAGCGCGGCCGTGCCGGGTGCGTGCGGCCCGATCAGCTCTCGGCCGGCCCACTTCCAGAGCAGCGACGCCAGCGCCCGCCGGGCGAGCGCGCGCTCTGCCGACGCCCCGTTCCCGTCCGGGCCTCGAGCGATGAGATCCTCGTAGATACGACGGTTCTCCGCGTACGAGGCCTGGTAGTCCCCCGTGAGGTTCGCGCGATGCACCCGGTAGCGGGCCAGCGGCTCCGCGTCGTAGGCAATGCGGGACACCTGCGCGACGCGGAGCCAGAGATCGTAGTCCACAGCCGCGTTCAGGCGGATGTCGGGCCCACCCGCCGCGAGACAGACATCGCGGGAGAGCATGACCGTGCAGGTCGCGATGACGTTCTCGGCCAGAAGCGGGAGGCGGACGTCCCCCTCGAGCGGCCGGCACCGCCGGGAGTAGCGGCCGAGCACCGTCCCGTCCGCCGTGATGACCTCGCAGTCGGCGTAGCACATTCCCACGTCGCCCCGCTCCATGCGCCGTACCTGGCGCTCGAGCTTGTCAGGTCGCCAGAGGTCGTCGGTGTCGAGGAAGGCGAGATAACGCCCGCGGCTCTCCTCGACCGCCCTACGCCGCGCAGCTCCCAGCGAGATCGACTCCGGCCCGCCCAGAACGCGCAAGCGTGGACCGAGGCCGCGCGCCGCCTCGGCGCTCCCGTCCCGTGAGCCGTTGTCCCAGAAGACGAGCTCCCAAGCCGGGAACGTCTGCGCTTGCAGGCTCAGGAGCGCCTCGGAGAGGTAGGGGAGCCCATCCCGGCACACCATCACAACGCTCACGAGGGGCGTCGACGCTGGGTCGGCGCCCCGACCACCGCGGGGGTTGGGTGAGACGGAATCCACGAGAAGGCCGCCGAGGCTGACGAGCGCGCGTGCTCGCTGGCTGCGCTGGCATGGGAAGGGACCCCAACGGGGGTGACCCGACCAGCGAAGGAGCCGGCACGTGACAGTTCACCCGTCCCGTCGAACGGATGCTCCACTGTAAAGATGCCCGCCGGCGGCGTTGCGCCACAAGCCCGGGCGTGCCTCCCGCGGAGGCGGCGCCCGGCCCGCCGTTGCGGTCCGTTCCCGTTCTTCAACGACCTTCTAATGCCCTCCCGGCACTTCGCTCGGCACCTTCTTGATCCCGAGGTTGTAGGCCTCGAACGCCCACACGTCCGTCGTCTGCGCGATCCTCTTGTCTGTCGGCATGTAGCCGTGGCTGGTCTGCGTTTCGACGCGGATCAGCACCGGGTTCGGACATCCCTGATCGTGCTGAAGCTTCGCCGCGAACTTGTACGAATGACTCGGTACCACCCTGTCGTCGTGGTCGGCCGTGGTGATGATCGTCGGCGGATAACACGTGCCCTTCTTGATGTTCGCGAGCGGCGAGTAGGCATGTAGCCACTGGAACGCCGTGGAATCGTCCGACGCTCCATACTCGGGTGCCCACAAGTCGCCCCCGGAGAACTTCTGGTAGCGGAGCATGTCCATCACGCCCGCCCCCGCGTACGCGGCTCCGAACAGTTCGGGTCGCTGGGTGATGGAGGCGCCCACCAGGAGCCCGCCGTTCGAGTAGCCCTGGATCCCGAGTCGTGCGGAGGTCGTGTACTTCTGGTCGACCAGGTACTTGGCGGCCCAGGCGAAGTCGTCGAAGACATTCTGCTTGCGGCCGAGCATGCCGGCCTGATGCCAGGCTTCGCCGTACGTGCCGCCGCCCCTCAGGTTGGCCACCGCGTAGACGCCGCCCAACTCGAGCCACATGGGCAGGGTCGGGCTGAAGCTCGGCGTCACCGTGATGTCGAAGCCGCCGTAGCCGTACAGCATGGTCGGATTCGTGCCGTCCAGCTTCACGCCCTTCTTCGCCACGATGAACATCGGCACCCCGACGCCGTCCTTCGACCGGTAGAAGACCTGCTTGGTCTCGTACTGCGCGGGGTTGAAGTCCACCTTCGGCTGGAAGAACGTGGTCGTCTTGCCCGTCGGGACGTCGTAGGCGTACACCGACGTCGGATAGAGGAACGACGTGAACCCGTAGTAGACGGTCGGAGAGTCGTTCCGGTCCGAGACGCCCGCCACCGATCCGAGGGTCGGAAGGTCGATCTGGCCGAGCGCCTTGCCGTCCGTGGCGAAGAGCGAGAGCTGGCTCTTCGCCACCACCAGATAGTCGACGAGGATTCTGCGGTCCGCCATCGAGGCGCCCTGGATCACGCCTTCACCCTCCGGCACGACCACGCGCCAGTGCGCAGGATCGGGGTCGGTGAAGCGGGTCGCCACGATGCGGCCCCTCGGCGCGTCGAGCGTCGTGTGGAGGAACAGCAGGCTCCCCTCGTGCCCGACCGGGTTGTATTGGGCGTCGTTCTTCGTGTACAGCGGCTTCAGCCGCGCCACGACGTTCGGCTTCCGTGGATTGCCCAGGTCGGCGTAGAAGAGCTCGTTCTCGGGCGCGGTGCCGTTGACGAGCGAGACGAAGAGGTAGCGCCCGTCCTCGCTCACGTCGCCGCCGATGATCCAGTTCGGGAGATCGGGCCTGGAGTAGATCAAGGCATCCGAGCTCTGCGGGGTGCCGAGCCGGTGGTAGTAGAGCTTCTGATCCACCACCTGCTGGCTGATCGCGCGGCCCTGGGGCGGCGCGGGATAGCGCGAGTAGAAGAAGCCTCCGTCGTCCAGCGTCCACGAGGGCCCGGAGAACTTGACCCACTGGATGGAGTCCGGAAGATCCTTGCCCGTCGTTACGTCCCGCACGTGGATCGTCATCCAGTCCGAGCCGCCCTGGGAGAGCGAGTACGCCAGGTACTTCCCGTCGGGCGAAGGCTGGGCACCGAGAAGCGCGATCGAGCCGTTGGGCGACAGCGTGTTCGGGTCGAGGAGCTCACGCGGGGCGGCGGCGGCGGAGTCCCGCACGTACAGGACCGACTGGTTCTGCAGTCCGGTGTTCTTGCTGAAGAAGATCTTCCCTCCGGCAACCTGCCGGGGCGTGCTCTCCTTCGCGTAGTTCCACAGCGTGGTCAGGCGCTGGCGGATCCACTCACGGACCGGGACCTGCGCAAGGTACGCGTACGTGACCTTGTTCTCCGCCTCCACCCACTTCGTCACCGCCGGGTCGTCCAGGTTCTCCATCCATTGGTACGGAGCCGGAACGTCGGTGCCGAAGTAGTGGTCCACGATGCTGTCGCGTCGGGCCTGTGGATACTCGATCCGTCCGGACGGACCGGACGGGGCCGCCGTGCACGCGGTCAGTGCGAGCACGACGGACGCGAGAGCGTTGAAAACCATGCTGGGGTGCTTCATGAGAACCTCCTTGACGCCTTGCGCTCCGCTGCCCGGACGCCCGGGCCCCGAGGAGCATCCCGAAAGCATAGTGTGCGCTGCCCGTTCTCGCGAACCGGCCTGCCACGCCTCGCCTTGCGACCCTTCCCTCGCCTCCGTACCGTGCCTCCGGACCGGCGACGCCTCATCGTCTCCGGGCCCACTGCTTCCTGGCCTCTCAACCCACGACCGAGGTGGGAATCGCTCATGTCCAAACGAACTCTGCTTCTCTCGATCCTGGCGGCCGCGACGACACTCCTGGCGGCCTCCGCCCCCTTCAACCCGGCACAGGCCCAGCGCCGCGGCCACGGGGCAAGCGCCGCTCCCACGGACTCCGTGTCCAGCCCTCTCGCGGCGGCGGTGCGCGGCCTGCACCTCCGCTCCATCGGTCCCGCGGTCGTATCGGGACGCATCGTCGATCTCGCGGTCGACCCGAAGCATCCGAGCACGTGGTACGTCGCCACGGCGGCCGGCGGCCTGTGGAAGACCACGAACGCGGGCACGACCTTCGAGCCGATCTTCGACCACGAAGGCTCGTATTCGATCGGCACCGTGGTCATCGACCCGAAGAACTCGAACGTCGTCTGGGTCGGCACGGGAGAGAACAACGCCCAGCGCGCAGTGGCCTACGGAGACGGCGTCTACAAATCCATCGACGGCGGCCGCTCGTGGCAGAACATGGGCCTCAAAGGCTCGGAGCACATCGGGAAGATCCTCATCGACCCGCGCAACTCGGACGTCGTCTACGTGGCCGCACAGGGTCCGGTCTTCGGGGCCGGCGGCGACCGTGGCCTCTACAAGACGACGGACGGCGGCACGACGTGGACCCAGGTGTTGAGCGGTGGCAAGTGGGCCGGCGCTGGCGACGCCGTCATGGATCCCACGAATCCCGACGTGCTCATCGTCTCGCTCTGGCAGCGCGCCCGGAAGCAGTGGGGCTACATCGCCGGGGGGCCGGAGTCGAGCCTCCAGCGCACGACGGACGGCGGCAAGACCTGGACGAAAGTCCAGAGCGGGCTCCCGGGGGGACCGCTCGGCCGCATCGGACTGGCGATCTCGCCGGTCAACCACGACGTCGTCTACGCGATCGTCGAGGCCGGCGGAGATCCGGGCGGCGGCTTCTACCGCTCCCAGGACAACGGCGTGAGTTGGCACCGGATGAGCGACGAGTCGACCTCGGGCAACTATTACGCCGAGCTGTTTGCGGATCCGACGAATGTCGACCGCGTCTATGCCGTCGATACG
>CAZFIS010000156.1:0-7353 GCA_964519125.1 uncultured Gemmatimonadaceae bacterium | reverse complement strand
TCGTTGCCCTCGATCCGCCGTACTACCGGCCGCCGGATCTCAAGGCCGTCACGCGGCTACTGCACGAACATGGCGTCACCGTGGTGCTCCGGCGCTCGCGCACCGGCTTGCTGATGTGCACCTATGCTCGGCTTGCATCGCAGAGTAGAGGTTCCGAACGCTCTGGCTAGTAGGTGCTCTGGCAAAGCTCTAGGGGGGCAGCGGCCCCCCCTCAAGTTTTGGGGCGATCACCGGCAGCGGCCGCCGCAATAGTGCACTTGCTACAGACCGCATGAGTTACCCGTGACGCTGACACGCACGTCGTGCGCGCTCCAAATGTGAGTATCTCGAAAATGCGGTAGCGCTGTGGCTGCGCGCGCTTGACCCGTCCTGCCCAACTCGTAACGCAAGTTGACCGCAGAGTGTAGGTTGACGCGTCGCATATGAATTCGCTATAGTGAATTCACCAAACAAGTGGCGACCGGACCTTCGGCGCGTTCCACCGCTTCCAGGCACTGGGGGCGCAGGGGGTGGTTATTGCTCGCGGATTGGGAGGTCGTTCGTGGTCGGCAGTAAGGTCAACTCCTTGCGCAAAGCCAAGGGCATGACCCTTCAACAACTCGGTGAGACCGCCGGGCTGTCCGCGTCGTTTCTCTCTCAGGTCGAACGGGGAAGGGCGTTTCCAACGGTAATCTCGTTGGCAAGCATCGCTCAGGCGTTGGGCGTGAGCCCGTCCTATTTCTTCCCCCCACCGCACCTTGAAGGCCCTGTCGTGCGCAGCTACGAAAGACACCCGTTTAGGCTCCAAGACCATCATGTGGTCTACGCGCGACTGGGCGGCGACTTCGACGGACGATGCCTTGAGCCCCTACTGGTCACCTACCCGCCACACTTCGATAGTGAAGTGTTCAACCACGTCGGCGAGGAGTTTTGCATCCTCCTGGAGGGAAGGGTGGCCTTTACCATCGACGGTGACCAGCATGTTCTAGCGCCTGGCGACTCGATGCACTTCCGGTCCAATCGCACCCACAAAGTCTCGAATCCGACCGACGAGCCCGCTCAGCTCGTCTTCGTCAACACACCGCCCTACTTGACGTAGTGGCGTGACAGGGCCTCGGAGCGACAGGAGGACACACGTGAGACTAGCCACGGACATCGGCGGAACCTTCACTGACCTCGTGTATCTCGACGAAGCAACGGGTGAAATCGGAACGACAAAGTCGTCCTCCACACCCCCGAACTTCGGCGAAGGCATCATCGCCACGCTCAAGAAATCGGCGGTAGACGCCCGCGCGGTGAAGCACTTCGTGCACGGAACGACCGTCGTCATCAATGCGCTTACCGAGCGCAAGGGAGCGCGCACGGCGCTCATCACAACCAGAGGATTCCGGGACGTGTTGGCTATCGGTCGCGCCAACCGCCCCGACATCTACAATCTTCGGTTCAAGAAGCAGCCCGTGTTCGTGCCGAGGGAGCATCGGTTCGAAGTGACCGAGCGCCTCGACCACCACGGCGCCACGGTGACGGAGCTCGACGAGGCGGATGTCCTTGAGGTCGCCGATCGCATCCAGGCAGCACGGTTGGACGCCGTGGCCGTCTGCTTCCTACACAGCTATGTCAACCCGTCGCACGAGCTCCGGTGCGCCGAGATCCTTCGGGAGCGACTGCCTGACGTCTGGGTAAGCGTCTCCAGCGACATCACGAAGGAGTGGCGCGAGTACGAGCGCTCGAGTACGGTGGCGCTCAACGCCTACGTACAGCCAGTAGTCGCCCGCTATGTCAATGACCTCGAGTCCTCGCTCCGATCCGAGGCCATCGGATGTTCGCTCCACGTGATGAAGTCGAATGGCGGCACCAACACGTTCGCGCTGGCGCAGGCGCAGCCGGTCCACATGGTGGAATCGGGCCCAGTGGGCGGAGTCATCGGGGCGAAGGCAATAGGCGACGCGCTCGGACTAAAGAACCTGATCACGATCGATGTCGGCGGCACCACGGCAAAGACCTCGCTTATCGACAACGGCGCCGTGAAGTTCACGACCGAGTACCGCATCGAACAGGACGCGTTCAATGCCGGCTACCCCATCAAGGTACCAGTCGTCGACATCGTCGAGATCGGCGCCGGCGGCGGTTCGATCGCGTGGATCGACGAAGCCGGAACGCTGAAGATCGGTCCCCACAGCGCTGGCGCCGTACCCGGGCCGGCCTGCTACGGCCAGGGCGGGGAGGCCCCCACGATCACGGATGCCAATCTGGTCCTCAATCGCATCGACGCCGAATACTTTCTCGGTGGCGAGATGCGAGTCGATCGGCAGAAGTCGAGGGCTGCGTATGAGCCCCTCGCGCGCCACTTCGGCGTCGACGTCGAGGAGGCCGCCCTTGGTGCGGTGCGGCTGGCCGACGCGAACATGGTGAACGCCATCAAGTTGGTCTCGGTACGGCGGGGGTACGACCCCCGTGACTTCGCGTTGGTGGCGTTCGGTGGGGGCGGCTCCATGCACGCCGTATCGCTGGCCCGGGAACTGCAAATTTCGAAGGTCATTGTGCCGGTGACGCCGGGCACGTTCAGCGCTTTGGGCATGCTGATGACGGAGCCCATGCAGGACTTCATCCGAACCCGCATTCTGCTGAACGACTCCGATTCGCTCGCCGAGGTGGAGGCCATCTTCAACGACATGATGGCGGAGGCCACGAGCTTCTTGGTCGAGGCTGGGTACCCCCGCGATCGAATCGTCTTCCAACGCTACACCGACATGCGTTACCTTGGGCAGGAGCACACCGTCAAGGTGCCGGCCGAGCGCCTCGACAGCGAGGCACTGGCAGCTGCTTTCCACGCCCTGCACGAACAGACATACACCTTCCACCTCGACTCTCCAACGCAGTTCGTGAACTTCCACCTCTCCGGAATCGTGAGGCAGGATCCCGTCGACCTCTCGCGCTACGCCCCCTCACCTGTTGGGCACACCGAACCGAAGGGGCACCGCGAAGTGTACTTCGAAGGACGTTGGCACGACACGGCCATCTACGAGCGCGACGAGCTTCCGGCGAACAAGACGCTAGAGGGGCCGTGCATTATCGAGGAGGCCTCGGCGTCCACGGTCGTGCCTCCCGGCATGAGCGCCATGCTCGACGAGCTTGGCAACATCGTCATCGCGACGGGAGTGTGAGATGAGGACGGCGAAATCGCACGCACTCGATCCATTCACCGCTGAGGTCATCAAGGACGGTCTGGTGGCGATCGGGCAGGAGATGTTCGTCGCCATGGCGCGCACGAGCATGAGCCCAATCATCTATGAGGTCCTCGACTACGCTACGGGCCTCACCGATGCGCGAGCCAACCTCCTCACACAAGGCAACGGCGTCGCTGGGTTCATCGGGGTGCTGACGTACTCCGTGCAGTCGGTCCTGGACAAGTTCGGCGTGGAGGGTCTCAACCCCGGCGACATCGTAATGACCAACGACCCCTACGGCGGTGGCGGAACCCATCTGTCGGACGTCTGCATGGTCATGCCGATCTTCTTCCGGGGCGAGCTGATGGCGTTCGCCGCCAACAAGGCGCACTGGACCGAAGTTGGCGGCATGGCGCCTGGGAGCTGGACCACGGATTCGACGGAGATCTTCCAGGAAGGCCTCCAGTTCCCCTGCATCAAGGCCTTTGAGGACGATCGCCCGCTCGAGCAACTTGTCGACCTGATTCGAGCCAACGTACGTACCCCCGACATGTCAATCGGCGACTTCCACGCGCAAGCCGCTTCCGTGCGACTTGCCGGCCGCCGAATCGTGCAGATGTGCGAGAAGTACGGCTTGAAAGCTGTCAAGGAGGCAATGGAGTGGCTTCAGGACGACGGCGAAAGGCGTGCCCGAGCAGCGCTGGCTGAACTCCCCAAGGGCACGTTCACAGCTGAGGACATCATCGACGACGACGGGATTACCGACGAACCGATTCCGGTCAGCGTCAAGGTGACGATCACTGATGACGAGTTCATCGCCGACTTCACCGGCATGCCTCCTCAGGTAACTGGCCCAATCAACTCCAGCCGCACCGGCACCTACTCCGCGCTCCGGGCTGCGTGGATCGCCGTTTCCAACCCGCACAACCAGATCAACGAAGGGACGTTCAGGCCCCTCAAGCTCATCTGTCCCGACGCCACGATCATCACGGCGGAGCGTCCAGCTCCGACCTCGACCTATTGGGAGACCCTGCTCTACTCGCTCGACCTCGTCTGGAAAGCGCTCGCACCCGTCGTTCCGGAGCGCTTGTCCGCCGGGCACTACAATACCGTTGGTTCGTCCATCACGACCACGTTCCACCCGGACAACGACGCGTTCACGATCTTGGTCGAGCCGAACATGGGAGGATGGGGCGCGCAGGTGGATCGTGACGGCGAGACGGGCCTCTTTTCGAGCATGAACGGCGAGACGTTCAACCTCCCAGTCGAGATCACAGAGCAAGCCTACGGATTACGCGTTGAGCGCTACCGGTTCAGTGACGAACCCGGCGGGGAGGGGCGATTCCGTGGCGGGCGTGGCGTTGAGCGGGCATACCGAATTCTTCACGAGAACGGAGGAACCGTCACACTCACGCTGGGACGCCACAAGAATCCTGCGTGGGGCGTCGACGGGGGGAGAGCGGGAAGCCGCAATTTTGCCCAGGTCGTGAAGGCCAACGGTCGCGAGGAGCCGCCTGTAGGCAAAACGGCCAGGCTGCGTCTCGATCAGGGTGACGTCCTTCGGATCGTCTGTGGCGCCGGGGGAGGCTGGGGCGACCCGCGGGAACGACCACGCGAGCGCGTCATGGCGGATGTTCGAGCCGGTGTCATGTCCGCAGCGGTGGCGTCGGAAGTCTACGGCGTGGACGTCGAGGGCCAGTAGGTTGGGAGCCGCAATGGCGAGAGAGAGCTCCTCCGCGTTGGACGCGTTTACGCTCGAGATCATCAAGAGCCATCTCGTTGTCGTGGCCGAGGAGATGTTCCTGACCCAGGGCCGCACCAGCAAGAGCCCCATCATCTACGAAGTGCTCGACTACGCATGCGCACTCACCAGTCCCCGTGCCGAGCTGATCGCCCAAGCGAACGGCGTGGCCGGCTTCCTAGGTGCGCTCACGTTTGCCGTCGAGGACGTCCTCAGGAAGTTCGGCACGACTGGACTGGCAGACGGTGACATCGTAGTGACCAACATCCCCTACGAAGGCGGGGGGAGCCACCTGAGCGACGTCACCATGGTTATGCCGATCTTCCAAGACGGCGTTGTCGTCGCCTTCGCGGTCAACAAGGCCCACTGGACCGAGGTCGGCGGCAAGGATCCGGGGAGCATGACGAACGATGCCACGGAGATCTACCAGGAGGGCCTCCAGCTTCCGTGCATCAAGATCTTCGAGCGCGATCGACAGGTCGATGCCTTGGTGGATGTACTGGCCGCGAACGTCCGCACGCCCGACAGCACGCTGGGCGACATGTATGCCCAGGCGGCCGCACTTCGCATCGGCCGCCGGCGGGTCCGCGAGCTCTGTAATCGTCACAGCATGGCCGGCGTTGCGCAAGCTATGTCCGCGATCCTTCGCGATGGCGAGCTCCGTGCCCAGAACGCTCTTAGCGCGCTTCCCCCCGGCGTGTATCGAGCGCGCGACGAGATCGAGGGCGACGGCACCGGCGTCGCCCCCCTCCCCGTACAGGTCGAGGTCACCATCGAACCTGGGCGCTTCCGCGTGGACTTCACGGGCTCAGGCGCGGAGGGGCACGGCACGGTCAACTGCACCAAGGTGGCGCTCATGGCGGCCATGCGCATCGTCTTCACAGCGATTACTGCGCCCCGCGTGGCGGCCAACGAAGGCCTGTTCCAACCCCTCGAGGTCATCTGCCCGGCGCGAACGGTCTTCACGGCGGAAAGACCCACGCCCACGTCAACGTATTGGGAGGCTCGTTTGGTGGCCAGCGACCTGGTTTGGCGGGCTCTCGCCGAGGCGCTACCGGAATCCTTGACCGCGGGGCACTACCTGAGCGTCTGCTCGGAGGTTCTGCGCACACGCAATCCCGAAACCGGAGAGATGGCGCTCCTGGTCGAACCGAACGCCGGCGGCTGGGGGGCCGGCATCGACAAGGACGGCGAGGACGGCCTGTTCTGCATGGGGAACGGGCAGACCTACGTCCTCTCGACCGAAGTCGCAGAGACCCGTTACGACGTTCGGGTGGAGCGCTATGGCTTCGACCTTGTGCGGGGAGGCGAGGGCAAACACCGTGGCGGCCGCGGTCTGGTCCGCGAGTACCGGATGCTTTCCGAGGGGAGTGTCACCTCCTCCTTCGGTCGGTCGGTCAACGGAGCATGGAGCGTGGCGGGTGGCAACCCGGGGACGCCCAACTACGTCGAGGTGCTAGACCCTGATGGTTCATCCAAAGCGCGAGCAGGCAAGGTGACACGCGTTGCGTTGCGCGAAGGCGACCTGGTTCGCCTCGTGACCGGCACGGGCGGCGGTTGGGGCGACCCACGCCAGCGGTCGCGAGAGGCGATCCTCAGTGACCTGAGGGCAGGGTTGATCGACGAGACTACCGCGGCCGAGACCTACGGCCTGAAGGCAAAGGTGCGCGCATGAGCACGAGCGATTACCAGGCACGCCGATTTCGCGTGCAAGAAGCGATGGCGGAGCGCTCCATCGACCTGCTTGCGGTGGCTCCCACCGAGAACATGACCTACCTGTTGGGCTTCCACACGCACCCAGATGAGCGCCCCTGCTTCCTGCTTCTCACTGCCGCGTCCGAAGCGATGCTCGTGCCCGAGCTGAATGCCGCGGACGCACAGCAACATACGGATCTGCACATGGAAACCTACGCCGACGCGGAAGGGCCTGCCGCGGCGCTGGAACGTGCGCTCAGGCGCCTGGGAGTGGGCGACGTCGGCCGGCTCGCGCTCGATGACACCATGCGCGCGGACTTCGCCATGCTGCTGCTGGAGCGCTTCCCCGACGCCGTGCCGGAGCGGGCCTCGTCCGTCCTGGCAGCGCTCCGCATGCGCAAGGATGCAGGCGAGCTGACCGCCATCAGGGCCAACGCCCGAACGGCCGACGAAGCGATGCGTGCCGCGTTCGCGGTGATCGAGCCAGGCGTAACCGAGCGAGAAGTCGCCCGCGCTGTACGAGACGCGTTTGAAATTCAGGGGGTGACCTCGCTGAACTTCGCCATCATCGGTTCGGGCCCGAACGGAGCGTACCCTCACCACGCCACCGGGACCCGCCGCATGGAGATCGGCGATGCCGTGGTCATCGACATCGGCGCGCGCATGGACAACTACAACAGTGACATCACGCGGATGGCGGTCATCGGGGAACCGAGTGCCAAGGTGACGGAGGTTTACGAAATCGTCGAGCGAGCTGTACGGGCCGCCCTC
>CAZFIS010000155.1:0-7403 GCA_964519125.1 uncultured Gemmatimonadaceae bacterium | reverse complement strand
GTGACGAAATGACCTCCGTCCACCCAGGCGATTACGGGTGTGTGCAGGGCGTCCATGGCGGCAGGAGTCAGCCGGCGGAGCTCGTTGGCGACGCCCAGAAGCCGCGCCGTGCGCGCCAGGCCCGCGAAGGTGGTGCCCCATGCACCGGTCCCCGCGAGTCGCGCGAGAGAGTCCGTCGGCGGGGGATTCCCGCCCAGTGTTCGAAGCAGGGTGGCCAGCGCAGCCGGCCCGCAGTCGGTGGCACCCGACTGGAGTACTACGCCGGGGGAGGACACGAACGTGCCGCCCCGGGCTCTGAGGGTCACGCGGTACATCGCCCGGCCGACGACCATCGGGTCCGTGGGTGCCGCGGCTGTCGCCACGAGCGTCGCCACGAGCCCGAGGAGCACACCGCTCGCCGCCAGGCGGCGGCGGGTCCGGACCCGGAAGGGTCCTCGTGGGTTCGGCGGGAGAACGCGCATGGAACGAGGGTAGGCCGCGGGACCCGTCCCCGGAATGCGTGGATGGGACGACGTTGCGGGGGGCCGGCGGGACGGCGAGGCAACGCCGAGACGCCTGTTGCGATCTTCTTCATGGGGCCCTCGAGGCGGGGGGGCCACGTGGTACGGGGAGTCGGCTCTCCATGGGTGTACGGACCACCGCTCTGTGAGGGGGGCACATGCGCCTCGAATCCGGAGGCATCATGAGGACGATCGCGAGACGGGTCGCGCTGGGTTGCGTGGGCTCTCTTCTGGCGCTGGGTGCGTGCACGCACCATTCCGCGCCCCCGAAGGTCCAATCCGCGCCCGCGGCGTCGGTGGCGCCTCCGCGGGACACGACCGGAGGAGGGGGATCGAAGGCGGACACGGCCTCCACGGATGCGACCGCGCGCCGGGACACGATCCCCAGCGCGGCACCCACGAAGGCGACCGGTCCCCGGGGCTCGAAGCGAATCGGACCGTCCGCGAGCAGGGCCGAAGCCGGAGCGAAGGGCGATCACACCATGGTGGGAGCAGGCGGCACGATGGGCGGTCGCGGGGCGATGGGCGGTCGCGGCATGATGGGCGGTCGCGGCATGATGGGCGGCGGCGGCGGCGGCGCGGCGGGCGCCGGCGGCATGAGGGGCGGCATGATGGGCGGCCCCCCCGCACCGTCGTCGTCGCCGACGGGCAAGGCTGCGGGGGCCAGCGCCCGGGCGTGTCCAACCGTCTCGAGGACGCTGGTCGAGGCCGGCCGCAAGATCTTCCGAGGGGGCGGGGGAACCTGCTTCTCATGCCATGGCCGCGATGCCCACGGCACGATTCTGGCGCCCGATCTCGCCGACGCCGCCTGGCTCGACATCGACGGGTCCTATGCCGCCATCGACAGCCTCGTGGAGGTGGGGGTGGCCCACCCGAAGCGGTTCAAGGTGGTGATGCCTCCGGTCGGGGGCGCCGATCTCGACCCGGCGCAGGTCTGCAGCGTGGCCGCGTACGTATACTCGCTGAGCCACTGAGGGCCGACGGGGGGGAGGCTCGGACCCGCCGGGACGGTGCAGGGGCCCCTCAGCCGAGGTCGGCGACGATCCGATCGATCTCCTCGATGCGGTAGACACCGTCCGCTCGTTTTCCTATTCTTGGGTATACAAACATCATATGTGGATGATCAATTCTCTTTTGTGATCCCGCCATGGGAGCGGACACGGCGGGAAGGGAGACGACGATGAGTGATAGAACGGATATCGAGCACGGCACCTCTCGCCGCGTGTTCCTGAAGCAGATCGGACTCGGAGCGGTCGCGGGCGGCGCCGTGGGCGTCGGCGGCACCGGGCTCGTGCCGGGCCGCGGGGGTGTGATGGGCGGTCTGGCGGCGCCGGCCGCGACCGCGCTCCCGACCGCGCAGGTCACCCCCGCCGAGGCGGCGGACGTCCAGCACGTTGCCGCGGAGCCGACGCAGATCCCGCCGCCCATCCATCGCGGCGCGCCCGTGCATCACGACGTCGTGCTCGAGACCCAGGAGCTCACGGCCGAGATCGAACCGGGCGTGACGTTCCGCTACATGACGTTCGGCGGGCAGGTGCCGGGTCCGATGATCCGGGTGCGCCAGGGCGACACCGTCCGCCTGACCCTGAAGAACGCGCCCACGAACACGATGCTGCACAACATCGACCTCCACGCCGTGTACGGCACCGGCGGAGGGAGCGGCGCCACGCTGGTCGCTCCGGGACAGTCGAAGTCCGTGGAGTTCAAGGCGATGTACCCCGGCGCGTTCATCTACCACTGCGCGGTCCCGAACCTCGACTGGCACATCAGCGCCGGCATGTTCGGCATGATCGTGGTCGAGCCGCCCGAGGGCCTGCCCCACGTGGACCACGAGTTCTACCTCGGGCAGAACGAGGTCTACACGACCCAGCCCACGGGCCAGAAGGGGCACCACGATTTCGACTACACGAAGATGGCCGCCGAGGACCCGACCTACGTGCTGCTCAACGGCGAGAAGCACGCGCTCACCGCGAACGTGCGCGGTCCCATGAAGGTGAAGGTCGGCGAGACCGCGCGGGTCTTCTTCGTCTGCGGCGGTCCGAACCTGACGAGCAGCTTCCACCCGATCGGCAACGTCTGGACGAAGGCGTGGTACGCCGGAGCGCTGGCCAGCGACCCGATGCGCTACGTCCAGACGATGACCGTGCCCCCGGGCAGCTGCGGGGTCTTCGAGATGGAGTTTCCGGTTCCCGGAGAGGTCAAGCTGGTCGACCACGCGCTCAGCCGCGTGGTGCGCAAGGGTATGCTCGGCGTCATCCAGGTGGAGGGGGCGGAGAACCCGGCCATCTTCCTCGCCGGAACTTCCGGAGCGGGTGCACACTAACCATAGGGAATTCCGATTCCGGCTCGCACCAGGCTGAGCCGGCCCGACTTCGTGAAAGGCGGTCCCTGTGAAGATCTGCGCCACGATTCTGGCGGTCCTCGTTCTCGCGGCCGGCGGGACCTGGTGGTACGTGTCCTCGGGCCGCTATGACATCGGCGCCGACGCTCCGCACGCTCGGTTCATCGCCCGCAGGCTGCACCGGATCGCCGACCAATCGGTCGCGTATCACGCGCGTAGCGTCGAGGTGCCGGCCGATGTCGCCAACCCCGACTCCGCGATGCTCCTGAAGGGCGCGGGCGCATACGCCTCGATGTGCAGCGGCTGTCACCTCGGGCCGGGCATCGAGAAGAGCCCGCTGCACGAAGGGCTCTATCCGCGCCCACCCTGGTTCCGCCGCGGCACGGACATGTCCCCCGCCGAATTCTTCTGGGAGACCAAGCACGGCATCAAGGACACCGGCATGCCGGCGTGGGGGAAGACGCACTCCGACCAGGAGCTCTGGCCGGTCGTCGCGTTCGTAGAGCACATGCACGGGATGACTCCCGAGCAGTACCGCGACCTCGTGGCGCGTGCGCCCAAGGACGCGGACATGCCCGACCTGCCGATGCCGGGGGGCACGGCGGCGGGCGACACGGCCAGGACCGCCGCCGGCCACTGACGGCGTCTCGGAGCGGGACGTAGGCCGGCCCGGGCGTACCACCGGGCCGGCCTGTTTCCATCCCCGATTCCCCCTCCGGGAATCGTGAAGCAGCCTTCATCTTCATCTCACCGAGCCTTCACACGCCTCCCGTGAGATTCGCCTGAGGATACGGCGGACCTCATCCGACGAGGGGATGTGCGTGAAGACACTCCTGAGAACCGCCGCCGCGCTCGCCGCGGTGGCCTGGGCGATCTCCATCGCTCCGTTGACAGCTCAGGCCGTGCCCGACTCCACCGGGCTCAGCCTCCAGGACGTCCTGACCATCGTCCGGGCCCGTAACCCGCGCCTTCTGGCGCTTCAGGCCGGCGCGCAGGCCGCGGCCTCCCGTGTTCCCGAGGCCTCGACGCTCCCCGACCCGACCCTCCAGGTCGGCGTCATGAACTTCGGGCTCCCCGACCTCAACACGAACATGCCGACCTCGATGGCACCGTCCATCGAGCTCATGCAGAAGCTCCCGTTTCCGGGCAAGCTCTCGCTGAAGGGCGACATCGCGTCGTTCGGCAGGCAGATGGCGGACGCGGGCGCCGACGAGGCCTGGTGGAGCGTGCGGGATCAGGCTTCGACCACCTTCTTCGACCTGTACACGCTGGACCGACGGCTGGGCGTCATGCGTGGGACGCTCTCTCTGCTCCAGAACTTCCAGCAGGTGGCGAAGGCGATCTACACGGCCGGCACCGGCCACCAGGCCGACGTGCTCCGCGCCGATGTCGAGGTGGCGCGCATGGAGGGCGACATCCGGCAGATGGAGGCCATGCGCTCCGCCCAGGCGGCCAAGCTGAACGCGCTGCTCGACCGCCCGGCGGTGACGCCGGTGCCGTCGCCGGTGCTCGGCCTCCTCCCGCTGGACGTGCCCGCGCAGGACACGCTGCTCGCGTGGGCGATCGAGAGCCGTCCGATGCTCCAGCGGGGGCGCCTCGCCGTGGAGCGCGCCGGCAAGGCCGTCGACCTGGCCCGCAAGCAGATCTGGCCGGACCTCACGGTCGGCCTCACGTATGGCCAGCGCGCGCAGGGCTCGGGCACCGTGCGCATGGGGAGCGCCATGGTCGGCTTCACGCTGCCGGTCCATGCCGGCAGCCGCCAGCTCGCGGAGCGGGACGCCGCCTCGGCAGAGCAGCGCATGGCGGCGGCGAACCTGTCGAGCATCGAGGCGAGCGTGGACGCGCGGATCGCCGGGCTCGTCGCCGAGCTCGACCGCGCGCGCACGCTCACGGCGCTGTACCGCGACCGCATCGTGCCCGAGGCGAAGGCCACGGTCGAGTCCGCGCTCTCTTCGTACCGCGTCGGTCAGGTCGACTTCATGACGCTCGTCGACGCCCAGATGACCGAGAACCAGTACGAAGGGGAGCTCTACCAGCTCCAGGGCGAGTACGGGAAAGCCGTGGCGGCGCTCGAGTCCGCCGTCGGTCGCTCTCTGCCACGAACCGGGAAGACCCTCGCGGAGGCACGATGAACACGAAGAAGCAGATTCTGCTGTCCACCGGCATCGTGGTGGTGGCGGCCGCGTTCGTCGCGATCCGCCTGTACGCGGGTCAGGCGGCGGCTTCCCAGCCCGCCATGGCGGGGCACGACCCCATGGCCATGTCGGCGAAGGCCGACTCGTCGAACCCGGTGAAGCTCTCCGCCGAGGGGGCGCGCCGCATCGGCGTGACGTACGCCACGGTCGAGCACCGGCCTCTGCCGGTGAGCCTGACCACGGTCGGCACGGTGACCTACGACGAGACGCGCCTGGCCACGGTCAACCCGAAGATCTCCGGGTGGGTCGAGAAGCTGTACGTGGACTTCACGGGCGCGCCGGTGAAGGCCGGACAGCCGCTCATGGACGTGTACAGCCCGGCGCTCGTGTCCGCACAGGAGGAGCTCGTGCTCGCCGCGCGCCTCGTGCGCACGGCGGGGCAGGGACAGGGGGCCGAGGACGCCCACGACCTCCTCCAGGCTGCACGCCGCCGCCTCGAGTACTGGGACATCCCCGAGTCCGAGATCCGGCGCATCGAGGCCTCGGGCACGCCGACCAAGACGCTCACGCTGCGGGCTCCGGCGTCGGGCATCGTGGTCGAGAAGAACGTGGTGGAGGGCGACCGCATCATGCCCGGGATGACTGTCTTCCGCATCGCGGATCTGTCGCGGGTGTGGATCGAGGCCGACGTGTTCGAGAAGGATCTCGCGCTGGTGAAGGACGGCCAGAAAGCCGACGTGTCGTTCGAGGCCTATCCCGGCAAGGTCTACCCCGGACGGGTGAGCTACGTCTACCCGACGGTCTCGATCCAGGACCGTACGGCACACGTCCGGCTCGCGCTCGCGAACCCGAACCTCGACCTCAAGCCGGGCATGTACGCCGAGGTGACGCTCGACGTGCCGCCCGGACCTCCGACGCTCGTCGTCCCGACGAGCGCGGTCCTGAACACGGGGGAGCGCGCGCTGGTGTTCGTCCAGCAGCCGAACGGTGAGCTGATGCCCACCGAGGTGACGATGGGCCGTACGTCGGGCAACCTCCAGGAGCTGCTCGCCGGTGTCGAGCCCGGGCAGCGCGTGGTGTCGTCCGCGGCGTTCCTCGTGGACGCGGAGTCGAACCTCGGCAGCATGGCCATGCCCGGCATGGACATGAGCGGCGGCAAGGGCGCGGCGGGCGCCATGGACTCCACCCACCCGAAGCACCGGTAGGAGCCTGCGATCATGCTCGAGCGCATCATCGAGTGGTCGGTCAGGAACAAGTTCCTCGTCCTGATCTTCGCGCTCTTCGTCGTGGCAGGCGGGGTGCTGGCCATGAAGCGCATCCCGCTGGAGGCGCTGCCGGACCTGTCCGACGTCCAGGTGATCATCCGCACGGACTACGCGGGCCAGGCCCCGCAGCTCGTCGAGGACCAGGTCACCTATCCGATCGCTTCCGAGATGCTCAAAGTCCCCGGGGCCGAGACGGTGCGCGGCTACTCGTTCTTCGGGACGTCCTTCGTCTACATCATCTTCAAGGACGGCACGGACCTCTACTGGGCTCGCAGCCGTGTGCTCGAGTATCTCTCGGGCATCCGCGGCAAGCTTCCCGCGGGCGCGGAGCCCTCGCTCGGACCCGACGCCACCGGCCTCGGCTGGGTCTACGAGTATGCGCTGGTCGACACGACCGGCACGATGTCGCTCGCGGACCTGCGCTCGTACCAGGACTGGTATCTGCGCTATCAGCTCACCTCGGTGCCCGGTGTGAGCGAGGTGGCCTCGGTCGGCGGCTACCAGAAGGTCTACGAGGTCACGGTCGACCCCATCAAGCTGCGCAGCTACGGGATCTCCGTGACGCGCGTCATGGACGCCATCCGCTCCTCGAACGACGACGTGGGCGCCATGGTGCTCGAGATGGCCGACCGCGAGTACATGATCCGCGGGCTCGGCTACGTCAAGAACCTGAACGACCTCAAGAGCGTCGTGGTGAGCGCCACGGACCACGGCACGCCCGTGCGCGTCTCCGACGTGGCCGACGTGCACCTCGCACCCGACGTGCGCCGCGGCGTCGCCGACCTGGACGGGCGCGGCGACGTGGTGGGTGGCATCGTCATCATGCGCTACCACGAGAACGCGCTCGCGACGATCGAGCGTGTGAAGGAGAAGCTCGCGGCCATCGCGCCGGGGCTGCCCAAGGGGCTCGTCATCAAGCCCGTCTACGACCGCTCCGACCTCATCCACCGCGCGATCGACACCCTCAAGGGCAAGCTCCTCGAGGAGTCGGTCATCGTTGCGCTCGTGACGGTGCTCTTCCTGCTGCACGCCGAGAGCGCGCTCGTGGCCATCCTCACGCTTCCCCTCGGGATCCTCATGGCGTTCATCGCCATGAACGCCCTGGGGCTGTCCGCCGACATCATGAGCCTCGGCGGGATCGCGATCGCGATCGGCGCGATGA
>CAZFIS010000154.1:0-7482 GCA_964519125.1 uncultured Gemmatimonadaceae bacterium | reverse complement strand
GGAACTGCACGTCGTCCAGGAGAAGGATGTCGAGGTCCCCGAACTTGTCCTTGAAGTTGTCCCGGGTCCCGCTCTCGAGCGCCGTCGCCAACTCCCCCAGGTAACTCTCGAGGGTCATGTACTCGACCCGGTGGGGGGTTGCGGATCTGCGTGCCTGGTGGGCAATGGCCGTGAGGATGTGCGACTTCCCCAGTCCCGACGCTGAATAGACGAACAACGGGTTGTAGCTCGACCCCGGCGAATCGGCCGCTCGGCGTGCCGCCGCGCTCGCCAGTCGATTGGCCGGCCCCACAACGAAGGAGTCGAATGTGAGCTTCGGATCGAGATCCGTCATGACCACCGCTTTTCGGAGCCTCCCGACAAGGATGTCGGTTCGAGGGGACCGGGGGGATGAAGGATAAGTATCGGCCACACCCGCCCCGAAAAAAAGGGCCACCTCACCGTGCCGGGGACCGTCACGGCAACGAGGCCGGCGCCGTTTCCCGACCCTCACCGGCCCTCAGAGCGAGGTACTCCTCGCCCAGGCCGCTGCGGACTCGAGATCCGCGGGGAGCGACACATGGAAACGCATCTTCTCGCCCGTTCCCGGATGCTGGAGGAGAAGCTCGGACGCATGGAGGAAGTGGCGGGGAACCCGGCGAGCGAGCTCGCGCGCCCACCCACGCCCCGGACCCCCCAAGCCCCGCTCCCATCCCACGCCGTACGCTTCGTCCCCGACGAGCGGGTGGCCCAGGTGGGTGAGGTGGACCCGGATCTGGTGCGTCCGCCCCGTCTGGAGCGACACGTCGAGCAGGTCCGCCCGCTCCCATCGCTCGCGCACGCGCGCTCGCGTGACGGCGCGTCGCCCCCCCTCCACCACCGCCATGCGCTTCCGTTCATGCGGATCCCGACCGATCGGCGCGTCGATGGTGAGCGGAGACTCGGCGAGATGCCCCCACGCGGCCGCCAGGTAGATGCGCTTGACCTTCCGCCTACGCAGCGCGTCCGACAAGGCCTGGTGAGCCAGATCGGTCTTGGCCACCACGAGAAGCCCGGAGGTGTCCTTGTCGAGCCTGTGAACGATCCCCGGCCTCATCCGCCCACCCACGCCCTCCAGGTCCTTCACATGGAAGAGGAGCGCGTTGACCAGCGTCCCCGAGCGGTGGCCCGGAGCCGGGTGCACGACCATCCCGGCCGGCTTGTTCACCACCAGCAGAAGCTCGTCCTCCCACACCACGTCGAGAGGGAGGTCTTCGGGCATCATGGCCACGGGCTCGGGCGCGGGAACGGTGACCTCGATCCGGGCACCGGCTTCCACGGCCTCGGACTTCTTCCCCGGATGTCCGTCGACGGTGACCCTCCCTGCCGCGATCAGGCGCTGCACGCGCGTGCGCGAGAGCCCCAGCCTTTCGGAGAGAAAGCGATCGAGCCGACCCTCGTCGCTCGCTCCGACCTCCAGCGATTCCCGCCTCTCGGCGCCCGGCGCCATAGGTCAGCCCACGGCCTTCCGCAACCCAATGCGCACCGCCACCCCGTCGATCTCCAGCTCGCGCACGAGCGCGAAGGCGCCACCGTCCGTCGTGCTTCCCAGGTCGAGCCTCACGGAAAGGGTCTCTCCGCTCAAGAACACCCGGTGCGCACGCGCGGCCTCCACGACCGTGTCGTCTCCGTCCACGACGAGCTCGATCCGGTCCGTGACCTCGAGCCCGGCCTCCTTGCGCAGGCGCTGGACTCGGTTCACGAGCTCGCGGGCGAGCCCCTCGGCGCGAAGCTCGTCGTCGAGCGTGGGATCGAGCGCTACGGTGAACCCTCCCTCTCCGCGCACCACGAGATCTCCGAGCGCCTCCTGCGCCACCTCCAGATCCTCCGGCTCGAGCTCGTGCGACCCTCCGTCCACGTCGATGCTCACGACACCGCCGCTCCGGAACGTGGCCAGGGCATCCTGGGGGAGTGAGCGGATCGCCGCGGCGGCCTCCTGCGTGCGCGATCCGAACCGCGGACCGAGCGCACGGAAGTTGGGACGGGCCGCGAGACGCACGAGCGTGTCGGCCCTGTCCATGAAGGTCACCTCCTTGACGTTCAACTCGCTGCGCACCAGCTCCAGGACGTCCCCATCCAGCTCCCGTCCGCCGGGAACGACGGCGTGGAGGCGCCGCAACGGCTGGCGGACGCGGATCTCCACGTCCTCTCGTGCGGCCCTGCCGAGGGACACCAGAGTGCGCGCCAGATCCATGTCCGCTTCCAGCGCCGCGTCGGACGGCCCGCCCGAGGTCGGATAACGCTCCACGTGCACGCTCTCTCCCGTCAGCGCCCGGTGCACCCAATCCGCGGTGAACGGCACGCACGGGGCGGCCAGCAGCGCCACCGTGCGCAGCGCGTCCCAGAGCGTGCGAAAGGCGGCGCGAGCGTCCGCCGGGTCCGTCTTGCCCCAGAAGCGCGGGCGGCTGCGACGCACGTACCAGTTGGACAGATCCTCCACCACGAAGTCGCCCAGCTCGCGGTACGCCCGCGTGATCTGGTAGCGCGAGAGCTCCGAGCCCACCTTGTGCACGAGGGAGTCCAGCCGCGACAGAACCCACCGGTCCACGAGTGCCCGCTCCTCCGGCTCGGGGTCGTCGTCGCTCGGCATCCATCCCTCGACGCGAGCGTACAGCGCGAAGAATCGGTACGTATTGAAGAGCGTGTCGAAGAACTTCCGCGCCGCCTCGTCGACGCCCGCCGGGTCGTACCGCTTCGGCACCCAGGGATTGGAGGACGTGACGAGATACCACCGCACGGCGTCCGCTCCGTGCTCGCCGATGGCCTCCCACGGGTCCACTGCGTTGCCCTTGGACTTCGACATCTTTCGACCCTCGGCATCGAGGATCAGGTCGTTTACCACCACGTTCCGGTACGCGGGCCCGCGCCCCAGCATCGTGGAAATCGCCATGAGCGAGTAGAACCAGCCCCGCGTCTGATCGAGCCCCTCGCAGATGAAGTCCGCCGGGAAGTGCCGCTCGAACTCGCCCGCATGCTCGAACGGGTAGTGCCACTGCGCGTAGGGCATCGATCCCGAGTCGAACCAGACGTCGATCACCGCGGGCGTGCGCCGCATCGTGCCGCCGCATTCCGCGCAGGTCCAGGTGATCTCGTCGATGAACGGACGGTGCGGGTCGAAGTCCGCGTCCAGGCCGCCGGCCGCCTCGGCCAGCTCGGCCAGCGAGCCGATCCAGCGGACGTGCCCGGCGTCGTGCTCGCACACCCAGACGGGAAGCGGCGTGCCCCAGTATCGGTCTCTGGAGAGCGCCCAGTCGACGTTGCCGCGCAGCCACTCCCCGAAGCGGTTCTCGCCGACCTCCGGCGGATACCACGACACCTGATCGTTGTTGGCGATCATCTCCTCCTTCAGGGTGGAGGTGGCCGCGAACCACGAGTCCCGCGCGACGTACAGGAGCGGGGAGTCGCACCTCCAGCAGTGCGGGTAGCTGTGCGTCACCTTCCCGGCGTGGAAGAGGCCACCCCGCTTCCGGAGCTCCTCGACCAGGAGCGGGTCGGCATCCTTGACGAACAGGCCGCCCACCACCGGCACCGATTCGACGAAGCAGCCGGCCTCGTCGAGCGGGTTCATCATGGGCAGATCGTGCCTCTGTCCGGCCGCGTAATCGTCGGCGCCGAACGCCGGCGCCATGTGCACGATGCCCGTGCCTTCCTCGGCGCTGACGAACTCCTCCGCGACGACCGTCCACGCGTTGCCGAGGCTCGACGGCTCGGGCACCAGATCCAGGGGCCGCCGATAGCGGAGCCCCGCCAGATCCCTGCCCCGGTGGCGCGCCACGATCTCGGCGTCCTCTCCGAAAATCGACCCCGCCAGCGCCTCGGCTACGATCAGGCGCCGCCCGTCGTGAGAGACCTCCACATAGTCGAGGCCGGGGTGGACGGCGAGTCCGACGTTGGATGGAACGGTCCAGGGGGTGGTGGTCCAGACCAGGAACGCCCGCCTCTCGGGGTCGGGCTCACCGTGCTCGTCCACGAGGTCGGCGACGAAGGTGAGCGACGGATCCTCGACGTCGCGGTATCCCTGCGCCACCTCGTGGGAGGAGAGCGCCGTGCCGCACCGTGGGCAGTAGGGAACGCTCTTGTACCCGCGGTACAGCAGGCCCTTGCCCGCGAGCTCCTTCAGGATCGCCCACACCGACTCGATGTAGTCGGTGTGGAACGTCACGTACGGCCGCGAGTAGTCGAGCCAGTAGCCGATGCGCTCCGAGAGGCTCTCCCACTCCTCCTTGTACGTGAATACCGAGCTCCGGCACACCTCGTTGAAACGCGCGATTCCGACGGCTTCGATCTCGGGCTTGCCGCTGATGCCCAGCTTCTTCTCGGCCTCGATCTCGACCGGAAGCCCGTGTGTGTCCCATCCGGCGATCCGCGTGACGCTGCGCCCTTGCATCGTGCGGTAGCGGCACACCAGGTCCTTGATGGTGCGGCTGATGATGTGATGGAGGCCGGGGCGGCCGTTGGCCGTAGGCGGGCCCTCGTAGAAGACGAAGGGCTCGCCGTCCGCGGTGGCGTCGACCGTGCGCTGGAAGAGGGACTCCTCCCGCCAACGGCGGAGGGTCTCCTCCTCCACGGCGAGAAGGGTGTCGGGAAGCTCTGGATACATGGATGGGTCGTTCGTCATGTCGATGAGAGTTGGCCCACTACGCGCCGGATCAGACGCGTCACGTCGGGCTCGGCGCTCATGGCCGTTCGAATGATCGCTGACACGTCGGCCGGCTCGAGCGCGTCGGGCAGGCACGCGTCCGTGATGATGCTCAGGCCCAGCACTCGCATGCCCATGTGCCGGGCCACGATCACCTCGGGCACCGTGGACATGCCCACCACGTCGGCCCCGAGCATGCGCAGCATGCGGTACTCGGCACGGGTCTCGAGGCTCGGCCCGGTGACCGCCACGTAGACGCCCCGCTGGAGGCGGATTCCGAGCTCCATGGCGGCGGCGAGCGCCAGGCGCTGGAGCTCGGCATCGTACGGCTCGGACATGTCGGGGAAGCGTGGCCCGAGCTCCTCATGGTTACGGCCGACCAGCGGGTTGTCGCCCATGAGGTTGATGTGGTCGTCCAGCAGGACCAGCTCGCCGGGAGCCCACAGCGGGTCCATGCCGCCACACGCCCCCGACACGACCAGCGTGTCGGCTCCCAACCGCCGCAGGACCCGCACCGGGAAGGTCACCTCCTGGAGCGTGTATCCCTCGTAGCGGTGGTAGCGTCCCTGCATCGCCACCACGGGCGTTCCCTCGAGGTGGCCGAAGATCAGCCTGCCGGAATGGGTCTCGACCGTCGGAGGAGGAAAGCCCGGGAGCTCCTCGTAGGGGATCAGGGCGCGCGGCTCGATCTGGTCGGCCAGGGCGCCCAGCCCCGTTCCGAGGATGATCGCCACGGCCGGCGCAAAATCGGTGTGCACGCGTACGGCGGCCACGGCCTCGTCGAGGCGCTGGGGCAGGTCTTCGGTCTCTGGCACGGAGCTTCTTCGCGTTCGGGATCGATCGGGAGGTGGGGTCGCCGGCGCCAGGGAGCTCAACCCCGCCGAGGGTTGCCGTCGGACTCGGTCGGGTCGTCCTGAAGCGGAAGAACGAGGTCCCTGGCGGACGTCGACTCCGCCCCGCTCGGCTCGCGTTCGGGCGCGTCCTGTGCCGCGCGTTGATGGGCCTCGTGCTCGGCCGCGAGTCGATCGACCGGGACGTCCAGTGGAGGGCGCACCTCGTCGTCGAACGGCGTGGAGCCGGGCATCGCCGCACCCGCATCCCATGCAGGGGCTGCCACACCCTCACTGTCGCCTTCAACGGGCAGCTCGTCTTCGACGGGCTTGCCGCCCGACAACTCCATTTCGATGGGCCGATCGTCCAGGGGGGCACGCTCCTCCTCCACCTCGACGACGTCCATCTCACGCTCGAGGAGCTGGCGGAACGCCTTGAGGAACCGCAGCCTGCGGCGCTCCATCTCCGCGAGTGCCTGTTCCTGCCGCTTCTCCCTGTGCTCCGCCTCGCTCATGAGATCCCTGGCGCGAGCCCGCGCCTCGGACAGGATCAACTCGGCCTCCCGTTGCGCCTGGGTACGCATGTCGCTCCTCAGCTCCTGGGCCGTGACCAGGGCCTCCTGAACGGCCCGCTCCCGTCCGGATTGGGAGCTCACCTGCTGCTGGAGCGTCTCGGAGCGTTCGCGGAGCTGGATGTTCTCGCGGACCAGGGCTTCGAGTCGTTCCGCCACGAGGTCCAGAAAGACGTCGACCTCCTGGGGATCGTAGCCCCGCAGGAGCTTCTTGAAGTCGCCCCGCTTGCTGCGGACGTCCAGCGGTGTGAGGTCGATCATGTGACCCGCTCCCCGAACAGTGCCGTTCCGATCCGGACGAGGGTGCTCCCCTCCCGGATGGCGATCTCCAGATCGTTGGTCATCCCCATGGAGAGCTCGGGCCCCACCTCGTGGGTGGAGGCCCGAAGCGCCTCCGAGATCTCCCGCAGGCGCCGGAACGCGGACGCGAGCACCCTCTCGTCGTCCACGAGCGGCGCCATCGTCATGAGCCCTTCGACGCGCAACCCCCCAAGCTCCGAGATCCGGGCGATCTCGTCCAGGGCCTTCGTCGGCTCGATCCCGCTCTTGCTCGCCTCGCCCGACGTGTTCACCTGGGCGAAGACACCCACCTTTCTTCCCCGCTCCACTGCGGCGCGCGACAGCCGCTCCGCGAGCCGCACGCTGTCCACCGAGTGGATCACGTGGGCCACCTCGACCGCCCGCGGCGCCTTGCGGCTCTGGAGGTGCCCGATCATGTGCCAGGTCACCTCCTCGCCGGCCAGCGCCTTCACCTTCGTCTCCAGCTCCGAGATCCGATTCTCGCCCAGGTCGCGCAGCCCTGCCGAGAGCGCGGCCCGGAGCGCCTCCAGCGGATGGCCCTTGGTCACCGCCACGAGTCGAACCGTGTCCGGATCCCGTCCGGCGGACCGCGCTGCGCCCTCCATGCGCTCCCTCACACGGGGAAGCGTCCGGGACAGCCTTTCATCGTATTCTACTTCCATCGCGTTCAAGACGCAGTCTCCAACGCACCGAAATGACGAAGGGGACCCCGCCGGAGCTCCAGCGGGGTCCCCTCAGGCCGAAAAGCCCCTCGGCCTAGTGGACCTGGAAGGTAATCGGGAACTGAACCCAGACCGGCACCTTCTTATCACGATTCAGGGCCGGCGAGAACTTGTAGACACTCGCCACCTTGACCGCCGCGGAGTCGAGCTGAGGATGCCCGGAGGTCTTGAAGATCTGAGACTTCTGCACCTCGCCCTTCGCGTCGATGAAGAAGTAGACGATGACCGTCCCGCCGATGCCCGCGTCACGCAGGAGGGGCGGGTAATCCCGCTCCATGGCCCTCATGACGTCTTCCTTGTTGAGGATCTCAGGACGCACCGTGTAGGGCGTGAAGACCGGCGCCTGCGACAGGTCCGTCTTCTGCTCCTTGGGGGGCGGGGGCAGGTTCTCGACCTTGTTC
>CAZFIS010000153.1:0-7527 GCA_964519125.1 uncultured Gemmatimonadaceae bacterium | reverse complement strand
ACTGGATGTCGAACTCGGCCTGCCGGAACGGCGGAGCGCACTTGTTCTTCACCACTTTGACACGGGTCCGGTTGCCGACCACTTCCTGACCGTCCTTGATCGCCCCGATGCGCCGGATGTCCAGGCGCACCGACGCATAGAACTTGAGGGCGCGGCCGCCGGACGTCGTCTCGGGATTGCCGAACATCACGCCGACCTTCTCGCGGATCTGGTTGGTGAAGATGACGGCCGTGTTGGAGCGGTTCACCGCTCCCGTGAGCTTGCGCAGCGCCTGGCTCATCAAGCGAGCCTGGAGCCCGACGTGCGTGTCGCCCATCTCCCCTTCGATCTCGGCACGCGGCACCAGCGCGGCGACGGAGTCGATCACGACGACATCCACCGCGTTGCTACGGATCAGGACCTCGGCGATCTCGAGCGCCTGCTCACCCGTGTCCGGCTGGGAAACGAGAAGGTTGTCGACGTCCACCCCGAGCTTGCGGCAGTACCCGACGTCCAGTGCGTGCTCGGCGTCGATGAAGGCCGCCACGCCCCCGGCCTTCTGCGCGTTCGCGATGATGTGCAGGCAGAGCGTGGTCTTCCCGGAAGATTCGGGACCGTAGATCTCGCTTATCCGCCCGCGTGGCATGCCCCCGATCCCGATCGCCGCGTCGAGGTTCATGGCGCCGGTGGAGATGGCGTCGATGTTGACCTTCGCGCCTTCGGCGCCCATCCGCATGATCGCGCCCTTGCCGTAGGAGCGCTCGATCTGGGTGATGGCCGTGCTGAGCGCCTTCTGCTTCTGGTTGTTCGTGTCGGTCGTCGCCATCTCGCCTCCGTCGGGTCACGCCCCCCACCAGGGATTCGGCTCTCAAAGTACAGGACCCGAAGATAAAGCGAAAGTCCCCCTTCGCCCCACGGAATCCGACCCCAACCTACGAACCCCGACGGGTCTCGGGAATGCTCCGGGAGGACCCTGCGCGAAAGGGGTGCACACAGCGTCCGTATGAGGCGGCTCCGCTCCCGTCGGGCTCGTTCCCGTATCGCCGATTGGCCCGAGCATCTTGCAGACCAGGGTCGCGAGGTCCGAAGTTGATATTCCCCCCCGGGCCCGAGACGAGGACGTATGAAGCCGAATGCGGCGAACCGCCAGAGACTCCGCTTCGAGAAGTTCACGCACGAGACGGGCCTCGATGCACGGTGCACCGTCTCCGTGCGATTGGAGTGGTGCGGCGAGATGCACGAGGGCTCGGCCGAGGGTCTGGAGACTCAGCAGGGCCGCCTCCGTGCATCCTCGCTCGCCACGATCGGGGCGGTCCTCGAGGCCGCCGGGGAGCGCATGAGCCTGGAGCTGATCGGCATCAAGGCGGTGCACGCCTTCGACGGGTGGGTCGTAGTGACGTCGCTGCGGGCCGCAGCCGCGGACAGGACGTACCGGCTCCTGGGCTCGGCCTCCTGCGAGGAGGAGTCCGACCTCCTGCGTGCCGCGGCCCTGTCGGTGCTCGACGCCAGCAACCGGATCCTGGAGCGCCACGTCCGGCCCTGAGCGCCACCCCAAGGCGAAGCGACCAGTCGCTCCCCGTCCTGCCCGTCCCGTCCCGGAAGCAGCGTCCACAACGGCGTCCCCGAGGCCCGGGGGCCGTGATTCGCATCGCTCGGCGACGTTCCATCCAGGACGAGGCATCCGCCTCGCGCCCACCACCCCCGCTGCAGGCCGCACAGAAACACCGAGGCCCGCCCCGGACCATCCGGGGCGGGCCTCCCTGCACGCCCTGAAGCGTGGTGCCGGCTCAGCCGCGCGTGCGCCTCAGGCCGGTCTGATACGCCTGCCAGACGCCCGGCCGCACGGGCACGTAGATCGTCTGGTACGGGCGGTTCGCGTCACGCGTGACGAACAGCGGGACGCCCTCGTTCTCCCCGACCCTCATGATCTGGCCGCACTCCAGCCGCACCTCGTTGCCAGACTTGCTGTAGGAGTGCTTCTCGAACGTGATGGCGGAGTCGTTCTGGTACCAGGTCGTGCCGTCGGCATACGTCCCCGCGAAGACCACCCCGGGGCGCAGCGTACCGATGGTCACGCGCTCTGGGCCGACCAACGTGTCGCCCTGCGCCGACACCCGGATCTGCACGTTCTCGCCCGTGGCGAGGCAGACCGAGGAAGGTGTGCCCTCGGGGAGCGGCGGCGTCACCTGCCGGGTGATCCGGACGGTGTCGGGCGGAGGAGCCGGGAGCTGGACGACCTTCGGCTGCGGCCGCTCCATCAGGTGCGGCTTGCACAGGAAGCCGGCCGTGCCCGATCCGGGGCAGATCGCCAGTGAGGCGAGGATCCCGAACTTGGGCTTCCGGTACGGGCTGTAATACCCGCCCGCGGGCTTGCCGTAGTTGACCGCCAGGTACTGGGCGCCGACCCGCACCCCATGGACGTCGAGCTGTGCGCCGACGTTGGCGTCGAAGCCGTTGTACTCTCCCATCAGCGTGAGCAGCGAGTTGTCGCCCGTCTGGAGATGGACGGCGGACCCGAAGAACCACCCCTTCGTCGACGCGTAGTCGTAGAAGCTGAGCTGGCTCCCGTCCTTGAACATCCCCGACCCGTATCCGAGCGCGAGCGTCCAGTCGTTCTTCGGCAGGAAGCCGGCGTCGAAGCCGCGCAGGTGGGCCGAAGCGACGCCGTAGAGGCTCAGCTTCGTGTTCACATCCGCGACGCCACCCGTGTACGTGTTCTTGAACCGATTGTCAGGGATGCCGAGCCTGTTGGGCTCGTAGTTCACGCCGTCACCGAAGTTCGGGCCGCCGACGTAGCGTCCGCCCACGGCGAGCGCGACACCCTGGCTCTTCGGCTTCACGAGCTCGAGCCTTCCGAACACGCCCCACATGTTGCCGCCGTTGGCCGTGTTGCCGAGCGACTGGATCGTCGCTCCCACCTCCGCGCGGTCGAACAGCCCGATCGCCACGGAGCCGTCCTGGTAGTAGTCGCTGCTGGAAGGGCCGAAGCCGATGGCCGTGCCCGCGGAGTTCGTCTGGACCGTTCGGTCCAGCTTCACGAAGAAGCCGGAATAGGTGCCCGTGATCTCCATGTTCGGGAGCACAGTCGCCACCGGGATGTCCATGAGCCCGGAGCCGTAGCGAAGCGTGCTAGGCATCGTGGTCGTCTGCGCTTGGACCGCCGACGCTGCCACAGCCATCGCGAGGGCGAATGCCCCCGTGAGGCGGCAGGTCTGACTCCATACCGTCTTCATCGTTAAAAAGCCTCCCGTCATGGAGAAGTCTCGATCGTGAAAGAACCGAACCCCCTCTCAGGGTGCAAGCCAAAAAAGGGCTCTATCAATCTAGGAGGATCGTGGCATACGTGCTACGGGCACGGCACTTCTTTGACTTTGACGCGTGTCCGCTTGTGACGTCGCGGCCCCAATCCCGTCGGGTTATCCGGAGCCCCGACGCTCCCCGGATACCCTGCCCTCCTTCCCCCGCGGACGGCTAGTCGCCGAGACGCTCGGAGAGCTTCGAGATCCTGCGTCCGATCGAGACGACCCACCCGAAGACGAGAATCCAGGCGAGAGCGTAGGCCAGAAAAACGAAGTGATAGGGACGCAGGCTCTCTGCACCCAGGCCCGAATCACCCGGTAGCGCGCTCTGTTGCGCCAGGAGCGGAAGCGCGCCGACCAAGCTCATCACCACGGTACCGGCAACGGTTCGAAATGCGGCATTCAGTCTGGAAGTCATGGATCTCCTCGAGGATCAGCCCGCGACGCTCCGCTCCCGGATCGCGACCTGGTGGCGCGCGACCTGGAGTGTGTAGCGGTAGAAGAAGAGCCCCCAGAACAGCAGGGTGAACGAGACGAGCCCCACCATCAGCGTGATGAGCATCGGCGTCGCGAGGGTGGGGCCCTCCGGCTTCATCACGACCGGTCCCGGATGGAGCGAGCGGAACCAGATCACGCTCATGTGGATGAGCGGGATGTCGAGCGCTCCCACGATACCGACCACCGCCGCGAAGCGCTTGCCGCGCTCGGGGCTCTGCGACGATGCGCGCACCAGGAAGTACCCGAGGTAGATGAACCACAGCAGCAACGTCAGTGTGAGGCGCGGCTCCCACGTCCAGTATGTCCCCCAGGCGATCTTGCCCCACAGCGGACCGGTCAGGAGCACGATCGTCGTGAAGATCATGCCGCCTTCCGCGGCGGAGACCGCCGCCTGGTCCATGTGCTCGTCGCCGAGCCACAGGTAGATCGCGCTGCACAGCGCCACGACCCCGAAGGCCATGAACGCCACCCAGGCCGACGGGACGTGGATGTAGAAGATCATCTGGATGATCCCCTGGTTCACTTCGGTCGGCACCCAGAAGAAGACCAGGACGTGCACCACGAGAACGCCGACGACCCCCGCGACCGCCAGAGCCGTCGCCCACGCACGCAGCTTCTTGGACGTCATCATTCCTCCACCACGAAACGGAACAGGCCTGCGCCCGCCACGGTCGCCACGAGCGCGAACGCGGCCAGCATCTTCAGATTGCCGGCGACCTCGGCCACGGGGCGGCCCGCCAGCAGCCGGCCGGTGGCCGAGACCCCGTAGATGATCATCGGCACGAGGAGCGGAAAGACCAGGATGGGCAGCAGGGTCTCGCCCATCCGGGTGCCGCTCGACACGGCGCTGAACAGGGTGCCCAGCGCGACGAATCCCAGGGCACCCAGCCCGAGCGCCAGGACGAGGGCTCCGGGGCTCCGGCCGAGATCGAGCCCGAAGAAGAGGGTGAAGACCCCCAGCACGAGGAGCTCGACGAAGAACAAGAGGATGAAGTTCGCCGCGGTCTTGCCGAGAAAGACGGCGTCCTTGGGGGTCGGGCTGGTCAGCACACCCTGGATCGCCCCGTCCTGCGCCTCGAGGTAGAACGTGCGCCCGAGTCCGAGCAGGCCTCCAAAGACGATGGTCATCCACACGAGGCCCGCCGCGATGTCCTGCGGACGGACCACGGTCGTGTCGATCGAATAGTTGAACAGGACGCCGGCCAGGACCGCGAAGGCGGCCATCGCGACGATGCGCTCGCGCGTCCTGAGCTCGAGCAGGAGGTCCTTCCAGATGATCGCGTAGACCTGGCCGAGGTATTCCATCACCCTCCCCCCGCCCGGTCGACGACGCCGTGATAGAAGTGCTCGAAGGCGGTGGCGTCCATGTCCCCGGAGGACCCCTCCCAGGCGAAGCGACCGCGAACCTGGATCGCCACCCGCGTGGCGAGTTCGAGCCCCTGCGTCAGGTTGTGGGTCACCATGACGACCGTGCGCCGTCCATCGGCCAGCGACGAGAGCACACCCTTCAGCACGGAGGAGGCGTAGGGATCGAGCCCCGTGTACGGCTCGTCCAGGAGAACCACGTCGGGATCGTGCAGGAGGGCACGCGCGAGCGAGAGGCGCTGACGCATCCCGTGCGACAGCTCCCGGGCCTCGAAGCGGGCGCGGTCCGCGAGCCCGACCTGTTCGAGACGCTCCGGAATCCGTCGCGCCAGGTCGCGCAGCCCGAACAGCTTCCCGAAGAAACGCAGGTTCTCCTCGACCGTCAGGTGGGCGTACAGGTAGCCCTGATGCGAGACGATGCCGATCCTGCTTCGCCACTCGGTCTTTCCGTAGTCCAGGCGCTGTCCGCCCACGACGACTTCGCCGGAGGTCGGCCGCAGGCTGCCTCCCAGAAGGCGTAGGAGCGACGTCTTACCGGCACCGTTGGGCCCGAACACGGTCAGGAACTCCCCGCCCTCGAGCGACAGGTCGATGCCGGCCACGGCAACGACCGCGCCGTATTCGCGGCGCAGCCCCCTTGCCAGGAGGATCGGCGAGGCCGCGGAGGCCACGTTCGGGGCGGCGGCCGGGATGGGCACGGAAAATTCGACGGCGCTGCTGGCCGCTAGCCCGCGACCTGGCTCAGCAGGGGCCTCCCGCACGCCGAGCAGAAACGACTTCCTTCCTCGTTTCCGTACCCACACGACGGACAGACGGGCCCAGCTTTGAGCTTCGAGCGTACCCGGGCGATCTCCGCCTCCAGGTCGACGTCGCCGGTGGCCTCCCCACGGGCGAGCGCCGCCCTGGCCGCTTCGTCGGCTTCCAGGGCCGCGAGGGCTTCGGCGGTGAGCTCGCTCTTCAGCGACCGGTAGTCGTTCTCGTCCAGCTTCCCGGCCAGGTAGTCGTATTCGACGTCACGCAGGCCGAGAAGTGCCACCCTCTTGCGGGCCTCGGTGTCGGTGAGTTCGTCCTCCGCACGGACGAGCGAGGCGTGCAGCCCTTTCACCACGGGCTGCAGGATGAAGAGCACCACAGCGGCGGTGACCAGTGCGGCCCCCAGTAAGAAGCCCATGGCTCAGCTCGACGCTCCCGCGACGACCGCCTCCGGCGCCGCGTCCTCTTCCTCGAACCTCTTCCGCTCGGCGCTCGGCCACATGGCGATGATGCTTCCCAGCGCCATCACGAGGCCGCCGAACCAGATCCAGCCCACCAGCGGCTTGATGAGCACCTGGAGGTCGACGCCCTGGGCCTGAGGGTTGGCCTGCAGGGCCGCGGACGGGTTGTCCATGGCGGAAAGAATCAGGTAGAGATCCTCGCCCACCGTGGAGCGGATCCCCACCTCGCTCATCGGCTGCTGCGTGGTGAGGTATTGCCGCTTCTCGGCGGTCATGTTGCCCACGTCCTTGCCGTTCTCCTTGACGGAGACCAGGGCGATGGCCTGCCACGCCAGGTTGCGCTGCCCTTCCGAGTCCGACGTCGACAGGCCCTGATACGTCAGCGTGAAGGTGTGGCCCCACGGGGACTTGATCTGGATCGACTGGCCCGGCTCGACGTGCTGACGAACGTCCTGGTTGTAGGCGGAGCCCGAGATCCCCAGGAAGACCATCACGATGCCGATATGGACGATGTAGCCGCCCCAACGCCTGCGGTTGCGCGTCACGAGATGGTAGAAGGCCACGACCGGGCCCTCCCCCTCGATGCGCGCCCTGGCGCGCGTCCCCTTCCAGAACTCCACGGCGATGATGACGAGCACGAAGGTGGACACGCCCCACGTCGTCAGCGCCACCGGCTGCCGGTATCCGAGAATCCAGAATACCGTCGTGGCCGCGAGGCCGAGCAGCATCGGCGCGAGGAAGTTCTTCCTCAAGTTGCGCCTGGACGCACGCCGCCACGCGATGACCGGGCCGATGCCCACCAACGCGAGGAGCACCAGGCCGATGGGGAAGTTGACCTTCTCGAAGAACGGCGGACCCACGGCGATCTTCTGGCCCGTGATCGCCTCGGATATGAGCGGGAAGAGCGTGCCCCAGAAGACGGCGAATGCCGCCCCCAGCAGGATCAGGTTGTTGAAGAGGAACGCGGATTCACGCGACAGGAACGACTCGATCTTGTTCTCGGTCTGCAGGCTCGGGAGGCGGTACAGGATCAAGATCACCCCACCCGCCGTGACCGAGAGCAGGAAGGCCAGGAAGATGTACGCGATCTGCGTGTTCTCGGCGAACGCGTGCACCGACTCGATGAGCCCCGAGCGGGTCAGGAACGTCGCGAAGATCGTGAGCAGGAAGGT
>CAZFIS010000152.1:0-7637 GCA_964519125.1 uncultured Gemmatimonadaceae bacterium | reverse complement strand
GCTGGCACCGCAAAGGATTTCGGGCCTACTGGCGCTGGAAGAGCAGGCCCAAAAGATGGACTCTTCGCTACCCACAGGGATCGGAGCCACCTGCTTCGGCATCCGCCCTGCATCCTCGAGAGCCTGGCGCAGCAGCATCGCCACCTCCGCGTTCAGGCTGCGGACGTCGTCGTCGGCCCAGCGTGCCAGCGCATCGTGGACCGCTGGGTCGAGTCTGATGGGTGTCTGGCGCCGGTTTCTCATGTATACAACCACCCTGTGTTCACGACGGTCGAGGGCGGCCGCTCGCCGCGGAGCATCACCATCATGCCGCCGACGACCCTGGCCTTCCGCCCTCGTCGAGGTCGACGACCGAGCGATCAGAGGACCGTTACAACACCCACTCTTGAGACCGCGGCCACCCCAACAAGAGTCCTGAGTTCAGTCCTAACCACCACTGGACCGTACATCCTCTCGTCCCCCTGGTCTCGACTTGAAGCCCAAACCAGGCGGATTCCCCTCAGGATCCTCCGTCGGCCGCCCCCGACTTGTCGCTCGTCCCCGAGTCAAGCATCCCAACATCCCGGCTCACGTCTGTGGCATCTTGAGTGGTTCCATCTCCTATTGCTGGTACATCCGATTTGGACAAACGCCAAAGGCGAGAGTGGAAGTCCATTGCGGATGGCAGAGTTTGGCGGACCGTGATCATCGTCAAGCCCCTGGACCATTGAAGCACTGCGACCTCAGCTCCCAGGTCAGGTTGTCGCATCATTAGTCGAGCCCTAGCCTTTGCCTCTATTGGTATCCATCCACTGCCAAGACAGTCACGATAGAACCCCACGACCCTCTCGGGGGGGCCGTCGTTTCCCATACGCCGCCTCGCGCTAAAATCGATTTGATCGTCGCGCGCAACTGGACGTTAACGAGGTATGGTCCGCAGCGCCCTTCGCCAGCCACAAGGAGTTCGTCAGGCAGGTGGAGACCGTCTCGAAAGCGTGGCAGACGGGGGGGAAGATCACGGAGCAGAAGCGGAGCAGGATCGGCTCGGCCGCCAAGAAGGCGGAGAAGGCGATGCGGGTCTAGGCTCGGGCCGGAACGATCCCGGGGTCGGCCATTTGGGACGAAACGTCCCATGTGCCGACCCCGCGGCCGGCCGATCTTCGCGTCATGATCGCAACCCGGTCGCAACCTCCGAAGGGATCCTCCCAGCCATGACGCCCCCAGCCTTTCGCCGACGCTCCACCGTGCTCCTCCTCCTCGTGATGGCGTGCTCCGGGGGGGGCGGTACGCCGACCGGCCCCGACAGCGGGATAAACGGCGGCACCGACAGCGGGACGAGCGGCGGCAATGACTCCGGCGACCAGTCCGCTGGAACCGTCATCGGCACGGTCGGCCCGTCGGGCGGCACGCTCACCAGCACGTCGGGCCAGGTGAGGCTCGAGTTCCCCGCCGCCGCCGTGGGCTCGAGCGTCGACATCACGGTGGATTCGGCCGCCGGCCTGCCGACGTCGGACGATCTGGTGGCCGGAACCTCCTACACGTTCGGACCGGAGGGGACCACGTTCGCCGAGCCGGTCGCGCTCACGATCACCTACGATCCGGCACGGGTCCCGGCGGGCCGCAGCCAGGCGTCGCTTGGGCTCTACAAGGCGCTCTCGTCCTCCTGGCAGGAGGTCGAGTCGGTCGAGGTGGACAGCGTGGCGCACACCGTAACGGGGTGGATCGGCGGGTTCAGCTCCTACGGCGTGCAGGGCGGTCGGATCGAGAACGTCGATGGAACGTGGGCGGTCAACGAGACCGTTGTCACGGACGAGTGTGAAGACGATGTCGGATCCACGGACAGCTACACCGTGGCGATCGCGCAGGACGGCGCGACGATCACGGTGACGGTCAACGGAAACGACTACTCGGGCACCGTGGATGGAAGCATCGTGGACTGGAAGGGCTCCTACGACGACGAGCAGGACGGCGGAACGGTCGAGGACCATGTGCACGCCGTGATCGACGCAGGGGGAGATCACTTCGACGGGAAGTCGACGTGGACGTTCCAGAGCCAGGACGACGACACCACCTGCGGAGGCTCGACAAGCTTCACAGGTGATCGCAAATAAGATGCGTGGCGGACGACACCCAGCGCCCCGCTGGTGGTCCTGGCCTCATTGAGCCTTGACGAGCGTACACACTGCGAGCTATTTGCTACCTGGATAGCTGATACGCTCCTTCCCTCCCGGGAGCCCATGCCCGCGTCCCCTGCCCTCCTGCGCAGCGAAATCGTCGGATCCGGCCCAGGCCTCCTCCTGATGCACGGGGGAATGGGGCTGGATCATACGTGCTTCCGGCCCTGGCTGGACCCACTGGGCTCGACGCACTCGCTCGTCTACTACGACCACCTCGGAAACGGTCGCTCGGCCCGCCCGGACGACTGGGACCAGGTCACCCACGCCACGTGGGCCGACGACGCGGACGCGCTCCGGGAGCACCTCGGATTCGAGTCGACGGTCGTGCTCGGCCACTCCTACGCGGGCTTTCTCGCGCTCGAGTACGCGCTCCGCCACCCCGACCGGGTGCGCGGGCTCGTGCTCGTGTGCGCCGCTCCGGTCTTCGACCACGGCGAGCAGGTGCTGGCGAACGCCGAGGCGCGCGGGACGCCTGAGCAAGCCGAGGGCGTCGTGGAGATCCTGACCCGGCCGATGCGCGACGACGAGGCGATGCGCGACGCCTTCGAGAGGATCTTGCCGCTCTACTTCCACACCTGGGATCCGGATGTCGGAGGCGCCCTGGTGGCCGACATGGTCTACTCGGCGGCGGCGTTCAACCATGGAAACGCCTGCTGCCTTCCCCTCACCGACTACCGCGATCGGCTGGCGGAGATCGCGGCCCCGACGCTGGTGATCTCCGCGGACGATGACTGGATCATGCCCGCCGGGCCGGGAGGAGACCGGCTCGCGGCCGGCATCCCCGGAGCCCGCTACGAGGTGATCGACTCGTGCGGGCACTTCCCCTTCGTCGAGCGGAACGAGGAGTTCCTCGACCTGCTCGGGGGCTGGCTCGCCCACCTTCCGGAGAAAGCCTGATGGGCAGGCACGGAGTGCGCTCGGCGGACGCTCCGCACATCCGCGAGGTGCTGGACGTGCTCCTCGATCCGATGGCGCATCGGACGATCGACCGATGGAGGCTCGCGGTGGTACGCCGGCTGCGGACGCTGCTCGGCTCCGACCATGCGAGCTTCCAGATGCCCGGAGTCGATGGGGTGCTCCTCTACAGCGACACGGTGGATGCGGAGTTTCTCACCAGATACGCCTCGCGCTTCATGCCGGAGCTCATGCGGACGAAGGCATACGCGCGCCGCATGGTGGAGATCGGCGTCGGCAACCGGGTCCGCCTCTGGGGGGCGGACCTCGACTGGCTCTACGGATCCGCCTACTACAACGATCTCCTCCAGCCGGGCGGGCTTCTCGACCCGATCTGGGCGGCAGTTCCGGTGGAGGGCCACACCGTGCCCGCCGTCCTTCTCGGCCATCACGAGTCGAGCAAGGGAAAGCGGTTCGGCAAGCGCGGCATCGACATCATGGAAATCCTGAGGCCGGCGTTGAGGGCCGCGGTGACGACGGTGCGCCACGTCACGGCACATCGTACGACGCTCGGGCGCTCGCTGGACTCGCTCTCGGTCGGCGCCGTGCTCGTCGGACGCACCGGGAAGATCCGTCACCAGAACCCGGTCGCTACCCGGATCCTCGAGGAAGGCCCGGCGGGCGAGCTCGTGCTGGCCGCCGTGCTCTCCATGGCGAGCGACGCACGCCACTCCCTGACCGCGAGGCGTATCGAGAGCGCCTTCCCCGACCCGCGCACGATCACGGTCGGAACCGTGAGCTATCGAGCGAGCGCGACGTCCACGGCCAGCCTCGATCTGGGCGAGCGCAACGCCGTCCTCATCTTCCTCGAGAACGCGACCGAGGAGCAGGGACCGGCGGTGCTCGCGGACCGCTGGCGGCTGACCCGGCGGCAGGCGGAGGTCGCCGTGCTCCTCGCCGAGCGGAAGACGGACCCCGAGATCGCCCACCTCCTGGGCGTCAGCGTGTACACCGCGCGCCATCACGCGGAGGCCGTGCTCGGGCGGCTGGGTCTCCGCTCGCGGCGTGACGTCGCGGAGAGGCTCGCCTCCGATCCCTCCGTAAGCGGATAGGACACTCCGTCCCCTGTGGGCCCGCGGCCGCGGGAGCATCTTGATGGCCGCAACGTGATTTCCGCCCACCTCCCTGGAGGATCCCGTGCTCCCGCGCCGCTCTACCCCCCTGGCCCTTTGCGCTCTTCTCCTTACCGCCTGCGGCGGATCCGACTCCACCGTGACCCAACCCGGGGGCGACAACGAGGTGACGGTCTCGCGCGTCGAGGTGTCGCCGGACACCAAGACCATCTCCTATGGCGAGTCCGTCCAGCTCTCCGCCTCCGCCTACGACGCGAACGGAAAGGCCGTCACGGGCCAGACGGTGTCCTGGAGCTCGGCGAACCCCGAAATCGCGGCCGTGGACAACTCCGGGAAGGTGACCACCGTCGGCCTGGGAACGGCGACGATCACCGCGACCGTGAAGGGCGTGGACGGGACCGGCTCGGTCACGGTGGACTACGCCCATTTCGACCTCGCCGCGAATCAGAGCAGCGGGGAGCCCTTCACGCTCATCGCGCTGACGATCCCGAGCGCGGCACCCCCGCTGACCGTGGGCACCACCGTGAAGGGGACGCTCGGCGACGACTCGGTGCAGGCCGTGGTCTCGTCCGCGACGGTCCTCACGCTCGAGCTGCCGGACATCGACGCCGGCTCGTACGACCTGAGCCTCGCGCTAGACGGCTTCTCGCTCGGTGAGGCGCGGCTGACGGTCGAAGAGGCGACCGAGGTCGCCGACGCGGGCTCCGTGGTCGACAGTCTCACGCGCTCCGTGTCCGAGAGCCTCGATTCGCTCTCCTCCGTAGGTGCCGCCTCGAGCGAGAACGTCCAATCCGCGCAGGCGGCGGTCACCTCGTTGCAGAACTGGTTCGCGGGGGCGTCCGCCGCCGACCAGCTCTCGCTGGCACGCTACCTCGCCTCGAACAAGGCGGCCCTCAGTGTCCCGAGCGCGAGCGGCGCGAGGCCGTCGTGGCTCCTTCGCTCGGCTGCGCGCGCCGCGGATACCTACGTGGACGGTCAGGAGTCGGCGGTAGTGAGCCAACTCGCCAACATGGAAGACCAGATGGCTTTCACCCTCGCGAGCGACCTCGACGATTGCACGCAGGGTGGATTCGTCTCGCTCGCGTGCGGCAAGCTGGCGGCCGAGCGGACGCTCTTGCTGCGCACGATCCTCTCCGAGCTGCCGAACGTGCAGAGCTTCGCGACGGACCCGTTCATCCCTACAGGCGACATGTCGGCACACCCGGCATCGAATCCGGATGCGGAGGAGCCTCTCGATCTCTCGAACAATGAAACGACGGCGCTCGTCGTGACCGCCACGAACCGCAGCGTGAACGTGACGGACCTGGACGGCTCCGGCGCCGCGGCCAGCGTCGCCGCGACGGTCGATCAGTTCAGTTCGACCTGGAGCTCCCTCGCATCGTGGCTGTCGAGCGTCGAGGAGCCGCTCGGCTCGGCCGCCGACCTCACCGGCGACCCCCCGGAGCTGAGCCAGGAGTCGACCACCGCAACGCTCTCGCTCAACGCGGACTACTTGTCGCTCACCAACATTTCGAACGCGAAGGTGGACTGCTCGACGACGAGCGCGCAGAGCGACCTGCTGGTGACGTGCAACACGGACGAGCAGTCCGACCAGGACTTCGACTTCGAGCTCGACTACGCGAACCAAGCGTTCTCCGGTAGCGTCTCGGTCTCCGCAGTTCTCCAAACGGCAGCGGATCCGTGCGCGTCGATCGGAACGCTTACGCTCGATGGCGGTGCGGTTCAGGGAGAGCTCACGAGCGACGACTGCGGCGAGCAGGACATAGACGTCTCGGGCGCCCACGATACCTACTTTCTCAGCAGCGCCCAGCCGATGAGCTTCCGCTTCGACCTCAGCTCCCCTGACTTCACCCCGATGTTGGACCTGCGCACGGCCTCCGGGGCGGACCTGGTGACCGACATAGGGGATCCCGATCTGCTGACGCGAGTCACCCTACCGTCCGGCTCGTACGAGGTGTTCGTCTACGCTTCCGATGGTCAGACGCTCGGGGGCTACACGCTCTCCGCCACGTCCGACGCGAACGACGAGAACGGATGCGGCCGACACTACTACAACTACTTCCAGGGAAGCGTGACGCACAGCGGGTCGATCAGGAGCGCCGACTGTCAGAACGACGTCGGCGATCCGAACCTCCACTGGGACGGGTACTTCGAGTGGGTCCAGGCCGGGCAGACGGTCACGGCCACCGTGAAGACCGGGAGTCCCGGAACACTCTCGCTCTGGGAACCGGGCGACGGTAACCCGAAGTACGAGGACTACGCCTCGGCCGGATATCACACACTTTCCCGAACCGCCACGGCGACCGGTTGGTTCTCGATCTACTACCTGGCGTACCCCGCCCCGGACGCGACCTACACGCTCTCGATCACGACGAGCGCGCCGGCAGGCGCCCCGGGACTGCAGGACGCGCCCCACGCGGTGATGCGGAGTCCGCTTCCCATGACCGTCGCTGGTGACGCGGGCGCGGGAGGGTCGTGACCGCCGGAGTCGCCGCGCGCCGCACCCGTCGAACCGCGAGGAGGTCGCACGCCTCCACCTCCGGGACGACGGGTGCGCGCGCACGGCTCTCGACAGGCTGCACCTGGACGCATGGACCGACTCGCACGAGCCTCAGTGCATGATCGGACACATCGAGATCCAGACGGCGGGACAGGGGCTCTACGAGATCACCGACCACGTGGCGCACTTCGTCTCCCAGGCCCGTATCGACGAAGGCCTGTGTACCGTCATGATCGAGCACACCTCGGCGAGCCTCGTCATCCAGGAGAACGCCGACCCCTCGGCAAAGCGGGACCTGGAGGAGTGGCTCGGGCGCCTCGTGCCCGAGAACGATCCGCACTTCACGCACACGATGGAGGGACCCGACGACATGCCGTCACACATCAAGGCGGCGCTCACGGCCACGACGCTGTCGATCCCCGTCGAAGGTGGAACGCTCGCGCTCGGCACGTGGCAGGGCATCTACCTGTGGGAGCACCGCCGTGCCGCGCACCGCAGGCGCTGCGTGGTGCACGTCGGATAGAGCTGGCGCGGGGCGTTGGTGCACCGCTCCCGATTGTAGCTTCACCGTGACGTGAAGCCCTCGCACCCGGAGCCGCCCGCGATGAAGTACCCGAAGCGCAACCAGTACAAGCACGCGAAATCTCAGTATCGGGTGCGGAATTGGCCCGAGTACGAGGCCGGCCTTCGGCGTCGTGGCGACGTAACCGTCTGGCTTTCAGATGCTGCGCTCGATGCCTGGCGTGCTCCGGCCAGCGGCAAGCCCGGCGGCCAGCGCACCTATGCGAACAACGCGATCGCGGCCGCGCTGACGATCCGTGTGGTCTTCCATCTTCCGCTTCGGCAGACCGAGGGCTTCCTCAATTCCCTGGCCCAGCTACTTGAGTTGGATCTCCCGATCCCTGATCACACCACGCTGTCACGGCGACTGAAGAAGCTCAAAGACATTCGCGC
>CAZFIS010000151.1:0-7651 GCA_964519125.1 uncultured Gemmatimonadaceae bacterium | reverse complement strand
GGCCGATGCTGGCGATGATGGCGGTATCGGCTTGCCGCCCCATGGCGATGCCCTGATCCTGACTGACCAGCATGAGCTGATTCCTGCCGGTGGCCGGGTTGAGGGCGCATCCGCTCAGGGCGAAGCCGACGACGAGTGCGAGGGCGGCCGCGGTTCGAACCCGTGCGCTGCTGGCCATGGATCGTGTCTCCGATTCGTGCGGATGGAATAGACGTTCACGAACGCTCGCGGTCGGTGCCGCCCACGGATATCGCCCGAAGGGGTGGAAAGCGGCGTAGGCGGTGACGATCGGGTCCTCCCCCGGAAGGAGTACTGCGATCGAGCCACGACTTCCGGGTCGTCCGTACTGCTTTCCATGCCTCGCATTTCACCCCATCGGGCGATGCGTCCGGGGGACGCTCTCGGGTAGACTTCGTGACCGGTCCTATCACATCCATGCGCTCGGGGGACGACGATGCGGATTCCCATGCTTGCAGGTGCCCTGCTGATTGTCGCCGGGGCGTTCCTCCTCTTCTCAGGGAGTTTCACCTCGCACCGCAGCGTGCTGGACGTCGGAGGCCTGACCGTGACCGCGGAGGAACAGCATCCGGTGCGGCCGTGGATCGCGGGCGTCGTACTCGTCGCGGGCCTCGTTCTGGTCGTCACGGACCTGCGCCGCAAAGCATAGCGAGTCGGGCCGGCGACCTCGTTGACCGTGACGCGTCAGCCGGACGACGGAACGGATAGCGGGCAGGTCCCATCTTCAGCGAGGTACTCATGAGCATCACGGAGTTGTCCACCAGATCGGTGCGTTGGATGAAGCACGGACTCCTTTTCGGTGTCGCCCTCACGTCCGCCGCGTGCGCCTGGAGCAACAAGACGAAGGGCGCTGCCATCGGCGCCACGGGTGGCGCCGCCGCCGGTGCCGTGATCGGAAAGCAGGTCGGGTCGACCGCCCGCGGAGCCATCATCGGCGCCGTCGTGGGAGGCGCCGCCGGCGCGATCATCGGCCATCAAATGGATCAGCAGGCGAAGGAGCTGGAGATCGCGATCCCCGGTGCGGTCGTGGAGAGGGTCGGCGAGGGCTTGGTGGTCACGTTCGCCTCGGGGCTCCTGTACGACTTCGACTCCGCCGCTATCCTTCCGGAGGCAGCGCGTAACCTTCAACAGCTCGCGGCCAGCCTGCAGAAGTACCCAGATACGAACCTGCTCATCGTCGGTCATACGGACGACGTCGGGACCGCCGCGTACAACCAGGATCTGTCGACGCGGCGCGAAAGCTCGGCATCCCGTTATCTGGCGATGCAGGGTGTCGCCGTGAGCCGGATGGGCATCTCCGGCAGGGGCGAGATGGAGCCCGTGGCGTCGAACGACACGGAGGCAGGCCGTCAGGCGAACCGGCGCATCGAGGTGGCGATCTACAAGGCGGCGAACAGCGCGGGGTCGTATTGAGCAGCAGGCGACCGTCGGTCGTCGGATCTCGCGAATCCCCCGTCGGCCCCACCCTCGGCGGCGTCATCGGACGCATCGGCTGGTACCTCGGCCGGGCCGGAACTCCCTTGGACGAAAGGGGGCCCACGGGAGTTCGGCTGTGAGGACTTCCCGAGAGGGTCCCGGTTTCGCGTATTCTTCGCGCCAGGTATCATTAGTAGCACGGCCGCCGTTTGGAGCTTGTGCTGAGGAGCGTAGTCGATGAGTGACCCTTCCGAGAGCGAGATAGCCGCAGACGCTTCGTCGGCTTCCGCACTTTCCCACGACGCAGCCCGCGTGATCGCCATCGCGGTGATCGAAGACAACCGGCTGGTACGTGAAGGGATTACCGCGCTCCTGAATGAGGTTCCGGACCTGAGGGTCGTGGCGGGGACATCCAGCGGTGACCTTTCTCTCCTGAGCGAGGTGCGGCCACAGGTCGTTCTCCTGGACCTCGGCCTTCGCAACGGCGACAGCCTGCGGGTGGCAGAGAGAGTCGGGCGGGAATTCCCGGATTCCCGGGTCATCGTCATGGACCTGCTCCCGGTCCACGAGGACATCATGGAGTTCGTCCACCTGGGCGTGTCCGGCTTCATCATGAAGGACGCCACCCTCGATGATCTGGTGCACACGATCCGATCCGTGGCGGAGGGAGCCCACGTGCTGCCGCCCCAGATGACCAGCACGCTGTTCTCCCAGATCGCCAAGGCCGCCGTGGCGAGTGGACGACCGGAGGTGCTCGATGCGGTACGGATGACCACGCGAGAGCGGCAGGTCATCAACCTCATCTCGGAAGGATTGGCGAACAAGCAGATCGCCGCACGCCTCCATGTCTCGATCCACACCGTGAAGAGCCACGTGCGCAACGTCATGGAGAAATTGGCTCTGCACACCCGCCTGCAGATCGCCGCCTACGCGCACAGGGATCAGGGAGACTAGCAGGTCCCTGAGAGAAGGGGAGCCCTCCGCGTTGCGAGCGCCACGGCCCCCGCACGTCGTCCCTCATCCTTCGGGACGATGCCTGTTCGGGCGATACCCGAGGAGGCTCGCCGGGACTATCGTTCCATCGGCAGGCCTCCCCACGGCGCTTTACCTGAACTCGAAGGGGCCTACGGACGCACGAGGAGCTCATGGCACACGATCAGTCCCCCCGGGGGCCCAAGCCCGCATGGGCCTACGCCTATCAGATCGTGCCTCCCCAGCCGGAGGACCGGCTGCGCACCGTCAAGGTGCTACTCGATCATGAGGGGGCTCAGGCCAAAAGCCGGGAGCGGACATGGGAAGGCCGCTTTGTCGTCGAGCGGCAGGTTACGCACATCCTGGTGGTCAGTGACAGTCCCGATCAGGACCTAGAGGTCAATCAGCGCCTGGAGGCGGAGCTGCGAGGCGTGGAGGCGGGGTTCGCGCTGACCGTGCCCATGGCCGTCGCGGCAGAACCCGTACGGCCGGCGGGGCCCGTCCCCCATGCGCCCCATACCCCATCCGGGCGCGCGCCCCCGCAGAAGTGATGCCTGCGTCGAGGGGGGTGCCTCCGGCCTGGCCGCACGCTGGCGTTGGAATCACTCCCGTGAGCCGATGACTGCCGAAGCGGAGGACGGAGGGTCTCCCATGCGGGTAGATCTCCGCCAGGAGGGCCACGTCCTCATCGCCAGCCTGACCGGTGTCTGGGATCTGGAACACCCTATTCCGAGCTTCGAGCGGCTCGTCGACGGCCGACCCACCGGGCCCACCCCGGAAGCGATCGCCTTCGACACCTCAGAGCTGGCGACGTGGGACAGCAGCCTCCTGATCTTCCTGCTGCGGGGCAGGGACTACTGTGAAGCCCATGACCTCGACTTCAGGGCAAAGAGCCTGCCCGAGCATATCGGCCGCCTCCTCGAGCTCACCCGGGCGGTGCCGGAGCGGGATCTGGAGCGCCCGGAACGGGAAGCGTCATTCCTTGCCAGGCTCGGTGCGTCTGGGCTGTCGTCATTTGCCGGGCTCCTGGAGTCCATCGCCTTCCTGGGAGAGGTTGCGCAGGGCTTTGGGCGGCTGATTCGCTTCAAGGCGCGACTGCGTTGGCGGGACTTCTGGGTTGTGGTGCAGTCGAGCAGCTCGGGTGCCCTCCCCATCGTCACGCTGATCAGCTTCATGGTCGGGCTGATCATCGCTTTCCTCGGTGCCGTCGTGCTGCGTCGGTTGGGGGCGGGCTACTACGTGTCCTATCTGGTCGGCTACGGGATGCTACGAGAGATGGCGGCCTTGATGACCGGCATCATCATGGCAGGCCGGACCGGCGCGGCCTTCGCCGCCGAGCTCGGGAGCATGAAGATCAGCGAGGAGATCGACGCTCTCAGGACGCTCGGGGTGTCACCGATCGACCACCTCGTGCTGCCGCGGGTCCTGGGCATCTTCGTGATGATGCCCCTGCTCACGATCTACGCCGTGTTCGTCGGCATTCTCGGGGGCCTGCTCGTGTCGGTCACCATGCTGGACCTGAGCGCCACCCAGTTCATCGGTGGTCTCTTGACGCCGTTGACGCTCTCGGACGGACTTCTGGGGGTCTTCAAGGGGACGGTCTTCGGTCTGATCATCGGTATCGCGGGTTGCATGCGCGGCATGCAGGCCGGCAGCGATGCCGGCGCGGTGGGGAGGGCGGCGACGTCCGCGGTGGTCACCGGCATCACCTCGATCGTCGTGGCCACTGCCGTCATCGACTGGCTCGCCGCCGTTTTGGGGGTCTAGTGGACGACGCGACGTGTCTCGAGGTCAGGGACCTGACGATGGCGTACGGCGGGCGCGTCGTCATGGAGGGCGTGTCGTTCGACGTCCGGCGGGGGGAGATCTTCGTCATCATGGGGGGGAGCGGCAGCGGCAAGAGCACTCTGCTGAAACACCTCATCGGGCTGAAGACGCCTGCCGAGGGAACGATTCTGTTCGACGGCAAGGACTTCTCGACGGCGCATGAGGAGGCTAGAAGAGGGATTCTCCGCCGCATGGGCGTCACCTATCAGGGCGGCGCCCTGTGGAGTGGGTTGACGCTTGCCGAGAACGTGGCTCTTCCCATCGAGGAATTCACGACGCTGCGCCCCGAGGCCATCGCGGAGGTCGTCTCCCTGAAGCTCGCCCTCGTGGGACTGCGCGGCTTCGAGTCGTTCTATCCCGTCGAGATCAGCGGTGGCATGCGAAAGCGAGCCGCACTCGCGCGCGCGGTGGCCTTGGATCCGGAGGTCCTCTTCTTCGACGAGCCCTCGTCCGGCCTGGATCCCATCACCGCGAGTCGCCTCGACGACCTGATCCTGCAGATCCGAAGCTGCTTCGGCACCACCGTCGTCGTGGTGAGCCACGACCTCGCCAGCATCTTCAAGATCGCCGATCGGGCGCTGTTTCTGGACATCGAACGGAAGACCATGACGGCGCTGGGAAGGCCTGTCGACCTGCGGGACAACCCGCCGAGCGAGGAGGTGCGCCGATTCCTGACACGCAGCACCGAAGCCGTGGACACGTCCGTGTCCGAGCACCGCCCAGAGAGGACGTATCCGAAATGAGCAAGCGCGCGAACCCGACCTTCATCGGTCTGTTCATGATCGGCGCCGTGGTGCTGGCGGTGGTAGGCGTCGCCATGCTGGCCTCCACGTCATGGATGAGCAAGACGTCGACCTTCATCAGCTACTTCGGGGAATCGGTCAACGGGCTGGAGGTCGGGGCGCCCGTGAAGTTCCAGGGCGTGCCGGTCGGCCAGGTGACGGATCTTCTCATCCAGATCGGCGAAAAGGACAAGACCTTTCAGGTGCCGGTGCAGTACGAAGTGGATCTTGCTCGGCTGACGTCGCTCGACGGAAGCTTCATCCATCTGAACGAGGGGAAGGTGTTGCGCCAACAAATCGCGGACGGGCTCCGCGCACAGCTGCAGATGGAGAGCCTCGTCACGGGTCAGTTGTATGTCGAGCTCGTGTATCGCACCGGTGCGCCGCCCCCCAAGCTCGAGCAGCACCCGACCGCCTATCCGGAGATTCCCACGAGCCCCTCACTCTTGTCGGCGTTCGGAACGCAGGCCGGCAGCGTCGTGGGTGACGTGCTCAAGGTCCTGCTCCGCGTGAACGCGATGCTGGATTCGGTGAACATCAAGGAGATCAACCGGTCGGTGGTGGCGTCCGCCGCGGCCGTGGAGCGCCTCGCGTCGTCCAAGGAGTTGCAGACCACCATCGACGGACTCCCGGAGATGACTGCGCAGCTCACACGCACCATGAGCAAAGTGCAGGAGTTGGCCGAGCGACTCGACTCCGCCGTCGGGCCGCTGCAGGGGCAGATGGCGGAGTCGAGCGCGGAGTTGACGCGCACGCTGCAGAGCGCGCGGCAAGCCATGGACGACCTGCGAGGGTTGCTCTCGACGGACTCCGGGGTCGGATACCAAATGGAGGGGGCTATGGCCAGCCTCAAGGAGGCGGCGGATGCGATGCGGGCACTCTCCCTTTCGCTGGAGCGGAATCCCGACATGCTGATCCGCGGGAGGAAGTCCGGTGGACGCTGAGCGGCGGCATCCAGCGAGGGCGGTCTGCCGGGTCGGCCTCTGCCTCGCCATGGCTCTGACGGGGTGTGTCAGCCTGGGTAGACACGAACCGCCCCAGCGGTATTACGTGCTCGGTGGAGACACGCTACGGACGGTCTCGACTCCCTCCCCTCGGGTCGCCGACGTCACCGTCGGCATACGACGTCTCGAGTTGGCCTCCTACCTCGCGTCGCCGTTCATGGTGGTCCGCCGTGGACCGAACCGGGTCGGCTTCTCGGAGTTCCACCGCTGGGGCGAGCCTCTCGGTGCGGGAATCAACCGTGTGGTCGCCAGATCGCTGGTGGCCCGCGGATTCCGGGACGCCGCCGTGGCCCCGTGGCCGCCCGGCGCACGCTACGACTACCTCATCCAACTCGACGTCGTGCGCTTCGAAGGCGTGGCGCCCGACAAGCCGCCGTCGCTCGCGGGAGGGGTCCACCTGTTGGCGACGTGGGAGATCATCCGCCAGGAAGATGGCGTGGTGCTGGCACGGGGAACCACCGACTACCGGCGGCCCGGCTGGGCGGTAGGAGACTATGCGGGTCTCGTGGCCCTGCTCGATGAGGGCCTGGAGGCCCTGTCTGCGGACCTGATGGCCCGCGTGGTCGAGCTCCGCGGCCCTCAGGCGGTCCCGAGTGGCGGAGTGCCTCGGGGAGTGGCCCACGATCGGTGCCGATATGGCGATGCCACCCTGTGACCAGTACATTGTATTCGCGTTCCAACCTGCTCGGTGACCAGGCTGGAGGAAGCGACATGGGCGTCGAGGATGCGATCGGCATGGCGCCTATCCAGGGGGATCGGCTGGTTCGCGGGGGGGCGACCGCGCGCCGGAAGCTGTCGCGTGCCTTGGACGTGCGCGGCGAGTTCGCCGCCACGGTCCGGTCGGTAGCGCAGGGGACCGACCCTTTGCCACCACCGATGATCGGATCGTTCTTCTCCTGGCTCCGTGCCGCGACCGGCCCCACCATGCGTCCTGTCCGCAACATCGTGAAGACGGTCGCCCCACGTACGTGCCGCCGGACAGTTGCCGCGTAGCCGCCATGGACAGACAAGCTCGTAGCCCGGCCAGTATCCCTGTCGTGATTGTCGAGGACAATCGGCTGTTGCGGGAGGGGATTGTGACCATCCTGGAGCGGCACGCGGATCTCGAAGTGGTGGCGGTTGCGGAAGATGCCGACACGGCGCTGGCCTGTGTATCCGACAGCGAGGCGCGGGTGGTGTTGGTGGACGCGGGCCTCGGGGATCATGACAGCCACCGTCTCGTGGAACGCATCGCACGGGCGTTTCCAGAGGTACGAGTGATTGTCATGGACGTCCTCCTGGAGGGGGAGGAGGTCGTCGAATTCGTCAAACGGGGAGCTTCGGGATTCGTCGTGAAGAATGGGTCCATCGATGATTTCGTGGGGACCATTCGATCGGTGGCCGAAGGGAGAGAAGTGTTGCCACCGGTGTTGACCACCACGCTCTTCTCCCACGTTGCCCAGCAAGCGGTGGCTCGCGCCGGGTCGGGAATGGACACGGACGTTCAGGTGACCCCGCGCGAGCGTGAGGTCATCGACCTGATCGCAGAGGGCTTGAGCAACAAGGCCATCGCCACGCGACTCGGGATCTCCACCCACACGGTCAAGAGCCACGTGCGCAACATCCTGGAGAAGCTGGCACTCCACAGCCGCC
>CAZFIS010000150.1:0-7714 GCA_964519125.1 uncultured Gemmatimonadaceae bacterium | reverse complement strand
GAGATGGCGCCCCGTCACGTACGCGAGCGCAAGCCGCTCCCTGCCCCGGGTGGCGGACGCGAATGCCTCGACCTCGGCCAGGCGCTCCGGAGTCCTCTCGGGCGGGATCACGGTCCCGTCCAGATCGGTCGCAAGCAGTTGGTCGTGCGCCCCTGACAAGCCGTTTCGTGCTCCGTAGGGGGTGAACATCGACAGAGTTCGTGTTTACGTAGAAGAAAGCCTCTTCGAAGAGACAAACCAACCGCGCCATGAGCCGACGAGATCGCGCCGACACGCCGGCGGGGGGCGCTGTGCCCCCCGGTCGCCGCACCCGTGCGTTGATCTTCGGCGAGGTCCTCTTCGACCACTTTCCGGACGGAAGGAAGGTGCTCGGAGGAGCTCCGTTCAACGTCGCCTGGCATCTGTGCGCCTTCGGCGCGGATCCTTTCCTGGTGAGCGCGGTCGGCGACGACGCCGACGGCCGCGAGATCCTCGACCACATGGAGTCCTGGGGTCTCACCACGGCGGGAATCGGCATCGACCCGGATCACCCCACAGGCTCCGTCATCGTCTCTCCGGAGGGGAAGGACGTGGCGTACGAGATCCCCCGGAGCCAAGCGTGGGACCACGTCGGCGCCGAGGCTGCCCGAGGTCTTCCGCTCGACGGCGTCGGGCTCGTCTACCACGGCTCCCTCGCGATTCGCTCCGAGGAATCGTGGCATGCGCTCCAAACGATCGTCGATGAGGCACACGCACCCACCTTCGTCGATCTCAACCTGCGACCGCCCTGGTGGACCCGGAGCCGGGTGGCATGGTGCCTCGACACGGCACGTTGGATCAAGCTGAACACGAATGAGCTCGCGGACGTCACGGGCGAAGACACCGGAAGCCGCGAGCGCAGCGTCGAGGTGGCGCGGCGTCTGCGGGCCGAGCACGATCTCGAGATCCTCTTCGTGACGGGAGGGGACGAAGGGTCCTTCCTGGTGACCCGGGGCGACGAGGTCCTCCATCACCAAGCCGACGACGTGGACGACCTGGTCGACACGGTGGGCGCCGGCGACGCGTTCAGCGCCATCGCGTGCCAGGGCGTGCTGGAAGGGCTTGCACCCGACGAGCTGCTGGACCGGGCGAGCGCTTTCGCCGCCGCGGCGTGCCGCTTCCAGGGCGCCACTGCCACGGACCTGTCGCTGTACGAGAGCCATCTGCGGCGGTGGGCCGACACGACGGGCCACGTCGAGCCGCTCGCGCCGGACGCGCACGGCCTGTACGTGCTCAGCCTGAGCGTGCACGGACTCCTGCGGGGAGAGGAAATCGAGCTGGGAGGTGACGCCGACACCGGCGGTCAGATCACGTACGTGATCGATCAGGCCAAGGCGCTGGCCCGCCACCCCCGCGTGGAGCGCGTCGATCTCGTGACACGGCAGGTTGATGACGGTCGCGTCGACGACAGCTACCAGCGGCCGATCGAGCCGCTCGTCGACGGCGCGCGCATCGTACGTCTCCCCTTCGGGCCTCGGCGGTACCTGCGCAAGGAGTCGCTGTGGCCGCACCTCGACTCGCTGCTCGATCAACTCATCCGCTACGTGCGCTCCGAGGGACGGGTGCCGGACGTCATCCATAGCCACTACGCGGACGCCGGCTACGTGGGGGCGCAGCTCAGCAAGCTCCTGGGCGTTCCGTTCGTCTTCACGGGGCACTCACTGGGCCGCGTGAAGCGCGAGCGCTTGTCCGAGCAAGGCGGCGAACCGGACGCGCTGGAGTCCCGCTACCACTTCACGACCCGGATCGAGGCCGAGGAGCAGGCACTCGAGGTCGCCGCCCTCGTCATCGCCTCGACCCGACAGGAGGTTCACGAGCAGTACGAGAGCTACGAGAACTACCACCCGGAGCGCATGGAGATCGTCCCTCCGGGCGTGGACCTGTCGCGTTTCTCGCCTCCGTCCCGGTTCTGGCCCGAGTCGCCCATCGCGCGTGAGGTGACGCGTTTCTTCGAGGATCCCGACAAGCCCATGATCCTCGCTCTCGCGCGGCCGGACTACCGGAAGAACTTCCACGGGCTGCTGCGCGCGTACGCCGAGACCCCGGGGCTGAGGGACGCCGCGAACCTCGTCCTCGTCGCAGGGAACCGGGACGACATCGCCGAAATGCAGGCGGCGCCCCGCCGGGTCTTGACGCGCATCCTCTTGCTCGTCGATCGCTACGACCTGTACGGCTCGGTGGCCTATCCCAAGCACCACCGTCCCCAGGACGTGCCGGATCTGTACCGCCTCGCGGCCCACTCGCGTGGCATCTTCGTGAACCCGGCCTTCACCGAGCCGTTCGGCCTGACGCTCATCGAGGCCGCAGCCACCGGACTCCCGGTGGTGGCCACACAGGATGGCGGACCCCCTGACATCCTGGAAGCCTGCGGCCACGGGATGCTGGCGGATCCGACGGACCCTGAAGCGCTCGGCCGGGCGATGCTCGACGCACTCTCGGACCGCAGGCGGTGGGCGGTGTGGTCGAAGCACGGCCTCTCCAGGGTGCACGAGCGCTTCTCGTGGAAGAGCCACGTCAGCCGCTACGTGACGGAGGTCGAGAAGATCCGCGCGGGCCAGCGTCCCGCGCCCGCGGTGCATCCGGTGCCGGTGCGCCTGCCGCGGATGGACCGGATGCTCATCACGGACATCGACGACACGCTGACCGGAGACGCCGAAGCGCTCGAGTCGCTCTCGGATCGTCTCGAGCACGCGCCCGAGGGCACAGGATTCGGCATCGCGACCGGGCGCAGTCTCGGCAGGACGCTCGAGATTCTCGGCGGTCTGCGCCTCCCCCCTCCGGACGTCCTCATCACCACGTCGGGAGCGACGCTGCACTACGGCTCCAGCCGCGTGGCGGACCGCTCCTGGGAGCGGCAGATCCGCTACAAGTGGGAGCCCGAGAAAATCATGGAGGTGCTGCGCGACGTTCCGGGCCTCGCCGAGGACGGCGACGGCGAGCACACAGAATATCGATTGCGCTACCTCCTCGAGCCGGATCGAGCTCCGGATCTCCGGGATGTCCGCAAGCGCCTGCGTCATGAGGGTCTGCAGGCGACGACGATCGTGGACCACGAGCGCTACCTGGACATCCTGCCCTCGCGCGTCTCGCCCGGGCTCGCGATCCGGTTCCTGTGCTTCAAGTGGAACCTCCCGTCCGGCCGACTCCTGGTGGCCGGCGACTCGGGCAACGATGCCGACATGCTCTCGGGTGACACGCTCGGCGTCGTGGTCGGCAACCACACGCCCGAGCTCGAGCACCTGCGCGGCCGACCTCGCATCTACTTCGCCGAAAGAGACCACGCATGGGGCGTGCTGGAGGGCATCGATCACTACGATTTCTTCGGCGTCATCCGCGCTCCGGACGAAGACGCGCCCTGATCGGCAGTCCGCCTGAAGCGCTTCGCGACCAGCGCCGACGAGCCGCGGGCCGGGGCTCGGGCCGGGTACCGAGGGGGCCTCCCATCCGGGTTGCCCATTCGTGGATCCCGCCCTACCGTCCGTTTTCCATGCCCCGTGCCGCGACCCCTCCCACCCACCGAGGCACCGTCTGACCACCCGACTCGCTGAGATGCGCTCCTGTCGACGCTTCGGCCGGGAGCGGACGTGGGTCCTCTGCGGCCTCTGCTTCGCATCCCTCGCCGCCTGCTCCGGCAGCCGGAAGCTCGTCTGGCACCAGGAGACCGGGTATCGGTGGGCCGAGGTCTCGCCGGGACGTTGGGGGTCCACGGGCTTCTCCGAGCTGAGCCCCTCGCACACGGGCATCACGTTCGAGAACCGGGTCACGTCCCAGGAGGCCGCGAAGAACCGGCAGTACCTGAACGGATCGGGCGTGGCCGCGGGCGACATCGACGGAGACGGCTGGACCGACCTCTATTTCGCCCGGCTCGACGGCCCCAACGTGCTCTACCGGAACCTCGGCGGGATGCGCTTCGAGGACGTCACGGACAGCGCGGGGGTGGCCCTGGCCGGGCGGTACTCGACCAGCGCGGTGTTCGCTGACGTGGACGGCGACGGCGACCTCGACCTCCTGGTCGGCTCGATCCACGACGGCGTCACCGTCTTCCTGAACGACGGGAAGGGCCATTTCACACGCGAGGCCGACAGTGGGCTCGGCGACACGGCGCACAAGGGCAACATGACGCTCGCGCTCGCCGACGTGGACGGAGACCTCGACCTGTACGTGGCCAACTACCGGGAGCGCTCGATCGACGACAGCCTCGGCATCGAGGACCTGACGTGGAACAAGACCGTGGCCGAAAAGGACACGAACGGCCACAAGTCCTACACGCTCCGCAAGCCCTACGATCGGTACTATACGCTCATCCAGCGCAAGGGCCTGCCCCCGCAGCGGCGCGAGGTCGGCGAGCCCGATCAGCTCTTCCTGAACGACGGGTCGGGGCACTTCCGGGAGGCCGACCCCGAGAAGCACTTCCTGGACGCGACCGGCAAGCCCATGGGCCTGCCGCGCGATTGGGGTCTCGGAGCCAAGTTCGAGGACCTGAACGGAGACGGGCTGCCGGACCTCTACGTGTGCAACGACTTCTGGACACAGGACCGCGTCTGGATCAATCAGGGTCACGGCATCTTCCGGGAGATCGACCCGCGTGCGATTCGAGACTTCAGCTTCTCCTCCATGGCCGTCGACTTCTCCGACGTGAACCGGGACGGCACGCCGGACATCTTCACCACGGAGATGCTGAGCCCACTGCACGCGCGCAGCGCCCGCCACTACATCCCCCGGGGACCCTATCCGGACATCCGCTACGACATCGGCCGCCAGCCGCAGTACAACCGGAACTCCCTCTTCGTGAACCGGGGCGACGGGACGTACGCCCAGACCTCGTGGTACAGCGGCGTGGCGGCGACCGGCTGGTCGTGGGCGGCCCAGTTCCTCGACGTCGACCTGGACGGCTACGAGGACCTGCTCATCAACAACGGCTTCACCTACGATCTCCAGGACCTCGACACCCAGCTCCGCATCAACCGCGACATCACGCAGGGGAGCCGCGCGTCGCTGGGGAGCCTCGTAGACTATCCTCCGCTCCCGCTCGTGAACGAGGCGTTCCGCAACAACGGGAATCTCACGTTCACGGACGTGAGCGCCCGGTGGGGGTTCAAGGACTCGGACATCTCCCAGGGACTCGCGCTCGCCGACCTCGACCACGACGGTGATCTCGACCTCGTGATCAACCGCATGAACGAGACGGCCGCCGTCTACGAGAACACGGGCACGGCGGCGCGTGTCGCCGTGAGGCTCGTGGGCCGTGCGCCCAACACCCAAGCGGTCGGCGCGAAGCTCGAATTGGACGGCCGGCCGGTCACGCAGACCCGGCAGGTGGCCGCCGGGGGCGTCTACCTCTCGGGGTCGGACCCACTCACGGTCTTCGCGGCCGGCGATCCGGACAGCACGCATGTCCTGAAGGTGACGTGGCCCGACGGGGCGATCACCGTCATCGACAGCGTCCGGGGCAATCGCATCTACGAGGTGACAGAAAGAGCCTCTACGCTGCGCGCGACGGCGGGCATACCCACCTCTTCCCCCACGATCTTCGAGGACGTTTCCAGCCGCGTCCCGTACACGCACCACGAGGACCCATTCGACGACTTCCAGCTCCAGCCGCTGCTGCCCGTAGAGCTCACGCATGAGGGCCCCGGGGTCTCGTGGATCGACTACAACCACGACGGCAACCCCGACCTCTTCGTGGCGTCCGGCAGGGGCGGCCGTATGGGCATCTTCGAGAACCTCGGGGACGGGCGCTTCCGGTCGGTCGGGATCGACTCGGTGACGCGGCTCGCGCCGGGCGATCAGACCACGATCCTCGGATGGGGGGAGGCCGGAGCCACCCACCTCGTAGTGGGCAGCGCGAACATCGAGCAGGGCAACGTGGGCTCGCCGTCGGCCCTCGACTACCTGGTGAGCCGAGGGCACATCACCCGCGCGGAGGGACTCCCCACGTCGCTCTCGACCACCGGAGCGTTGGCCGCGGCGGACTACGACGGCAACGGCACGGTGGACCTCTTCGTGGGCGGCCGTTTCGTTCCGGCGCGCTGGCCGGCGTCGGCTTCGTCACGGCTCTTCCTGAACAGAGGAGACCACTTCGCGCTCGATGAGACGAACTCCCCCGAGCTCGAGCAGCTCGGCCTCGTGACAGGGGCGGTCTTCACGGACTTCGACGGCGACGGCGATCCGGACCTGCTCCTCAGCACGGAGTGGGGTACGCTGAAGCTCTTCCGCAACGACGGTGGCACGTTTCACGACGTGACGGATTCGGTCGGGCTCTCGAAGTATCAGGGATGGTGGAGCGGAGTGGCCACCGGAGACTTCGACAACGACGGTCGCCCGGACATCGTGGCTACGAACCTCGGGACGAACACCCCCTACCAGATCGTGCCGGACCACCCGCTCCGCCTGTACTACGAGGACTTCAACTTCGACGGGCGCATGGACGTCATCGACGCCTTCTGGGATCTGGCCAGCAAGGCGTACGTGCCGCGCCGCCAGCTTCAGGACTACGCGGCGACCATTCCGAACACGGTCCTCCGCAATGTGAAGACGCACCGGCAGTTCGCCGACGCTACGCTCGAGCAGATCTTCGGGTCCGAGCTGAGCACGATGCCTCATCGGGACATCAACACGCTCCAGCAGATGGTCTTCCTGAACCGGGGCGACCACTTCGAAGCCCATGTGCTTCCGGCCGAGGCGCAGCTTTCGAACGCGTTCGCGGCCGTTGTTGGCGACTACAATGCGGACGGAAACGAGGACATCTTCCTGAGCCAGAACCTCTTCTCCGTCGAGCCCGACTTTCCGCGCCTGGACGCGGGTCGAGGGCTCTGGCTGGAGGGCGACGGCAAAGGAGATTTCGTGGCCGTTCCCGGACAGACGAGCGGCGTGGAGGTCTACGGCGAGCAGCGCGGCGCCGCGCTGGCGGACTTCAACGGCGACGGGCGGGTGGACCTGGCGGTGGCGCAGAACGACGCTCCGCTGAAGCTGTACCTGAACCGATCGGAGCGGGCGGGTCTCTTGGTGCGTCTGGTGGGACCAGCGGGCAACGAGGATGCGATCGGGTCGAGTCTACGGGTCGAATACTCCGACGGAACGAAAGGTCCCAGGCGCGAGATTCAGGCCGGCGCGGGCTACTGGTCCGAGAACGGGGCCGCTCAGGTGATGGGCACGGCGCCCGGGAAGACGGCGGCCCACATCGAGGTGCGGTGGTTCGACGGTGGCACGCAGACGGTTGATGTGCGCGCGGGACAGCGGAGCTACATCATCAAGCATCCGTGAACCGACCCGCCCTCACGAACGAGTGAGGGGGCCGCGGTGGCTTCCGGGCCGCGCGTCGCCCGGAAGCCGCCGGTCGCCTCTCGCTACGCCGCTCCCGGCTCCAGCAACGCGAAGAGCCTGCGCCCTTCGATGTTGCGGGAGCGCTGCTCCACGTGCGCAATGTCGTTGAGCCCCTCGATCATCTTCTCGAGCGTGGCCACGCCCACCTCGGGCCGGCGAAGCTCCCGCCCGCGATAGCGCAGCACGATGCGGACGACGTTTCCCTTCTCGACGAATTTGCGCGCACGCCTGAGCTTCGTCTCGAAGTCGTGGTCGTCGGTGCGCGGGCGGAGCTGCACCTCCTTCACCTCGACGCGGTGCTGGTGCTTGCGCGCCTCGCGCTTCTTGCGCTGCTCCTCGTAGCGGTGCTTGCCCCAGTCCATGAGCTTGACGA
>CAZFIS010000149.1:0-7772 GCA_964519125.1 uncultured Gemmatimonadaceae bacterium | reverse complement strand
AAAAGCCAGCCCCCGTGCCGCCATCCTCCGGTGCCATGTCGCAGGTCATGTGGTGACGACCCACGCAGACATCGAAGGACAGGCCGCTTTTGCGGCTCACCGTGATCAGCTCCATGGTACGACCTCCAGGCTCGGCTGCTCGTCTTCCTGGTTGTTCCTCAGGCCCCCGTGGCTGCGTGGTGCAGCTTCACTTCCACCTTCTCCTCGAGGGTCGCGTAGTACTGCTTCAGCAGCGCCAGCACCTCGGGACGGCTGAAGTCCTCCGGGGGATCCCCACCTTCCGACAGCGTCTTGCGCAGCACCGTGCCGCTCAGGAGGAGTCTGTCCTCCTTGCCGTGGGGGCACGTCTTCATGGAAGCCATGCCGCGGCATTTGAAGCAGTAGAAGGTCCAGTCGATCTTCAGCGGCTGGGTCTCGAGGCTCCCGGCGGGGATCTCGTCGAAGATCGTCTGCGCGTCGAAGGCTCCGTAGTAGTTGCCCACGCCCGCGTGGTCGCGCCCGACGATGAGGTGGCTGCACCCGTAGTTCTGCCGGAACAGGGCGTGCAGGAGTGCTTCGCGCGGGCCGGCGTAGCGCATGTCCAACGGATAGCCGCCCTGGATCACGGAGCCCTTCACGAAGTAGTTGTCCACCAGCGTGTTGATGCACTTGACGCGCACGTCGGCGGGGATGTCTCCGGGCTTGAGCTTGCCCACCAACTGGTGGATGAAGAGCCCGTCCAGGGTTTCCAGGGCGATCTTCGCCAGGTACTCGTGGGAGCGGTGCATGGGATTGCGCAGCTGCAGCGCGGCAACGGTCTTCCACCCCCGCTCGATGAACATCTTCCGCGACTCCGCGGGCCGCATGTAGACGTCCCCGAACTCCTCGGGGAAGTAGCTCTCGGAGAGCACCTTGATGGGACCGCCGAGGTTCACTTCCTCCTGGGACATGACCATGGCGACGCCGGGGTGCTCCGGGTCGTTGGTGCGGAAGACCTCCTTGCACTCCAGCTCTTTGTCGATCTTGTACTTCTCGGTGACCGTCATGATGGCCATGTCGGTCCCGGTCTCGTCATCGACGAGGGTGATGTCCTGCCCGATCTTGATGCCTTTGGCGTCCTCGGCGGTGGCGGACACCGTGACCGGGATGGGCCAGAAGGTGCCGTCGGCCATCTTCATCTCGGTGACCACGCCCTTCCAGTCGGCCTCGCCCATGAAGCCGGGCAGCGGCGTGAAGCCGCCGATCCCCATCATGATGGCGTCGCCGGTCTCCCGGGAGGTGATGCGCAGTCGCTTCAGAGACCTGGCCCTCTCGCGCTCGTCGCTCAACTCCTTGTCGTGGAGGAGCAGGGGCTTCAGCTCCTTGTCCTTGCCGTGTGGCTTGACCAGTTGATCCATCGTCATTTCCCTCGGGCGCAGGTTGGCGCGGCGCGCGAGGTACGCGCCGCAGGAATCACTGAGCAGGTGAGCAGGTGGTGGGTCCGGTCCGGGTGGCGCGGATCGAGTCGAGGCGGGTGCTCGCCTCCAGGGCGGCGCCGCGGGTTTCGCCCGGTCATGTGGCAGCCCGCTCCTTGACGGCCTTCAGGTACAGGGCCATCGGCCGATAGGCCAGGTGCGCCCACTTCCCGAACGGCACCTCCACCACGAGCATGGGCACCGCGATCGCCAGGTGCACCACGTAGGTGATGTACGTCGTTCGCGGCAGGTCCAGCAGGCGGAACCCGTGCACCAGGATGCCCGTCAGGGCGGTGAGAAACAGCAGGATCAGGAAGATCCAGTCCGAGGCGTGGGAGAAGCGGTGCAGCTGCTCGCGCCGGCGCCACCGCCCGACCAGGGCGTCAACCGTGTAATAGACGATGGCGAAGGTGGCGTAGTAGCCCGCCAGGCTGATCCAGGTGAAGTGCGAGCCGTCGACCTGCAGACGCGGCAGCAGGAACATCACCAGCGTGAACATGAGGACGTAGCCGCTGACCAGGATCAGGTGCTTGCGCCAGCGGATGCTCTGCTCGCCCTGGCGCCACCGCGCCTGCACCGTCGCCTGGGCGAGCAACAACTTCAACTCGGCCAGGAAGTCCCTCAGCGGCACTTTCTGGCCGTCGAGCACCAGCCGGGACATGCGCAGGACGTTGGTGCCCAGGAAGAACGTCAGGATCCCCGCCAGCACCCAGTCGGCGTGGTGCACCCACAGGACCGGGATGAACGTGTTCATAGCGACGTGGGCGCCGTCCATGCGCCCGAACGCCCCGGAGGCGCCGAACAGGGCTACGACCACGGCCGCGACCACCGCCAGCGCCGCCATCTCCCACCACACGGACCGGTACAGGAGCCGGGAGATCCCGGTCCAGTCGTACCAGGTCGTCGCGTAGCGGCGCATGGCCATCATCGCTTCGCCGGGATGGGCGTCGCGCGGACACCGCTCCGAGCACTTGCCGCAGTAGTGGCACGCCCAGATGTCCGGGTCGCGAACGAGCCGGTCCCTGAGCCCCCACGCCATCCAGAGCATCTCCTTACGTGGGAACGGCCGGCTCGGCGACGACAGGTGACACACCGTCGAGCAGGTGGCGCATTGCATGCACCAATTGGCGCGGTCGGCGCCCAGGGCGGCCAAGTCCCGTTTGAACTTCAGGTCCGGCTCGATCCGGAGCGGCAGCGCTGCATCCCCAGCGGGCAGTCCCGGCGCCGCGGTGCCGTTGGGCTCCGCCGGATTCACGAGGTCGGCCTCTACGTCCGGCGCCGCTGCGTCGTTCGGCTCGATCGGGTTCACCGGGTCGGCCTCTACGTCCGGCGCCGCCGGGTCAGCTACTTCGGTCGCAGGGGTGGGCATCATGTGAAGTCCCATTACATCTTGAACGGGTTCATGCCGATCTCTTCGATCTGGGCGGCGAACTCGTTGACGATCTCGGGCAGACGGTCGAAATCGGCGATGGAAAGCTGCTCCAGGCGCACGCGCTCTTCCTCGAGGGCGAGCTGCTTGAGCTTCTCCCGGATGTTGCCGCTCCGGGTCTCCATCAACTCACTTCCCTGGATGAAGTGGCACTGGTAGTCCGCCCCCGAGCGGCACCCCACGAGGAGGATGCCGTCGAAGCCGCTGGACAGCGCGTCGGCGATCCAGACGGTGTTGATCGAGCCCAGGCAGCGGACGGGGAGGAAGCGGATGTACGCGCTGTGGCGGATGCGCTTGAGGCCGGCCGTATCCAGCGCCGGGTAGGCGTCGTTCTCGCACAGCAGCCCCAGCAACCGGGGCTTCTCCTCGAACTCGTCGGGGATGTTCACCGCCTTGATCATCGAGGAGACGATGTCGACGGAGTAATCCTTGAACGAGATGATGCGCTCGGGGCACGCGCCCATGCAGATCCCGCATCGACGGCAGCGGAGCGGGTTGGGCTCCGGGGTGCCCTTCGCGTCTTCGTTCAGCGTACCGAACGGGCACTCCTCCGTGCACCGCTTGCATTGGGTGCAGCGCTGCAGGTTGAAGTCCGGGTACGACATGTCGCCCCAGCGCGGGTGCACGGCCTCGCCCTTGGTGGCCAGGCGCACCGTCTGGATGGCCTTGAGCGCGGCGCCGGCGCCGTCCTCGCGGGCGAGTTGGGCGTCCTCGGGGGCGCGCACGCACCCTGCGGCGTAGATGCCCGTGCGCCGCGTCTCGTACGGGAAGCAGATGAAGTGAGAGTCCGGGAAGTCGTACTTGAAGACCGGCAGGTCCGGGCCCTGGCGGTACGTCAGGTTGAGGATCTCGCCGCCCTCCAGGCGCGCCAGGCTCGCCACCGTCTCCTTGGCGTTGTCGAGCTGGACGCCGGCCTCGCCCTTGGCCACGACGGCCTTGGCGTCGGTCAGCTTGCGCAGCGACTCGCCATCGGCGGAGACCGGTACCATCCCCGTGGCCAGGACCACCAGGTCGGCCTCGAGGAGGATGTCCTCGCCCACCAGCGTGTTCTTCGCCCGCACCACGGGGTTGTGGTCGGCGCCGTCCGTGACGCCCTCCACGTCCGCCTTGGTGAAGAAGATGGCGGAGTCCTCCTGGGCGTGGCGGTAGAAGTCCTCGTACTGGCCCGGGGTGCGCATGTCCTTGTACAGGACGTAGACCTCCGCCTCCGGGTTCGTCTCGCGGACCGTGAGGGCCTGCTTGAGGCTCACCCGGCAGCACACCGCCGAGCAATAGGGCAGGTGAGCGGAGTCCCGGGAGCCCGCGCACTGGATGAAGGCGATGCGCCTGGCCGGCTTGCCGTCGCTCGGGCGCGTCGCCGCACCGGCGGCGAGCTGCTCCTCCATCTGCACGTTGGTGATGACGTTGGGGCAGGTGCCGTACCCGAGGTGACCCAGGCGGGTCGCGTCGTACGGCTTCCACCCGGTGGCCTGGACGATGGCTCCGATGCGCAACGTGGTCGTGGTGTCGCTGCCGCCGTTGGTGTGCAGCGTCACGTCGAACTGGCCGGGCTGGCCGTCGATCTTCTCGACGCGGGTGCCCGTGAAGACCCTGATGCGCTCGTGTCCGGTGACCCTGGCGATCTGCGCGTCGATGTCGGAGGGCTGGGGGTCGCGGTAGGGGGACTCGTGGGGGATGTGGCGCTTGAAGCGGCCCATCCACCCACCCAGGCTCTCCGCCTTCTCCACCAGGACCACGTCGTGGCCGGCCCCGGCGGCGCCCAGGGCGGCGCTCATGCCGCTCACGCCGCCACCCACCACCAGGACGCTCTGCTCCACCTCGGCCTGGAAGGGCTCCGGGAGCGTCGCCTTCCCCGCCCGGGCGATGCCCATGCGCAGGTAGTCCTCGGCGAGCATCTGCGTGTCTTCGTCGTTGGGCTCGTGGCTCCATACGACGTGCTCACGGAAGTTGACCCGCTCGGTCCTGCACCCGTCGAAGGTGAACGCGTCGCTCATGAACCGAGAGGAGCAAGCGGCGACCACCGGGGCGTTCACTCCCTCGAGGACGTCCTGCCGGATGAGCTCGCGCCCCTCGGCCCCACACATGCACCCGTGCTCGCGGAAGAGATCGACACCCGCCTCCGACGCCACGCCCTCGAGGGCCTCGACGTCCAGCGACGTCCCGATGTCGCACCCCTTGCAGACATAGACGGCCAGCTTTCTGTCCACGTCACTGCTCCGTGCAGAACTGGAGGGCGTTCATCACCGCACCGGTGGCGTCGCGCACGGACGTGGCCACATCCGTGGGCCGCGCCGCGCACCCCGCCACCAGCACGCCTTCACTGGATTGGGTCCTGGCCAGGAACCCGTGCTCGTCGGTCTTCAGGCCCCCGTTGAGGCGGATGCCCGTGACGTCCGACGGCACGATGCCCGTGGCGAGCACCACGAGGTCCGCGGCCCGGGTCACCCGGGTACCGGAGAGCACATCCTCGGCCTGGACCAGGAGGTGGTCCCCGTCGACGTCGACGCGCGCCACCTTCCCTTTGATGAGGTGCAGCTTCTCGTCCTCCTGGCTGACCTGGAGGAAGTCCTCGAGGCGCCCGGGAGCGCGCAGGTCGATGTAGAAGACGTAGATGTCCGCGTCTGGATGCTGCTCGCGCACGTAGCGCGTCTGCTTCAGGGAGCCCATGCAGCACACCCCGGAGCAGTGCTTCAGGTAGTTGTCGTCCCGCGATCCCGCGCACTGGACGAAGGCCACCGAACGCACCGGCTCGCCGTTGGAGAGCCGCACGATGCGACCCTCGGTGGGTCCCGTGCGGGCGGCCAGCCGCTCCATCATCACGTTGGTGACGATGTCCGGGTGGCTGCCGTACCCGAGGCCCTCGATCTTCGCCGCGTCGTAGGGCTCCCACCCCGTGGCCACGATGACCGCGTCCACGTCGATGTCCACGGTCTCGTCTTCCTGGGCGAGATCGATGGCGTCGAAGGGGCAGGCGGTCACGCACTGGCTGCACTCGGCACCCAGGCACGCGTCGGCATCGATGGCCATGCGTGCCGGGTAGGCCATCTCGAAGGGGAGGTAGATCGCCTTGGTGGTCGTCATGCCCAGGTTGTAGGCGTCGGGGCGCTCGGCGGGGCACGCGTCCACGCACACGCCGCACATCGTGCACTTCTCGGTGACGCCGCGGGGGTGCTGCTTGATGGTGACGTGATAGTCACCCGGAACGCCCTTGATCTCCTCCACCTCCGCCAGCGTGAGAGTGCGGATGAGGGGGTTGGTCTTGAAGCGCCGCAGGTTGATCTCCAGCCCACAGAGGGGCGGGCACATCTTGGGGAAGTACTGGTTCGTCCGGGCCACGCGGCCGCCCAGGTACGCCGCCTTCTCCACGACGACGACCTCGCACCCGGCCTCCGAGGCCTCGATGGCCGCGGTGATCCCGGTGATGCCGCCGCCGATGACGAGTACCTTCCCCCTTCCTGCGGCCTCGCTCATGGCGCCGACTCGCTGACCTGGGGGGCATTCGAGGCCTGGGCGCGGGGCATGCGCCGGCCCTTGATGGACTCGACCGCCTCGGGTCTCGGCCTCATGGTGGGCTCACCGAAGAGGCTGAAGCGGAGCCACAGGTACGCGAAGCGCAGGAGCGCCTCGTCGTCGTAGCTCATCTCCTGGATGAAGTCCTCTTCGAACTCGAAGCGCTCCAGGAGGGTGGTCTCGAAGACGAAGGAGCGGAACTTGTCCAGGTCGTAGCAGGCGATGAAGAACATGTTGAGCTTCTCCGGAGACAGCACGCCGCCGTCCTCGAAGAACTTGTGGAGCGCGAGCTCCTTGTGGGCGTCGCCCCAGTCGTCGTAGGGGCCCACGCCCTGGTTCTCCAGCCACTCCCGCACCGTCCACGAGGTGGCCTCTCCGAAGCCCTTGCAGGCCTCTTCGCGAAGCAGGAACCAGAACTGCTCACCTCTCCAGCCGTCCGCGGTGTCCTTCGCCGCGGCCATGCCCAGGGGGTACATCCGGCACGGCCAGGGCCGGTCGCTGTAGACGCTGCACCCGCCCTCGGTGACGAAGGGGCACGTCTTGCCGGCGTCGTCCCGCATGCGCAGCAGCACCACCGGCGTCTTCATGTCCTTCTGCACCGGCATGAGCGCGTAGCGATCCAGGAACTCGCCCGAGGTCATCCCGAGGCGCTTCCTGAGACGGAGCACGTCGTAGGGGGACAGGAAGATGTTCACGTCCTTGCAGCATCCGTTGAAGCAGGAGACGCCGGCGTGGCACCCGAACGTGAACGGGTCGTCGAGGCCCAGGCGGGGATACTCGGCCAGGATCTTCTCCTGCAGCCGCTGGCTCGCGTCGTCGGCCCCCGTGGCTCCCGTGACGAGAGTCTCCTTCGCCTCACTCATGGTCGTCTCCTTCGCTATCGTCGATGATCATTTCCCTGGTGGCCGATGCGGACCACACGGGTAGGGCGAGCGTCCCTCCGTTCGTGGGGTTGAGCGCGTACCGGTACGAGGCGTTCTGGGCGAACTCGTTCTGCATCCACGCCCAGCCGTCCAGGTAGTAGGAGCACTCATCGTTGAAGCACACGAAGAAGAACTCCTCGCTCCACGTGGCGCCGTCGGGGACACGCCACTTCTTCAGCCGCGATCCGCAGTGCGGGCAAGTGTGGACGGGGTCTGCCATCGTCTTCCTCGATGGTGTCCGAAGCGGATACGCCGCGTCGGTTCGGGACGGAAAGGACACTGCACCTCCGGGCCGTGCACCCCTGGCCTCCGGACGGCCGACTGACCTCCATCCGGAGACCCGGGGTGACGGGTCGGTCACACGGTCAGGTACTTCACCGGCCGCTTCTTCATCTCCCACTCGTCCGTGTCCTTGTGGTAGACGCAGTTGCAGAAGGCCAGCCAGTTCTCGTTGTCGATCTGCGGTGTGTCGGTCCG
>CAZFIS010000148.1:0-7887 GCA_964519125.1 uncultured Gemmatimonadaceae bacterium | reverse complement strand
GATGAAGGACCTGCTGCCGATCCTCGAGAAGGTCGCCCAGATGGGCAAGCCGCTCCTGATCATCGCCGAGGACATCGAGGGCGAGGCGCTGGCCACCCTGGTGGTCAACAAGCTGCGTGGCACGCTCAAGGTGGCGGCCGTCAAGGCGCCCGGCTTCGGCGACCGCCGCAAGGCCATGCTCCAGGACATCTCCGTCCTGACGGGTGGCCAGGTGATCTCGGAGGAGGTCGGCTTCAAGCTCGAGAATACCGTGGTCAGTGACCTCGGTACGGCCAAGCGCATCATCATCGACAAGGACAACACGACGATCGTCGACGGTGGCGGCGAGCAGGACAAGATCAAGGGCCGCATCGACGAGATCCGCGTCTCGATCGACAAGTCGACGTCGGACTACGATCGGGAGAAGCTCCAGGAGCGGCTGGCGAAGCTCGCCGGCGGCGTGGCCGTCATCAACGTCGGCGCCGCGACCGAGAGCGAGATGAAGGAGAAGAAGGCCCTCGTCGAGGACGCTCTGCACGCGACGCGTGCGGCGGTGGAGGAGGGCATCGTACCCGGCGGCGGCGTCGCTCTGCTGCGCGCACAGGCCGCGCTCGACAAGGTCAAGCTCGACCGTGAGGACGAGAGCATCGGCATCCAGATCCTGCGCCGGGCGCTCGAGCATCCCATCCGCCAGATCGCGACGAACGCAGGCGTCGAAGGGAGCATCGTGGTCGAGAAGGTGCGGGCCAACAAGTCTGCCACCTTCGGCTACAACGCGCAGACCGACGTGTACGAGGACCTGGTCGAGGCGGGCGTGATCGATCCGACCAAGGTGGTGCGGAGCGCGCTCCAGAACGCCGCGTCCATCGCCGGGCTGCTGCTCACCACCGAGGCTGTGGTGGTCGAGACGCCCGAGGAGGAGAAGGCTCCGGCCATGCCGGGCGGCGGCATGGGCGGCATGTACTAGGGGTTTGCGACACGCGTAGCGCGTCGCAAACCCGGCCGGCGGATTTCCGAACCCGGGCTGCGGGCTCCCTTCGGAGCCACCGGGTCACGGGTTCGGAAATCCGCCTCGACAGCGACATCCTGCGGACGTCGCCGTCGGGGGAGGGCGCGAGCCTTCGACCGCGCCCGGATGGGCCGGCTTCGCGGAGGCCCGGTCACCTTCGGGTGGCCGGGCCTCTTCATGTTTATGCGAACCCGTCAGCGGCGGTGTTGCGGTGCGGGGGCAGGGCGTGCTACTTGAGAACGAAAGTCACGCTCACGAGAGGCAAGAGGCATGTCGATACCCCGCACCCGACTCGGGCTCGGACGCCACCTGGTGGGGTGGTGCGCGCTCACGGGGAGGAGATGTGGGGTGCCTGTGCAGGGCGCCGTCGCTCGGACGCTGGTGGTCTCGGCCGCAGCCTTGCTTGCCCTCGCCGCCTGCACGGACTTGTCGGTACCCGGCGCGAGCACGATGGGCCAGGGCGCCCCGGTGGCCTGGCGTCAGATCGGGGCCGGGTCGGACTTCACCTGTGGGCTGCTCGAGGACGGGCGGGCCTATTGCTGGGGTCTGGGATCCGACGGGCAGCTCGGCCATGGCTACACGTGCGACGGGGTGTTGGACTGCCAGGACGGTAGAGGCTACGCCGTCGTGCCCGTCGCGGTGGTGGGGGGCTACCGCTTCACCTCCCTCGCCGTCGGCTGGTACCACGCGTGCGGCCTTACGAACGGCGGACAGGCCTACTGCTGGGGCGCGGGGTACAGCGGCCAGCTGGGCAACGGACTGGGCCTGGCCTCCTTCGTGCCGGTGCTCGTTTCCGGGGGCCACACCTTCAAGTCCATCGCGGCGGGGTGGTACCACGTATGCGGCGTGGAGACGAGCGGCGACGTCTACTGCTGGGGATCGGACTACGGGGGGCAGATCGGGAACGGGGGCTTCACGGACGTGGGGCTGCCCACCAAGGTTCTGGGCGACCACACCTTCGCCTCGGTCTCGGCGGGCCAGCATTCGTGCGGGCTCACGCCCGACGGGACGGCCTACTGCTGGGGCACCGGCAACTTCGGGGAGCTCGGTGACGGGTCCTTCCATGACTCGCCCGTGCCGGTGAAGGTGGTGGGCGACCAGCGCTTCGTGTCGATCTCGGCGGGGGACACGAGCACGTGCGGGGTCACGGCGAGCGGGACCGTCTATTGCTGGGGAGACGGATCGAAAGGTCAGCTCGGCACCGCGTCGCGCACCGCTTCGGCGGTACCGCTCGCCGTCTCGGGCACGGAGTCCTACACGTCGCTGTCGAGCGGATCGCAGGTCTGCGGGACCACCGTCGAGGGCAGGGCGTACTGCTGGGGAGACGGCGCGGTCCACGACCTCGGCGCCAACGCCGCCGGCCCCGGGCCGGTGCCGGGCGACTTCTCGTTCATCGAGATCTCCGTGGGTGTGGAGCACGTGTGCGCGCTCACGCCGCAGGGCTCGGCCTACTGCTGGGGCACCAGCGTGTTCGGGGCGCTCGGAAATGGACAGATCGGGCAGAACCCGACGCCCGCGCCGGTCTCGAAGCCGTTCGCCTCCGGCACCGCGACATCGGGCTGAGCGCGGAGGTGGGGAGCGCCCCGCGGCGCTCCCCACCGATCCGACGAGCGGCTACCTCCCTCCTGTTTCGGTCTCGGCGCCGACGCCGCGCGTCTGCGGCACCTGGTTGTCGAGCTCCTCGATGTCGACGGCGGTTCGCTCGTCGTGCAGGAGCCACTTCGCGAAGTACTCGGAGCGCAGCCAGAAGAAGTAGTTGCTCATGTCTCCATACCCGTGGCGCTGGCCCGGGAAGACGAAGAGGTCGAAGCGCTTGTTCGCCTTGATGAGAGCGTTCGCCACACGGAAGGTGTTGGCCGGCGGGACGTTGTTGTCGATGAGCCCGACCGTGAGCAGGAGGTGTCCCTTCAGGTTGGCGGCCAGATCCGAATTCTTCTCGATGTCGTAGATGAACCGGGTCTTGCCGTCGCTTTGCTTCACCTCCTTGATGCCGTTGTACTTCTCCGACCAGTATCCACCGTACACGTTGTTGTCGTGATTGCCCGAGCTCGACACGGCCACCTTGAAGAAGTCCGGATAGACGAGCATGGCGGCCGTGGACATGAAGCCTCCCCCGGAGTGGCCGTAGATACCGACCCGGTCGAGGTCGATGAAGGAGTCGCGATCGGCGAGCTCCTCGATGGCCAGCTTCTTGTCCTCGAGACCGTAGTCGCGGAAGTTGCCGTACCCGTAGTCGTGGTACCACTTCGAGCGGTCCGGGCTGCCTCCGCGGTGGCCGACGGTGACGATGATCATGCCCATCTGTGCCATCGCCGTCTGCGTCGGTGCCAGGGACCAGGACGTGGCCACCGACTCGGTCTGTGGCCCCGGATAGACGGAAGCCACGATCGGGTACTTCTTCGTCGGATCGAAGTCGAACGGCTTGTACATCACGCCGTAGAGGTCGGTCACTCCGTCGGCCGCCTTCACCGTGAACGGCTCGGGGAACCTGTAGCCCGCGCTCCTCAAAGCGGAGAAGTCGGCCGTGTCGAGGGTCATGACCTTGCGCCCGGTCGCGTCGATGAGCGCCGCGGCCGGAACGGTGTTCACGCGCGAGTAGTTGTCCACGAAGTAGTGGTTCGACTCGCTCATGTCCGCGTGGTGGTCGAAGTCGCCCGGGTCGAGCAGCCGAAGTCCGGTCCCGTCCAGGTTCACCCGATAGAGATGGCTGTAGTACGGGTCTTCACCCTTTTCACGCGCGTTCGCGTCGAAATAGACCACGCCCTTGGACGCGTCCACGCCCACGATGTCGGCTACGTGCCACGGTCCCTTCGTCAGTTGTGCCTTGAGGGTCCCGTCGGCTCCGTACCGGTACAGGTGCGCCCATCCGTCGCGCTCGGACCACCAGATCAGGTCGCCGTCGGGTAGGCGGCGGGGCGCCTCGTGCTCGACGTACGTGTTGAGCCGCTCGTGAATCACGGCGTGGGTGGCGTCGGTGGCCGGGTCGGTGACCATGAGGTCGACACGATGCTCGTCTCGGCTCATGCGGTACCAGTAGAGTTGACTGGACTCCGGCGAGAGCCAGGTGCGGATGCGGAGCTCCCCGCTCGGGCTCCCCCGACCCCGGACACCTCGTCCGTCACGGGCTCCCGTGGGGGCCGAGAAGATTCCCATCTGCTCGTCGACCCACGGGTGGTCGTCGATCCTGTTCATCTGATGGGAGCGGGTGTCGTACACCAGGAGGGAGTACTGGGCGACGTTCTGATCGCCGGAGAACGCGTACTTCCAGGTCTCGAGCTGGGGGCGCTTGTTGCCGACGTTGTGCACGACCCACAGGTCCCCGACCTTGCGGAGGTCGCGCCGGATGAGCGCGAAGTAGTGTGAGTCGTGCGACCACACCACGCCCGCTCCGTGGCGCTTGTCCCACAACTTGGCCGTCTCGTCGTCGGTCTCACCTCGTCCGGCCGAGCCATAGCAGTCGTCGCGCTCTCCGTCGGTGGTCAGCTGCGTGGCGGAGACCTTGACCGCCGCCTCGGCGGAGTCGGCCGCATCGCCCGTCTTCCCCCTGCGGGCCTCGAGGATCTTCATGTAGTCGGGCCAGCCCATCGAGTAGAGGTTGCAGTGGAAGCTGTAGACGACCATGGAGCTGTCCGGTGAGACCCCGGCCCAGCCGGGGTGCTCGAGGGGGGCCTTCCAGTCCGTGACCTCCTGGAGCGCGCGCGTGTCCACGTCGTAGCGGAAGTGGAAGATCTTCCCTGCCGGTCGGGCGGCTCGCCCCCCCCTCTCTCCTCGGCCACCGCCGCGGGCGGCCCGGGCGCTGTCACGCGCCTCCTCGTCCAGATGCAGCTGCACCTCGAACGTGACGGTGTGTGAATTTGTGAATCGGAGCTTCTGGATCGGCAGGTGCTTGGCGTCCCAGGGCTGCTGGGTGATGCTCGTCAGCTGAGCGGCGAGCTCGGCGTTGTCGAAGATCTGTCGCTTGGAGCCCTGGGTGGGATCCACGAGGTAGTAGAACGTCCCTTCCGAGGTGCGCCACTCGTACCAGAACCGGTCCGTGCCCTCGATCCATTGGGGGCTCACCGTCGTGCTGTAGGTCAGGTCGCGGGCCTTGTAGGGGGCCCAGCGGGCCGCGGCCGCGAAGTTCGCGCCCCACACGCGGTTGTCGTGGGTGTGCTCGGGCGGGCGCAAAACCTGGGCGGCGAGGGGGGAGCCGAGCGCGAGGACGAGCAGGGCGAGCATTGCCGGGGCGAATCTCCCGCCGCCGTGTCGTTTCACTGCGGTGGGGGGCATGAGGCAGGCGATCATGGCAGCTTCTCCTGGTAGTGCGGGGAGAGGAACCCGGCGGGCAGACGCCACCCCTCGGGTCGAATCCCGTGACGATCGGGCGATAGACTACTCCTTGGTCGGGGTCTCGGCGAGGGTCGAGGCGCCCGGACGGCTCCTGTCACGGACGGCTCCCATTGACCGCGGCGTGCGAGCGATCTAGGCTTCGGCCACGCTCTTCGACCAGGAGACGGCTACTCGATGGAGGAGCTCGTGACGCGGCCCCCGGACCTTCGGGGACCGCGCCTTTCGCTTGATCCCCGGGTACACGGTGCCGATCCTCCGGTGAACCCGAAAACGAAAGAGAGCCATGTCCAGCGATTCCGTTCACCTCACGCTTCCCGACGAGAAGGTCCTCGAGCTCCCTCGGGGCTCGACCGCCGGCGACGCCGCCGCGTCCATCGGTCCCGGCCTCGCCAAGGCGGCCCTCGCCGCCGAGGTGGACGGCCGGATCGTCGATCTCATCACGCCCATCGAGTCCGACGCCCGGATCCGGATCCTGACCGAGAGGGATCCCGAGGCGCTCATGGTGCTCCGCCACTCGGCGGCGCACGTGCTGGCCACGGCGGTCCGCGAGCTCCGGCCGGGCGCGGGCATCGGCTTCGGTCCCGCGATCGACGACGGGTTCTACTACGATTTCGACGTGGCGGACCCGTTCACGCCCGAGGATCTGGAAGCGTTCGAGGCGAAGATGCGCGAGGTCGTCGATGCGGATTATTCGTTCTCGCGGAAGCGTGTCACCAAGGAGGAGGCGCGCGCGCTCTTCGCGGACGATCCCCTCAAGCTCGAGCGACTGGAGGAGTTCGACGACGACGAGGTCATCACAGTCTACCGTGACGGCCCGTTCCTCGACCTGTGCCGGGGCCCGCACGTGCCGAGCACGGGGAGGCTCAAGAATTTCAAGCTCCTGTCGGGCGCGGGTGCGTACTGGCGCGGCGACGAGCACCGCCAGATGCTCCAGCGCATCTACGGCACGGCCTTCTTCAAGAAGGAGGATCTCGCGCAGCACCTCGAGCGTCTCGAGGAGGCGAAGAAGCGCGACCACCGCCGTTTGGGACGGGAGCTCGATCTGTTCAGCACGGACGAGCGCGTGGGGCCGGGGCTCATCCTCTGGCACCCCAAGGGCGCTCTCGTGCGGATGGAGATCGAGAACTACGAGCGGGCGCTCATCCTGCGCCACGGTTATCAGCTGGTCTACACGCCGCACATCGTGAACGAGCGTCTCTTCGAGATCTCCGGGCACCTGGAGAACTTCAAGGAGAACATGTTCGGAGCGATGGACGTGGAGGGTGTGCGCTACCGCCCCAAGCCGATGAACTGTCCCGGCCACATCGCGATCTACCAGAGCAGCCAGCGCTCCTACCGGGACCTGCCGATCCGCATGGCCGAGTTCGGTACGTGCTACCGCTATGAGCGCAGTGGCGTGCTGCACGGGATGCTTCGTGTGCGCGGCTTCACCCAGGACGACGCGCACGTCTTCTGCACGCCGGGACAGGTCTCCGAGGAGATCGGCCGACTCCTCGACCTCGTCGACGAGATGCTCACGACGTTCGGCTACCCGTACAGCATCGAGCTGTCCACGAAGCCCGAGAAGGCGCTGGGCTCCGACGCGGACTGGGACGGCGCGATCCAGCTCCTGTCCGACGTCCTGACGGAGCGTGGCCTCCCGTTCGAAATCGACGAGGGGGGCGGCGCCTTCTACGGGCCGAAGCTCGACTTCAAGCTCATCGACGCCATCGGACGCAAGTGGCAGGGCCCGACGGTCCAGCTCGACTTCAACCTTCCCGAGCGCTTCGAGCTCGAGTACATCGGCGAGGACAATCAGACGCACCGGCCCGTGATGCTGCACCGTGTGCTGGTCGGCTCCATGGAGCGGTTCGTCGGTGGGCTCATCGAGCACTACGCCGGGGCGTTCCCCACGTGGCTGGCGCCGGAGCAGGTGCGTGTCCTTCCGATCTCCGAGCACTGGACGGAGAGTGCCGGGGCGCTGCGCGCGACGTTGGAGGACGCGGGCGTGCGCGCGCACCTCGAGGATCGGGAGACGCTCGGTTACCGGATCCGGGCCGCCGAGTCCCTCAAGATTCCCTACATGGCCGTCGTGGGAGAGCGCGAAGCGGCCGACGGCACGGTGGCCGTGCGCAAGCGTGGCTCGGGCAAGAAGCAGGAAGTGATGGAGCGCACCGCCTTCGTCCAGCACGTTGCCCGGGAGGTCGCGGCCCGCACGCTCGAGTGATGCCGGCCGTTGCGACGGGGCACACCGGGTCCCGGGCCCGTCGCGACGCCTGTTGACGGTGCCGCGGGCATCCGCGATCTTGCACGCTCGCCCTCTGTGGGCGAGGAAAGCCCGGAAGTGAGCCGCTGGACCGGCGGCTCCACCTTCGGGGCCCCGCATGGGGTTCCCAAGAGGGTCGCGAGGGTCGAAGATCGGGCGCGTCCCGGTCGCTCGTCCCTGGTCGCGGCCCGAGATATGTTGTCTCGGGCTTTTCGTTTGACAGGACGCGAGAAGGCTTCGGTGGCCCCGCGAGAGGACTCCAACGGAGGAAGGTGAGATCAGCGACAAACGGGTTCGCGTCAACGAACAGATCCGTATCAGCCCG
>CAZFIS010000147.1:0-7994 GCA_964519125.1 uncultured Gemmatimonadaceae bacterium | reverse complement strand
TCGGTGGGCCGCGCTGGGGCAGTCCAACTTGCTGGCGAGCCGGATTCACGGAAGGCCTACCCGCAGGTTCGACCGGCCAGAGAACGGCACACAAATCGCAGGTGGGCCTCCCGAAGCGAGGCGCTGGAGGGAAGCTATTGACGGCCGTTCGGAGACGCGCGGCCGTGTCTCACGTGGCGCCTGCACGGGTTGAAGGTGCCTCCCCGGACCCGGAAGCGACTCCGGCTGGGAACGGCGGAGCAGGGTTGCGCTCGCCTCAAACCAACGGCGCCGCATGACCTATGAGCGGTCATGACGTGCGGACTCCCTAACCCAACTCGCCACGTACCTCGAGTGACGTGTGGCCGCAGCGCCCATGCGACTCAATGATGCCAAGCCAGGGTAGACTACATGACTTCCTGAGGTCTGCGTCGGCGGGAGGTGCCGGCAGCGCCCGGAACCCACGCCCCCCGTGAGCGCGCCCCTACTTGAGCGCGCGCCTCAGCTTGGGGTCGAGGATGTCGCGCACGCCGTCCCCCAGCAGGTTGAAGCCCAGAACGCTGACGAAGATCGCCAGCCCCGGGAAGGTGACGAGCCAGGGCTGCCCGAAGAGGTAGTCGCGGCCCTCGGCGACCATGCGGCCCCACTCGGCGGCGCCCGGCCCGGCCCCCAGCCCGATGAAGCTCAGCCCTGCGGCGAGGAGGATCACGCGGCCCACGTCGAGCGTCGCGTAGACGATCAGGGTGGCGATCACGTTGGGCAGGATGTGGCGCCGGATGATCCGTGAGTTGCTGGCCCCGATGGAGTGCGCGGCCTCGACGTAGCTCTCGCCCTGCACGCTGAGCGCCTGCGCTCGCGCCAGGCGGGCGTACGCCGGCCAGTGGACGAGCACGATGGCGAACATCACGTTCTGGAGGCCCGCACCGAGCATGACGATGACCGCCATGGCGAGCACCAGGCCGGGCAGCGACAGGAACACGTCGGCCGCACGCATGATCAACCCGTCGACGAAGTCGCCGTGGAAGGCGCCCAGCACTCCGAGCACCACGCCGATCACGCTGGCGAGCAGCACCGTCACGACGGCCAGCTCGACGGTCGTGCGGGCGCCGTAGACGACCTTGCTGAAGATGTCGGCGCCGTTGGCGTCGGTGCCGAACAGGTGACTGGTGCTCGGGGCCGCCAGCTGCTGCGACCAGTCGCGCTGGTTCGGCCGGTAGGGCGCGATGAGCGGCGCGAAGATGGCCGTGAGCAACAGGACGACCACGATGACCAGTCCCATCATGACGACCGGACTGCGCCCTATGAGGCGGAACGCGCGCCTCAGCTCGGTGACCGTGCCGGCGGACGTCGGCGAGGTCTCGGAAGCCGTCGACGGCGCGCTATCGGCCATGGTTCCCTCCCTGGCCGTCTCGCCGGCCGAGCGATCGTTGCAGGTGCATGCTCACCCCGTCCGGATCTTCGGATCGAGAAGCGAGTAGGAGATGTCCGTGAGCAGGTTGATGACGCTGCGCACGACGGCGACGAGCAGCACGAAGGCCATGATGGCCGCGGAGTCCGAGGCGGTGATCGCCTTCACCGCCCACAGGCCGACGCCGGGGAAGTAGAAGACGGTCTCGACGAGCACCGCGCCCGAGAGCACGGCCCCCATGCGCAGGCCCGTGATGGTCACGATGGGGACCAGGGCGTTGCGCATCGCGTGCTTCCAGACGACCAGCCACTCCTTCACCCCCTTGGCGCGCGCGACGGTGACGTAGTCGCGCTCCATCACCTCGAGCATGCTCGAGCGCGTGAGGCGGGTGATGATCCCGAGCGAGGCGAACGCCAGCGTGAAGGCCGGCATGATGAGGTGCTCGAGCGCGTTGACGAAGACCGCCCAGTTCCCGGTGATCACGCTGTCCACCAGGTACAGGCCGGTGATGACGTGGAGCGGGTGGTCGAGGCTGACCGAGACGTCGAGCCGACCCCCTTGCGGCAGGTAGGGCAGGTGAGCGCTCTTGAGCACGAAGTAGAAGACGAACTGCAGCAGGAGCGCGAGCCAGAAGACCGGGATGGACACGCCGCTCAGGGAGACGATGCGGGCGACGTTGTCGATCACGCTGTTGCGCCGCATCGCCGAGAGCACGCCGAGCGGCAGGGCGATGAGCAAGGACAGGAACACCGAGAGCATCCCGAGCTCCACGCTGGCGGGGAAGTACTGCCGGATCGCGCTGGTGACGGGCAGGTTCCCCGCGCTCCTGGAGATCCCCCAGTCGCCGTGGATCAGGCCGTCGAGATAGTAGACGTACTGAACGTAGATCGGGTCGTCGAGGTGATGGCGTTTGATGACCTGCTGGACCGTCTGCGGGGGCGTCTGGTCGCTGATGTAGGCGACGACGGGGTTGCCGCCGACGTAGATCAGCATGAAGGTGATCACGCTGACACAGAGGAGGACGACGACCATCCAGGCCAGGCGTCGCAGGACGAGCTCCAACATCTGCCATCTCCTCTACCCGCCGATCCCGGAGGGTACCACCACGTCCAGCTGCTTCGGTGCGCGCGGCCCGGCTGCGTGGCCCTGCCGCTTGGAGGATCGGCTCCCGCGCCGATCGGGGAATCCGTTCCTCGCTTCCCGCACCGCCGTCGCCGCGTCGCGGCGACCGAGCGGGGCAAGGCGGGGGCGGGCTCCCGGCTGCGCTCCGGGAAGCCCGCCCGACCTGCCTCGCGCCCGCCCGCGCGCCTCTAGTGGGTCTCCGACTTCGACAGGTAGTAGCTTTCCTTCGACCAGAGCAGAGGGCTGCCCTGCCACCCCTTCAGCCACGTCCGGATCGGGGTCACATCCATCGGCTGGTCCGTGATGATGTGCAGGTACTGACCCTCACCCGCGTTCACGATGTCGGCGTACATCGTCTTCCGCACTGCGGGATCGGCCTCCGAACGCGCCTTCGCGATCATCTGGTCGAGCTCGGGGTCCTTGAACCCCTGTTGGGTAGGGTAGAAGCCGGTCGAGGCGTAGAGGTTGCTGACCATGGTGTCCGGATCGCTGTAGTCGGCGCCCCAGGCGTTCGGGTACAGCGCTAGGTTGCCGGCCCGCATCTTGGAGACGAAGGTGGACGACGCGAGCTCCTGGATGTCGATCTTGACGCCGACGCCCAGCCCCTCGACCGCGTCCTTGAGCAGCAGCGCGACCTGCTCGTTCGCCTTCCGGCCGGAGCGGATCGTCATCGTGACCGTCCCCTTGAAGCCGGCCTTCTCGAACAACTGCTTCGCCTTCGCGAGGTCTTGATGCGGCAGCGCCCGACCCTCCGGATACCCGAACATCCCCTTCGGGATGACGCCGTTGGCCGCCTGGCCGAACACGCCTCGCAGCGACTGCTTGAGGTAGATGCCGTACGGGAACGCGTAGACCATCGCCTCGCGGAAGTCGACATCGTCGAAGGGCTTCATCTTGGTGTTGAAGAAGATGTAGTCCTCGGCGAAGCGCGGGGTCAGCACCACCCGCACGCCGTCGATCTTCGACTTGCCCGTCGCCGGGTCGACCACCTGATCGGCGTCGGCGGCGGAGAGCTCGATGTAGTCCGCGTCGCCCGTGCGCAGCCGGAGCACGCGCGTGCCGGTCTCGGGGACGAACTCCACCACGACCCGCTTGAGCGCCGCCGGGCCCTTCCAGTAGCCGTCGTAGCGCTCCAGGACGATCCGTTGCTGCGGCACCCACTGCTTGAACGCGAACGGACCGGACCCCATGGCGTTCCGGCTCATGAAGTTGTTGATCTCGCCCGGGGTGACGCCTCCGTGCGCTTCGACGTAGTCCTTGGACACGACGAAGCTGAACAGCGCCAGCTGCGGCAGGAAGGCCGTGAACGGCTGGTTCAGGGTGATCCGCACCGTGGAGGCGTCGGGCGCCTGGATCCCGCCGGCCGCCATGTAGGCATCGGCGTCGGCCTTGGCCATGGGCGAGGCGAGGTAGGTCTTGACCCCCTTGACCAGGATCAGGTCGCGGGCCAGGCCGGCCGATCCGTTCATGAGGACCACGCGATCGAGCGAGTACTTGACGTCCGCCGCCGTGAGCGGCGAACCGTCCTGGAACGTGAGGCCCTTGCGCACATGGAACGTGTAGACGAGGCCGTCGCTGGAGACGCTCCAGGTGTCCGCAACATCGCCCACGACCTGCGTCGGATCGCCCCGCTTCAGCGTGACCAGCCGCTGATAGATATCCGCGAGGACCACCAGGCTCACGTTGTCGATCGCGTTGCCTGGATCGAGCGTGCGCGGCCCCGAGCGCCGCAGATAGGTGTACGTGTCCGGGTTCGTGATCGCCCCTTGTGCCTGGGCCGATCCGAGGCCCGCCACCGCGAGCAGCGCAAGCGCCACGACCGCCTTGACCAGCTTCGTCGCACCCGATCGAGTGTGTTCGGACATCCTGACTCCCTAGCGATTGAGGTCCCTACTCCTGGAGTGTGCTGCCGACAGCCGCCGTCCTCCTCTCCTACTCCGGGCCGGCGAACAGCCCTTCGACGCTCAGGTAGCGTTGACCCGAGTCGGCACAGATCGCCGTGACGAGCTTGCCTTCGTTCTCCGGGCGAGCCGCGATGGCGAGGGACGCCGCGATAGCGGCGCCGGAGGACACGCCCACGAGCAGGCCCTCCTCCCTGGCCATCCTGCGGCACATCGGATACGCCTCCGTCTCGGGGTCGACGAGCACGATCTCGTCGAGGACATCGTCCCGGTAGAGGTCCGGAACGAAGCCCGGGCTCGTGCCGGGCATCTTGTGGGGGGCCCAGCGTCCCTCGGAGAGCATCGGCGCCGTGCTCGGCTCGACCCCGACCACGCGGACGGCGGGGTTCTTCCGCTTGAGGGCTCGAGCGATGCCGGTCGCGGTCCCGGTGGTGCCGAGCGCGCAGACGACGACGTCCACCTTTCCCTCGGTGTCGGCCCAGATCTCCTCGGCGGTGGTACGCACGTGCGCCTCGGCGTTCGCCGGGTTGCCGTGCTGGTTGACGTAGAACGCGTTCGGCGTCGAGGCCGCGATCCGCATCGCTTCCTCCTTGGCGGCCAGGGTGTGGCGGCCCGGCGGCGTGAGGTGCAGCTCGGCCCCGAACGCGCGCAGGACCATCTTGCGCTCCTCGCTCATCGCCTCGTTCATGCAGATGATCAGCCGGTACCCCTTGATCGCGCAGATGTAGGCCAGGGCCATCCCCGTGTTGCCGCTGGTGGCCTCGACGATCACGGTGTCCCGGTCGATCTCTCCGCGCGCCTCGGCATCCTCGATCATCGAGAGAACCGCCCGGTCCTTGATGCTGATGGGATTGAACATCTCCAGCTTGGCCGCGAGCCTGGCCGGGTGGCCGCGCGCCAACCGGTCGAGGTAGACCATGGGCGTATCGCCGATCAGCTCGAGCGCAGATTGCCTGATCATGATCCTCCCGTACCTCGCGTCTCGAAGGTCGGGCCAGTCGTGCAGTGGTTCAACTGGTAGAACCAATCCTTGCACTGAAATGCCCCACCCTGCATCTAAATTCCAGCTCTGTTCGGAACCGTATCCCGTCGGGGCAGCGGGCGTCAAGTCGGGGCGTGGCTCGCCGGAGACACCGAGGGCACGCTCAGACCTGGCCGTGCCCCCGCAGCGGCTCGTCCAGCCCGCTGAAGTGGTCGCGCATGTGGCGCTCGGCGGCGTCGCCGTCCCGCTCCACGATCGCCTCGTAGATGGCGACATGCACGGGGATGGTGTCCTCGACCTGCCGGATGTCGCGCAGGTAGATCCGGCGGATCTTCTGCCACAGCTGCTTGGCCATGACGCGCAGCAGGGCGTCGATGTGGCGCTCGATCAACGCGTTGCCCGTGGCCGCCGCCACTCGGAGGTGGAACAGGCGGTTCGCCTCGAAGTACGCGTCGAGGTCCTCCCGATCGGGCCTGACGGCCGCTTTCATCCGTTAGAGGTTCTGCCGGAGCTTCGCGCGATCCTCCGGGGAGGCGTTCCTGGCGGCCAGCCTCGCTCCGCCGCACTCGAGGATCACGCGCTCCTCGATGGCGTCGAAGAGGTTGTCCTCCTCCTCGAGGTTGGAGACCATCTCGCTCTCCAGACCGGACAGGTTGTCGAGGCTCGTCAGGTAGGTACCGTCCCCCGGCCGGCTCACCGCCGCCCCGTGGATCTGCAGGGCGCTGAGCGCCTCGCGCACCGAGTTCCGGCTGACGTCCATCGCCTGGGCGATGGAGCGCTCCGAGGGAAGCCGATCCCCGATCCGAAGCTTGCCGTCGCGTACGGCCAGCACGATCTGCTCCAGGACGTAGGCGCTCTTCCTACGACCGTCGGTCACCGGGGGCTTGGCGAAGATCTCGGTCATGGGCTCGCGTGCGCTCGCTTCCCTGGAACGCCGGGCACCTCGGGGCGGGCAAACGGCCTGTCGGCTCCGGCACGCGGGCCATACCCGGGAGGTCGGCCCGGCCGACCCGGCTCACCGGGTGCGGCCGGTGGATTCGGGGTGTGCAGCTACACTCCTATCACGCGGGCTGCCGGGGGGAGCCAGGTCGATTGTATGCCGAGAGGAATGGGCGGAGTTCCCGACGCTCGGAGGCGGCACCGTTGCCGGACACCGGCCTTCTCCAGGCTCGGTCCCAGAAAGCACAGAGAGACACGCGCATCGAGGGCGCACGACATGCTGTGCTGGCCGGCACGGCGGGTTCGAACTCGCCCCCGCGCATCGCATGTGATAGCTTCATAGACCTTGAGGATGCGGAGCCCGTACCCGCGGGCCCGAACCGCAGGCCCTGGCGCTCTCTGGCGACTTGCCGAGACCTGCGGCAGGAAGGGGAACGCATGCGAAGTCTCATGCCGAGAGGCGCGCGGGCGATTCTCGCTGTCGCGCTGGTGGGAGTCTTGTTGGTGCTGTCGGGCTGCAGTCGGAGTCCGAGTGGCACCTTCAACGTGAAGACGACGAGTCAGAGCCTTGCGTTGGCGCCGGGCGGCAGCACCGGGATGGCGTTGGAGCTGGCCCCGCAGGACGGATTCAGCGGCAGCGTGAGCCTGGCGCTGTTGGACGCGCAGGGCAAACCTGCCTCGGGCTTCAGCGTGTCGCCCGGCTCGCTCACATTGAGCGGCGCGCAGCCCGCCCTCACGGGGATCACCCTCACCGCTGCCGGGAGCTTGGCGAAGGGCACGTACACGCTGCTGCTGCAGGCGAGCGGTGGCGGTGTGAGCGCGAGTCTGCCGCTGAGCGTGACGGTGCAGGCCAATCCCGCGCCGGGCTTCGGCCTGGCGCTGTCCCCGGTCACGCTCAGCGTCGTCCAGGGGGGGACCGCTACCGCCACGCTGTTGGTGGCGCCGCAGGACGGGTTCAGCGGCAGCGTGAGCCTGGCGCTGTTGGACGCGCAGGGCAAACCTGCCTCGGGCTTCAGCGTGTCGCCCGGCTCGCTCACATTGAGCGGCGCGCAGCCCGCCCTCACGGGGATCACCCTCACCGCTGCCGGGAGCTTGGCGAAGGGCACGTACACGCTGCTGCTGCAGGCGAGCGGTGGCGGTGTGAGCGCGAGTCTGCCGCTGAGCGTGACGGTGCAGGCCAATCCCGCGCCGGGCTTCGGCCTGGCGCTGTCCCCGGTCACGCTCAGCGTCGTCCAGGGGGGGACCGCTACCACGACGCTGTTGCTCGCGTCTCAGAACGGCTTCAGCGGGACGCTGTCCTTGCGTCTGCTCGATAGCGGTGGGCATGCTGCGGCAGGGGTGAGCGTGGCTCCGGTGAGCGTGACGCTGGCAGCGGGACAGAGCCTCACCCAAGCGGTCACCCTCATGGCTGCGGGCAGTCTGCCGACGGGCACGTACTACCTCTCGCTGGGCGCGGCGGGAGGCGGCGTCGCGCACACCGTTCCCTTGACGCTGGTCGTGTCTGGCAGCGCCACGGGCACGTTCGGAACCGCTGCCAGATACGCCACGGGCGCCTGGCCGACGTCGGTGGCGGTGGGGGACTTCAACGCGGACGGTCACCCCGACCTCGCCACCGCCAACCAGACCGCCAACACCGTGTCGATCCTGCTAGGCAACGGTGCCG
>CAZFIS010000146.1:0-8059 GCA_964519125.1 uncultured Gemmatimonadaceae bacterium | reverse complement strand
GCGGGCGCTGTCGAATCCGGTGTACATCAGGGCGGATGCCTAGAGTGACGTGGCAGAGTGCGGCAGACAAGGTCGGTCCGCACCACGTGGTCGCTCAGCGCCGGCCGCAGCGGCGACCTGACCGGGAAACGGCGAGAGCGCAGAAATCGTATCGTGGCATCCGCGCGGCGGAGCCGGCGTCCACGTGCCGCTCCACATCTCAGCATCGCAGGAGGTGTTCGTGGATTTCCGAAGCCAATCGATCGACCTGGGACGCCAAACGCTCCGAGTCCGTACGGCCGGCGATCCGTCCAACCCCACGCTGCTGCTTCTTCACGGCCTGGGATCGACCACCCACATCTGGGACCTCGTCGCACCGCTCCTGGTCGAGCGTTTCTACTTAGTTGCCCCCGACCAGCGCGGCCACGGCAAATCCGACAAGCCTGCTTCGGGTTACGGCTGGCAGGACGTATGCACCGACGCCGTGGGATTGCTCGATTACCTCGGCGTCCCGAGCGTCCATGTCATGGGCCACTCTTGGGGAGGTGACGTCGCGCTCGAACTGGCGATTCGGCACCCCGACAGGGTCGCCACGGTAGGGCTCATCGACGGCGCCATCATCGACTTCCAGGCACACCTGAGCTGGACGGAGGCCGCGCACCTGCTCGAACCCATGGACGTCTGGGGCATGACGCTGGCGCAGCTCGAGCACGCCATTGACGGCTGGCTGGCGTCGCTCCCGTCACCAGAGCAGCGACGGATCATCCTCGCCAACTACGAGCAGCGCGTCGACGGCACGGTCGCACCGTGGCTGGCGCGCGACGCCAACATGGAGATCGCGCGCGCCCTGTGGGAGCACCGGCCTCCGCGGCTCTACCCCAGCGTGCGCGCCCCAACGCTGATGGTCCACGCGCTCCCGCCCGAGCCGCGCTCGGCCGAAGACGACATGTTCCTAGCGTGGCGCAGCGAGTGCGCCGCCGCCGCGGAGCGGGACATCGGTCGGGTGAGCGTTGTGCGCTACCGCGACACCGTGCATGACGTGCCGCTGCAGCGGCCGGAGCAACTGGCCGAGGACTGGCAGGCGCTCCAAACCAGGTTCGCCACGACCTAGTTCGTCGAGCGGGGGTCAAACACGTCCCGCAAGGCGTCGCCCAGGAACGAGACCAGCAGCACGAGGAGCACAATCACGGCACCCGGGAACAGTACCTGCGTGGCATTGGTACTGATGTAGGACTTCGCGTCGTTGATCATCAAGCCGAGGCTGGAGCCGGGTGGCTGAATCCCGAGCCCCAGCAGGCTCAACGTGGCTTCCGAGATGACCACATTGGCAGCGTCCAAAGTGGCACTGACGACGACGATGCCCATGAGGTTGCGTAACAGCGCGTGGAACATCACGTACCTGCTGGTCGCGCCGAGCGCACGCGCCGCCTCGGTGAACTCCCGCTGCTTGAGCGAAAGGGTTACCCCCCGTACGTACCGCGCCATCATCGGCCACCCTATGAGGGCGAGGGACCCGGCGGTCAGGAGCAGCCTGCCCGTTCCGCCGTAGAGGTGCGACACCGCGGGCCCGAAGACGCCGGCGATCAAGATCGCGAAGAGCAAACCAGGAAAGGCGAAGAGCACGTCTGTGAGCCGCGACAGCACCTGGTCGATGAGGCCCCCGTAGTAACCCGCGAGGATGCCGACACTCACGCCCAGCACGATGTTGATGGACTCGACGAAGATGGTGATCACGAGAGTGACGCGAAGACCGATCAACAGTCGGGCTAGCGTGTCGCGGCCGAGGCTGTCGGTACCTAGAGGGTGATGCGCCGACGGGAACGCCAGGATATTGGAGAAGTCGCCCAAGGTGGCACTCGCCTGCCATAGCAGCGGGCCGAGGGTGGCGGCGAGGACGATCAGGACGAGTACGGCGGAGCTCACGACGGCCTTGGGGTTGCGCACGAACCGCTTGCGCATCACTCGTACCGCACTCTCGGGTCGAGGAAGGTGTAGGAGATGTCCGTAAGCAGATTCATGACCACGACGGCGAACGCCAGCGCCAGCGTGATGGCCTCTACGACGGGATAGTCCCGCTGGTACAGCGACTGGACCGCAAGGTACCCGATGCCAGGAATGGCGAAGATGTACTCGATCACGAACGAGCCCGACACCAGGAACGCGGTGGCCGGTCCTACGTACGTGACGATCGGTATGAGCGCGTTCCTGAGGACGTGCCGGTTTCGAACGGCGCGCAGAGGAAGGCCCTTGGCATGTGCCGTGCGCACGTGGTCCTCACGGAGCACCTCCAAGACGCTGTTTCGCGTCAACCGCATGACGTAGGCGCCGGCGCCGAGCGTGTACACGATTACGGGCAGGACAAGGTGTGACGGTGTGCCCCAGCCGGCGACCGGCAACGACGGCAGATGGTGAGCGTAGAGAGCGATGTCGAGCGCCAACAGCGTCGGCGCCAGCACGAAGTTGGGGATGGCGTATAGCGCCAGCACTACCGACATGGCGACGTTGTCGAACCACCGATCGTGGCGGATGGCCGCCGCCGTTCCCAAAGGGATCCCCAGCAGCAGGGTGCACGCCAGGGCCAAGCCGCCGATTTCCAGCGACACCGGGATGCTCCGGCCCAAGATCGCCACCACTGACTGCCCACGCTGAATATAGGACTGCCCGAAGTCGCCATGCAGCGCATGCCATATGTAGTCGACGTACTGGACGAGGAAGGGCCGGTCGAGCCCCATGGCATGCTTCAGCTTGGCGTACAGCGCGGCGTTCCGATTGAACCCGAGCATGATCTGGACGGGATCGCCTGGCGCCAGGTGGCCGACCAGGAACGTGAGGAAGCTGATGCCCACCAACACGAACACTAGATTCACAAGCCGTGACGCGAGGTACCTCAACATCGCCGGCACCGCGGCATCGTGGCCCCGCTCGCTGACAGTCGAAATGGAGAGCGACCGGCACGACCTCTCGCCACCCCCCGCAGAGGTGTGGATGCAGCGCGACCGATCACCATCTCAGGACGCTCTGGCGAGCCCCTCAAGAGTGGCCCGGTCCATGAGATCCGCATGCTCGTCGAGGAAGGCGTCAAGGATCCGCTCTGCCAGCGCCGCGCCTGTAATGTGGGGATCGAGCATCAAGGCCTGAAGGGCCTTGGCCCTGGAAGCTTCGACAGCTGCCTCGGCCGCCAGCATCTGAATCGTTCCCTCCCGATAGAGGAACGCGGTGATCATGTCTGGGAAGCGCTCGAAGGCGACGCCACGGATGCCGCTCGGGGTGGCCACGGCAGGCACCTCCACGATCATGTCGGCAGGCAGGCCCGGGATCTTGCCGCGGTTCGGCACATTGGCGTTGGGGATGTACACGTTCTGGCCGTAGAACAGACCCCTGATCAACAGGCTCGGGGGGGTGTCGCCGAACACGTCAGCGTGGAAAGCCCGCACCTCCGCGAGGTAGCTGTCGCTGTCGAGCTGACCTGCGGCCAGGGCCGCGTTGCGCTCGCGCCACTGCTCGGCCTCTCGAAGGTGGAGGTCGAAGTCGTAGCCCCTACATGGTTGGAACTCGCAGGCGTAGTGGAAGTACTCACCATAGTGCTCGTCGTTCTCGTGCAACCACAGCCCGTACGTCTGGTATAGATGACGCCCGAAAGGCTCCCAGCCGTTCGAGTCCGCCGCCTCCAGCATCTGCGGCAGCAGGTTTTCGCCCGTGCTGACCCTGCGAATGTCGGTGATCCACACCGCGTGGTTGATCCCTGCACCTTCCACGTGGATGTCGGCCCCAGGTATACCCAGAGCCGGTCCGACGTTGTGGTCCCTGAAGTCCCATAGCCCATCACAGTAGCCGATCGCCCGAACCGAGGTGTACCGATTGACGGCTGACGCGATCCTGTCTTCGGGGTTGGTCAGGATGATCATAGTGGCGTCGGGCGCCAACGCCTCGACATCGCGTGCAATCGCCATCACCAGAGGGATGCAACGCAGTCCGTGCGAGAGCCCGGCCGGACCGCGGTTCTCGGCCAGAGGATCCTCGAGACCGAACGCGTGGACGATCTCCCAATCCTTCCGCCACGCGGCGATACGGTCCTGCTCCGCCATCACGAGCACCAAGTGTGCGCCAAGCAGGACGCTGCGCCGGTCGAGCGAGCTATCGATCTGGACCTCGACACAGAGCGTCTGAGCCATCGATCGCGCAACCGCTTCCATGGTCGCGAGCCTGGCCGCATCAACATCCACGAGCGACAGCCTGGCTCCCGGCACAAGTACGTTCTCGAAGAGATCGAGCAGCGTGGGCGGACCGAAGTTCGCGCTGCCCACACCGACAACGACAACGTGGAGCCCCCTACGACCAGAATGCACCATGGACGTCCCACCCTTCCGGCACGCGATGTCAGCTTGACCGCCTCACACCATCTGCCGACCACCGCCGCGACCGCCAACGACACACCCCAAAGCGCCGGCACTCGCGGCTAGTCGGGACTGGAAACGTGACATGCGGCAAGTGCCGCGACCGCACATCTGGAATCCCGCCCCACGTACCGTCCTGGTCCGCAGGAACGAATCATACCGCCTAGGCGTAGGCGCGCGACCACAATTGTCGACCGCCGACAGGCTCTTGACACTCTCCCGCCCGGCGCATAGTTTGGATTAGGACCGAACCAATCGGTACATGCAGCGCACCTCGACCGGCACAATCCAGCCGCGAGCGGCGTTGCCCGGAGAGAGGGTGCACAATGATGACGAAGCACCGGGCCCACTGGTGGATTGTATCTATCGCCTGCATCGTGGCCCTCGGTTGGGCTGCGAGCACGGCTGGCGCCCAAGAGGGCCCCACGCTCACCATCTCCGACGAGGGCATCGCCGACCTACCTACGATCGACCCCCATCTCGCCGGTGACACCAACACGGCCCTCGTCGATAACCTGCTCTTCAACGGCCTGACGCGGATCGACAAGACGGGTACGGCGGTGCCTGACCTTGCCACCTGGACCGTCTCCAACGGCGGCAAGACCTACCTGTTCACGCTCAACAAAGCAGCCCGCTTCTCCGACGGTAATGCGGTGACCGCCGATGACGTCGCTTGGTCGCTGGAGCGTGCCCTGTCGCCGGCCATCACCAGCAAGGGTGGCTTCGGGATCAGCATGATGAGCCTGATCGACGGCGCGAATGCCTACAATAGCGGCAAGGCAGCGTCCATCACAGGGATCCATGTGCAATCGCCGACGCAGGTCCAGATAGACCTTACCGCCGGCGCCGGTTACTTCCCGGCCGTCCTCAGCGGCTCCTGGGGAGCCATCCTCGAGAAGTCGGCGGGCGACAAGCTGATCGGCGCGGGACCGTTCATGCTCAAGAACTGGGCCCACGGTCAATCGATCACCGTCGTGGCCAACCCAAACTACCTTCATGGCAGGCCCAAGCTGCACTCCGTCGTCGTTCGCTTCTTCGCCGACCCCGACACGGCCTTCAACGCTTACCTGACGGGTTCCGTTGACGTCATGGGTGTCGTCCACTTCCCATCGGCGAAGCTGACGCAGGCCCGGCAGCTCCCGGGCTTCCAGGCGAGCCCTCTCCTGGGGACGACGTACCTCGTGCCCAACGCGAAGACGGCGCCCTTCATGAACGCCAAGGTCCGGCTGGCGTTCTCCCAGGCGATCGACCGCAAGGCCATCGCTCAACTCCTCTCGGGCTTGGTGCACCCTAGCGACCGCGTGCTGCCGCCAGGGATCGCCTGCTACGATGCGACTTTGAGCGTGCCGGGATACGATCCGGCGGCCGCCCGCAAGGACCTTGCCGACGCTGGCTATCCTGACGGCCAAGGGCTTCCGCCTATCACCTACACGTACGGCGCGAACGGACCCGACATGGACCGCATCGCGGCCGCCCTGCAGCAGATGTGGCAGCAGAACCTGGGCGTGCATGTGAGCCTTAACGCGATGGAGATGGGGTCGTACTTCAAGGCCCTGGACGCGCGCGACTTCCAGGTGGCGATGATCGAATGGGGTGCGGATTACCCTGACCCGCAGGACTTCCTGAGCCTGCAGCTCCAGTCCGGTGGGCAAGCCAACAACTCGGGGTTCAGCAACGCCCAGTTCGATCAGCTGACCAGCGAGGCCGACGTCAGCAGCAACCAGGGGCAACGTTGCCAGCTCTACGAGCAGGCGGAGAAGATCGCGCTCGATGCCGCGGCCTGGATGCCGCTGTACAACCCCTCCGAGAACGTCCTCATCCGACCCACGGTCAGCGGGCTGACGGTGGGACCGCTCGGTCTCTACACCGACAACTGGGCGACGGTCAACATCGGCAAGTAGTGACCTAACTCGACCTCAAGCGGCCGGCGTCGACCCAACAGGTCGGCGCCGGCCACGTCCACAAGGCCTGTCGCCCTCTATCTCGGACCGGCCTGCCCTCCTCGAAGAGTGCTCCAGATCGGGACCTCTCCAGAGTCCACACAGGCCTTGGCGAAGAGATACATCCCTGCCGACCAAGCCTGATATGGATGGCCCATCGCGCGCCCGGACAGGCCATGGATCCACTCGTTGAACTCCCACTCGTTGTGCTTTCCTTCGCGGTTGGCCCGCGCAAGGTCCTCCAGGCTGCCCCGTGCAGCTTCGATCGATCCCGCTTGCACCAGCGCCGCAACGTGGAAACCTCCCAGAAAGGGCCATGCGCCCCCGTTGTGGTACTGGTGCGGGAGATTGAGGTTCCGGCTCCTGAAGTACTCCCGCCAATCCCGGTCGCCCGGGTAGATCGGGGGGTAGAACGCCCTCAGCGGGAACGGCTGATCGGCTCCCACTGCGCGCACGTGCTCGAGGATACGCTGGGTCTTCTCATCGGACGCGATGCCGAAGAGGATCGCGAGCATGTTCCCAAAACCGTCGAAGACCGTGCCGAACTCACGGAAGCCCACCCAGGGAAGATAGTACGGAGCCTCGGTCAGGGTCGCGGTGTTCTGGTATAGGAGGAACCACTCTAACCGCATGTCCTTCAGTCTGTCGAGCTGGCGTCCGAACGCCTCGCCGTCCCACGGCCGATCCAGCCACATCAAGGCGTTGATACGCTCGGCGACTTCGCCGGCCTGATCTCGGTACGGTCGGCCCGCCTCGCCTACGGATTCCGCCATCACTGCCATCGCCCGAAGCGCAGCCACGAACAAGACGTTGTCGTAGAGCACGTTGTAGCGGACCGAGTACAGGTCGGCCCAGTCCCCGGCTTCGGGCACCTCGAGCAATCCGCAGGCGTTCATGTCCTGGTAACGGAGCCATGTGAGGGCCCGCTCGAGAATCGGCCACTGAGCACGCAAGAAGGCATCGTCTGGGCGGACCGAGAGGTAGGCATGGTGCCCAAGGATGAACCACAGGTTGGCGTCCACCGCGCCGGCGTTCTCCGTCGTGACGTCGCCCGTCCGTGTGTCCACGTTCAGGTGGATCATGCCGAGGTCCGTCTGGGTACTCGCCAACGACGCCAGCGACGCGCGGACACCATCGATCAGCTCGTCGTCGCCCGAGACGAGAGCACCCATCGACGTGATGGGGGCGTCTCGCCCCCACACCTGCGGATAGCCGCCTTGCAGCGCAGATGCCTTATAGCCAAAGCTCGTCAGGCACTCGCGTAGGACCGACTTCGCGTGCTCCGCCGCTTCCTCCACGATGTTCATCGACTCGGCTCCCTATGCACGCTCAGCGCCCCCCGAGTCCACTTAGCGTGATGCCTCGGATGAAGTATCGCTGCGCGATCATGAAGACCAGTAGGACCGGAAGCAGAGCCACCACCGATCCTGCCATGAGGAGCGTCCACGCGGTGTTGTACTGCCCCTGCAACGTACGGAGACCAACCGTGAGCGTGTTCATGTCGACGCTGTTGGTGACGACCAACGGGAACAGGAAGCTGTTCCACTGGAACAGGAAGGTGAAGATGGCCAGCGCAGACAGCGCGGGTCCCGATAGTGGGAGGATCACACGCAGGTAGATCTGGAACCGGCTAGCGCCGTCGACGACGGCGGCGTCTTCCAGCTCGTTCGGGATGGTGAGGAAGAACTGACGCAGGAGAAAGGTGCCGAACGCGCTGAATGCAGCCGGGAGGATCAAGCCCTGGTA
>CAZFIS010000145.1:0-8099 GCA_964519125.1 uncultured Gemmatimonadaceae bacterium | reverse complement strand
ATCGACTGGGGCGACGGCAACACCACGACCGGTGCCTCCAACGGCAACTACACGCACCGCTACACGAGCGTCGGCGGCTACCTCATCCGGCTGCAGGTCGGCGGTACGCCCATCCCCAACGCCACGGCGTCGGTGATCGTCAGCAACACGCCGCTCTCCATGCAGCTCTCCCCCAACCCGGCGCAGGTCGGCTCGCCCGTCACCGCCGACCTGCAGGGGCTGTCCGGGAGCGGCAGCATCGACTGGGGCGACGGCACCACCGCCGCGGTGACGGGCAGCGGCAACTACCAGCACGCCTACCAGCGCCCCGGCAACTTCGTCGTGGCGCTCACCGTCAACGGCTCGTCCGCGCCCTCGGCGCAACAGCTGGTGACCGTCCAGAGCGGCGGCACGCTGAACCTCACCCCCGCACAGCCCACCGTGGGCGAGACCGTCACCGCCAAGGCCAGCGGTCTTGTGGCGGGCTACGCCTACCGCCTCGAGTGGGGTGACGGCAAGGCCACCAGCGCGACCGCGGACAGCCAGGGGACGCTCTCCGACACGCACGTCTACCAGGGGGTCCAGCTCGCCGCCACCGTCAAGCTGCTGCTCGCCCAGCAGGGCACCCCGACGATCATCGCCGTGGCGCCGTTGAACGTGACCCTTCCGCCGCCGACCGAGTCCCTCAGCGCCAAGCAGACGGGAGTCGACACGGCCCACGGCGGCATGAAGATGACGGTCGACCTCAGCGGCCTGGTCCCGGGCGTGGACTACACGCTCCTGTTCACCGGGGACGACAACAGCACGTCCTTCGTCGCGACCTCCGGCACCGCTACCGTGACCGCCGACGTGTTCACGGCGGGGACCTTCAAGCTGCAGCTGTCCGCCGACGGCGGCGCCAGCCCGCAGCCCCGGGCCAGCACCACCTACACCGCCGCCTGGCCGCAGGGGAACGAGACGCTCACGCGCACCGACGCCTCCGGCAACCCCGACACGAGCCCCATCATCACCGGCGACGAACTGTACTTCCACGCCGCCGGGCTGATCGCCGGCGTGCAGTACCGGCTGGTGTTCGGGACCGACACCGCCAACGCCGTCGCGGTGACCCCGAAGAACGGCGCCGCGACGGTGTCGGAGTTCGCGCCCCGCACGCCGGGCCCGCTCACCGTCAGCCTGATGGCCTACTACCCCGGCACGCCGGGAAGCACGTCCCGCGCCAGCGTCCACCTCACCGTGTACGCCGCCAGCGGCGCCATCGCCTTCCCCGAGAAGGAGACCGTGTTCGGCCAGCCGGCCGCGATCGATCTGTCCAAGCTCGTGTCGGGCGGCAGCTACAAGCTCGCCTTCGGGGACCACACTTCCACCACCTTCACCGCGCCGGCGTCCGGCGCGCTGACGCTCCACCACGCCTACACCTTCAAGTACACGGTGGCGGCCCTGTACCTCGTCCACGGCGGCGCCACGCAGCAGGTCGCAACGCAGCAGCTGCCCGGAACAACGTTCGCCAACACCATCACGCCTTCGTTCCCCAGGTTCTTCCAGAACGGCCACCCCACCAACGACGTGACGCTCACCGTCGGCGGCCTGGCGAACGGCAACGGCATCTCCTACCGCCTCGACTTCGGCGACGGCAAGAGCGCGCCGCTCACCGTCGGCGTGGATGGCACCAGCACGGTGGACCACGTGTTCGCCCAGGGCTTCGGACGGCGCGTGTACCAGCTCAAGCTGATGCTGACCGTCGACGGGGGACAGGCCATCCGCACCGACGCCTTCGACCTCAACGGCACCATGACGCCGCCTACCGTGCTCGCTTTCCAGAACGGTTTCGTGCTCCACGTCACCAAGCTCACCGCTCCCTTCACGTACCCGAACGGGTTGAAGGACTTCTCGGGTGAGGCGACCCTTCCGAGCTGGGTCGTTGGCGGGCGCGAGCAGGGCCCGGTGCCCTTCACCTTCCAGCACATCAGCGCGGCCTTCAACTACACCAACGACGCCGTGACCAGCGGCCACGCCAACCTGGCGCCGTCCTCGCTCGACATCAAGATGCCGTTGCGGCTCGAGGGCCTGAAGATCACCGTCACCGGCCTCACGCTCGGCAGCTTCGGGACCTACGCCGATCCCGGCCTCACCGGCCACGGCACGCTCCCCTCCGGAACCGGCTTCCAGCTCGACGGCCACGTGATCAACCACGGTTTCGGCCCCACCGATGGCCTCATCCTGGGCTTCGGCGTGAACACCGACGGTGTGCCCATCGGGACCACCGGCTGGGCCTTCGGCGGCTTGATGAACAAGCAGCTCATGGGGGCCATCGACCTGTCGACCACCAACAACTACAACCTCCAGTCGGGCATCGCACCCGGCCTGCTCGCCACCCAGGAGGCCTACTCGGGCTGGGCGAGCGTCGGGCGCACGCCCTCCATCGATCCAGCGAGCATGGGCTGGACGGGGATCGTCTACTTCTACACGTGGTTGCATCTGAGGTCCGGCAGCGTGCGCAACGTGACGACCAGCTACAGCATGACCGCGCCCGCCAAGGCGGAGGTCGCCTGGACCAGCGCCGGCTACCAGACCGTCTACGACAGCCCCTGGGGCAGCGCCAACCACGGGCCCTTCAAATGGGGCGGCTGGTCGTTCACCATCGTCCAGAAGGCCCACTTCGCCTTCGTCGACTCGGCCATCGTCCACGAGCAGCCCGCGGTGGCGACCGTCCACATTCCGATGTTCGACGAGGACGTTCCGGTGACGATCACGCCACTGAACCGCAACGACCGCTTCGGGCGCCCCGCGTATCGCATCGCCACCGCCGGACCGGTCGCCCACGACTTCGGGCATAGCGGCGTGCTGGCCGGCCAGGGGACGTTCGGGTTCGTGCCCGGTACGCAGGACGGGACGCTCGAGCTCACCTTCCCCAACGCCGTCTGGGGGCTCTCCTCGAAGTGGGCGTCCGACCCCACCAAGCTCGACACCACCGCGGCGGACAACGTCATGGGCTCGTTGCCGAGCGCTGCGGGGCTGGCGGACAAGGCCAAGACCGCCTATACCCACGCCAAGGACACCGCCGACACCATCATCAACCTGTACAAGCTCGAGCTACTGCTCAACAACCTGACCTTCACGGCCGACGGCAACGCGTCGCTCGGCGGCGCCACCTGGCAGACCCTGCTCGACGTTCCCGCCCTGGAGATCGGGAAGTTCCCCTACCTGGGGGCGGGCGCCGAGATCGGCATCGAGCACAAGGGAAGCGAGTACGGCATCGGCCTCAAGGGCAACCTGTCGATCGACGGCCGCGTCAAGGCCGACGTCGCTCCGTCCTGGTACTACGTCTCCTCCGGTCACGACCGCGGCTGGAAGTTCGAGGGCGTGACCCTCGGCTACGACGGCGGCGATGCCTCGCCCGTCAGCTTCGTGGTGACGGCGAGCGGCGCGGTCGACTTCAAGACCGACGACGTGCGCTTCAGCGGGGGCGGCAGCCTGACCGTCGAGGACAAGTTCAACATCGGCGTGGCCGGTACCTTCGGCCAGCAGAGCGGCACGCCCTACTGGTTCGTCTACGCCTCCACCGACCTCGCCAAGGCGGGCACGCCCATCATCGTGAGGGTCGAGGGGGCTCCGGTGCTGGCGTTCTACCAGTTCGAAGGCGGCGTGGGCAGCCATCTCAAGCTCACGACCTTCGGTCAGGGCAACCAGGCGTGCCGCGCCGACGACGGCTACCTCCCCGACGGCAAGCTACCCAGCGTGCTGTCCAACGCCAGCGAGTGCGTCGACCCGACCGACCCCTTCAACTTCCTGGCGGGCACCGTGATCGGCTACATCGACCAGTCCACGGACAGCGCCACGTACGGCCTGCTGTGGCACCTCAAGGGCGACCTGGTGCTCAACGCCTCGAAGAACCTCACCATCGCCGGCCAGGGATGGACCATGAAGACCCTGGCCCAAGGCGTCGACGCCGGCGCTCCACCGAACCTCGCCGGCAACTTCACCATCAACGCCGACGCCATCACCGCCACCCTCTGCGCCGGACCGACCGCCACCGGCATCCAGGGCTTCAGCTGCAGCGGGTTGAAGCCCCTCGAGATCGACGCCGAGGGCCTCAAGATGGTGAGCGTGTCCGGCCTGGCCGAGCTCGTCGCCTCCTGGAAGGAGAGCCAGTACTACCTGGCGATCGGGACCTACAGCAACCCCATCAGCATCTACGTCATCCCCTCCCTCAAGGCCGGCTACCTGGTGGCCGGCAAGGTGCCACGCGCCGGTGTGGTCGATCCGAACATCCCGGTGGGCTCCAAGGGCATCTTCGTCAACGGCCAGTACGGCTTCGCCTGGAGCTACGACAAGCGCGGAAGCGCAGCCGTCTGCGACTACCATGTCTGGGCCAACGCCAGCTTCGGCTACGGCGGCGGGCTGAGCGTGTACCTCAAGCCCGACAACACGAGTCACATGCTCGGCACCATCGACGCCTGGGGTAACGCCAGCGCCGGCGGGAGCTGCGGCGACGCCCACCTGTCGGTCGACGCCTCGGTCCGTGCCGAGGGACGGCTCACCGCACCCAGCCCGCTCCAGTTCTCCGGCACCATGCGCCTGTCGGCGCACGTCTCGCACCTGTCGGACATCGACGTCACGACGCACGCGACCATCCCCCTCTGAGGTGATTGAGGTGACCATCCCCACCCTGCGAGCCACCACCCGACGCCTCACCGGCATGGCCGTCGCCTTGCTGGCGCTGGCCCCCCTCGCTGCGCCCGCCGCAGCCCAGACGGCGGCCGGCCAGCCCGCCAGCCCCCCACCCGTCCCGGTCGCCGCAGCGGCCACCGAGACCGGTGTGCTGCTGCGCTGGTTCGCGCCCGACCACATCCTGCCCAAGGCCGGCTTCGTCGTCATCCGCACCGGAGGGGGCACGACCAAGCGCATCGCCGTCGCGTCACCCATGCCCGAGAACCAGGCAGTCGCCGACGGCTACGCCAGCCAGGACGAGTACGCCTACCTCACCCAGCTCTTCGCCCCCGGGTTCGGGGGCTCCAACGCCAGCTCCAGCGACACCGCCTTCGCCCGCGCCATCGGCGTTCTGCAAACGGTGGCACGCCCGCGCCTGGCCCGCGCGCTGGGCCTGCTCATCGAGGACAAGGACGTCACCGCCGGCGTGAGCTACCGCTACCAGGTGCGGGTCGCCGGGGCCGGCGGCCGGGTCATCGGCGCGGTGCACATCACCGCGGGGCAACCCACCCCCCTGAACCCCGCCTCGGGCCTGACCGCGAGCTACAGCGCGGGCGCCGTGCACCTGCACTGGGCCCGCCCCGCGGCCAGCTCCCTGGTGACCGCCTACGAGGTCTACCGCCGCAACCCCGACGGCAGCCGGATCCAGCTCACCGCCGATCCGATGTTCCTTCCGGCGGCCCGCACGGCCGCGTCGGAGGACTTCCTCCAGGACGCCAAGGCCACCCCTGGCCAGCGCTACGTCTACACGGTGGTGGGCATCGACCTGTTCGGGCGCAAGGCGAAGGCGTCGCAGCCGCTGGCCTTCACCGTGCCGAACCCGAAGCCCCTGCCCCGCGTCGCCATCACCGGCGACGACGTCCTCGACAAAGCCATCCGCCTGCACTGGACGGCGCCCAACGACCCGCGGGTGAAGGGCATCGCGGTGCTGCGCACCACCGACCCGGCCAAGCGCCCCACCCAGATCACGCCGCACGCGCTCGCTCCGGATGCCACCAGCTACCTCGACAAGCCCGTGCAGGGCGGGGTGAACTACTACTACGCGCTGGCGGCCGTCGACGCCGACGGCCGGCTCGGTCCGCTGGGGCCGCTGTGGTCCGAGCGCGGCGCGGACTTCGATCCGCCCGACGCGCCCACCGGCCTCACGCTGAAGGCCACCACCCACTCGCTGGAGCTTGCCTGGAAGGCTCCGCCGCAGAACGACGTGGCCAGCTACAAGGTCTTCGCGGGTCGCGACCCACAGGCCCCGCTGGCCAGCTACCAGCTGGTGGCTCAGGTGACGACGACCCACTTCTCCCAGCCCGTGCCGGCCAACTCGCTGGACAGCTACAGCTTCCGGGTCGTGGCCGTGAACGCCACCGACGTGGCCAGCAAGCCGTCGACGGCCGTGACCGGGAAGGTCGTCGACAAGACCGCGCCGCCCGCGCCGGTGCTGACCTCGATCACGCCGTCGGACGGAGCCATCGCCGTGCGCTGGGCGGGCAACGCCAACCCCGACATCCACGCCTACCGTCTGCTCCGCTCGGCGGGGGGCGCCGCCTACGTCCAGCTCGGCACGGACCTGTCCCCCGGTGCCAGCAGCTACGTCGACCACCAGGTGACGGCGGGAACCCGCTACGGCTACGAGCTGATCGCGGTCGACGCCGCCGGCAACGCCTCGCCGCCATCGGCCGCGGTCTCTGCCACGGCCTTCAGCCTGGCGGGTCCGGGAACCGTCGACGGTCTCATGGCCACCGCCGCCAAGGCCGGGGTGCGCCTCACCTGGCAGCCGCTCCAGGACCAGGGCGTCGCCTACGCTGTCGAACGGGCGCAGGGGAGCGGCGCGTTCGTGCAGATCTCCGATCCGTTGACCGCCACCAGCTACCTCGACGAGAGCGGCGCCGCCGGTGACCGCTACCGGATCGTGGCCGTCGTGAACGGTCGCATCGGCACACCGTCGGCGGCGGCCACGGCCACGGCGGCGCCGTGAGGAAGGCGGGCGCAGACCCCCACACCTGCTGACACACGACCGCCGACACACGACCGCCGACACACGACGCGGAGCGCCCCGGGATCGGGGCGCTCCGCGTCGTTTCGGGTCTTCGTTCCGGGTCTTGCTTGGAGCCTTCGGGTCGGGGCCGACGTGCGGGTGCCCGCGCCCTCGGCGGCGCCCGGCTACAGGTCGAGCATCATCGCTTCGGGCGTCTGAAGCAGCTCGATCACCCGGCCGGTGAACAGCGCGCCCTCCGCGCCGTCGACGAGCCGATGGTCGAACGACAGACTGAGGTAGAGCATGTCCCGCGCCACGATGCTGTCGTCCTCGAGCACCACCGGTCTGCGCTTGATGGAGTGCACGCCGAGGATGGCCGCTTCGGGGATGTTGATGATCGGGAAGCTGAACAGGCCCCCCAGGCTGCCGATGTTGGTGATCGAGAAGGTCCCGCCGCGGACGTCGTCGGTGGTGAGCTTGCCGTCGCGCGCCGCCGCCGCCAGGCGGTTCACCTCGGCCGCGACCTCCAGGATGGTGCGCCGGTCGACGTCCTTCACCACCGGCACGGTGAGCCCGGCCTCGGTGGCCACGGCCATGCCGAGGTTGTAGTAGTGCTTGCGGACGATCTCGCCGTTCTCCTCGTCGAGGCTGGCGTTGAGCTGCGGGAACTCCTGGAGCGCCGCCACCACGGCCTTCATGATGAACGGAAGGTAGGAGAGCTTCACGCCGCGAGCCTCCGCGATCGGCTTGAGGCGGCGACGGAGCGCCACCAGAGCGCTCACGTCGGCCTCGTCGACGTGCAGGGTGCGCACCGTCTGCAGGTGCGACGCCAGCATCTGGTTGGAGATGATGCGCCGCAGCCCGCGCAGCGGGATGCGCTCCTCCAACTCGCCGTGGCCTTCGGGGCTCACGTAGCGGGCCGGCTGCCTCGCCGGCGCAGCCGCGCCTCGACTGCGTTCGTCGTGCGCGCGCACGTCGTCGACGCGGATGCGGCCGTTGGGACCGCTGCCCTCGACCTGCTCGATGTCGATAGCGAGCTCACGGGCCAGCTTGCGTGCCGCGGGCACGGCCAGCACGCGACCGTAGGGGCCGCGCGCCGCCGGGCCGGGGCGCGCCGCCGAAGGTTCGGAAGGCCGCGGCTCGGCGGGCCGGGGCGCAACGGCGGCGCCTCCCGAACGCACCTGGAAGGTCGCCCCTCCCTCCTCCTCCGGACCGGGGCGGAACAGCGACAGGCTCGAGCCGTCGTCTTCCTCCGCGACGCCGCCGGGCTCGACGATCGAGCGCTCCTCCTCGGCCAGCAGGCTGGGAGCGGGCCTGGACTCCGGCGCGCCGGAACCGACGGCGTCGGCGACGTCGCCGAAGAGCGCGATCGGCTCGTGGACCGGGACCACGTCGCCCTCCCCCACCAGCTGCTTCTGCAACACCCCCGCGTAGGGGCTGGGCA
>CAZFIS010000144.1:0-8119 GCA_964519125.1 uncultured Gemmatimonadaceae bacterium | reverse complement strand
GGTGCTCGGAGAACTGGCCGTAGATGTTGCGGCTGATCGTCGTGGTGCCCTGGTCGGCGTTGACGATCAGCGTCGCGTGGTCGGGCGTCGTTTGCTGAGCGCCCGCTGGCGCCGTCGCCACGAATGTGAGCGCTATCATCAGCGCGAGGGATCGAGCGTTCATGAGCATGCGCTTGGCGGTTGGAAGATGTACGACCGGGAGTCGGAGGCAGGGTTCCACGCAACAGTAGGACACGGAGGAAGGCCGCGCCATGCCACGAAGACGTTCGCTCGCCGGGATGCTGGCTTCAGCCCTCGCGGCCGCCGCGCTCGCGGCGTCTTCCGCCCGCGCGCAGTCGCCGCTCATCCCGAGCACGATCCGGTCATGATCCGTCAGGACAGCACGTACTACGTCTTCGCGACGGGCAGGGGGATCGCGGTGTGGTCGTCGCCGGACATGAAGAGCTGGACGCGCCTCGCGCCGGTTTTCGACTCCGCCCCGGCGTGGGCGGGGGATGTGGTGCCCCGCTTCCGCAACCGTGAGTGGGCTCCCGACATCAGCCTGCACCACGGCACGTACTACCTGTACTATGCCGTCTCGGCCCTCGGGAAGAACACGTCGGCCATCGGCGTCGCGACGAGCCGCACGCACGATCCGCACGATCCCGCCTTCAAGTGGGTGGACCACAGCATCGTCGTGGAGTCCGTCCCGGGGCGTGATCTCTGGAACGCGATCGACCCCAACTCTTCGTGGACACCGATGGGACGCCGTGGCTCACGTTCCGCTCGTTCTGGGAGGGCATCAAGCTGGTGAAGCTGGCGTCCGACCTCACCAGGCCGGCCGATCCACCGGAGTGGCACACAATCGCCGCGCGCAACCGGTACTGGAAGCTGGACGAGCGCGACGCCGGAGACGCCGCCAACCCCACGCTCGACGCGGACAGCCTGCATCCGAGGCGCATCGTCCAGATGGAGCACGACATGCAGAGCGGCTCCATGGAGGCTCCGTTCATCTTTCACGAGAACGGCTGGTACTACCTGTTCGTCTCGTGGGACCGATGCTGCCGGGGGGTCAACAGCACGTACGAGGTCTTCGTCGGTCGCTCACGGGACGTGCGCGGTCCCTACCTCGACCGTCAGGGCCAGGAGATGGTCCACGGCGGAGGCTCGATGGTCGTGTATGGGTTCGGGAACGGCGGACGTTGGGCCGCCGGAGGCCACGAGGCCGCCTACACGTTCGGAGGGAAGGACTACCTGATCTTCCACGCGTATGATGCTACCGACCAGGGACGCTCCAAGCTGATCGTGCGGCCGATCGTGTGGGATCAGGACGGGTGGCCGACGGTGTCGCTGGGGAGGTGAGCCCCCCCCTACACCCACCGTCGGGTATCTCCCGACTGGACGGTTTCTCCCTCCGGGAGAAGGCTCATAGAGATCCATATCGTCCAGTCGGGAGGACTTCCTATGAGTCAGACCATCACCTTCCGGCTGAACGGCCGGCCCGTCAAGCTCGACACCGACGGAGAGCGGCACCTCCTCTGGGCTCTGCGCAGCGATCTCGGCCTCACCGGGCCGAAGTTCGGCTGCGGGATCACGATGTGCGGGGCCTGCACCGTGCTCGTGAATGGCGTGGCGACGCGGTCGTGCCAGTACCCGCTGTCCGCCGTGCAGGACGCCGACGTCATCACGATCGAGGGACTGGCGGACGGAGACCATCTCCATCCTCTCCAGGAAGCCTTCGCCGAGCACGGCGGCTTCCAGTGCGGCTACTGCACGTCGGGGATGATCCTCGAGGCCTACAGCCTGCTCAAGCAGCACCCGCATCCCACCCGGGACCAGATCGTGAGCGGGTTGAACCGTAACCTTTGCCGCTGCGGGGCTCACAAGCGGATCGTCGAAGCGATCGAAGCCGCCGCCGAGCGGATGTGAGGAGGGCGCCATGAACAGGAACGATCTGGGTCCGATGGCCGTCGACCGCCGGGACTTCTTCAAGTTCACCGGCGGCGGAATCGCCATCCTCATGGCTCTCAAGGACCACGAGCTCTTCGCGGAGACCCTCGATCAGCAGCGTGGCTACCCGACGGACTTCAACGCGTACGTGCTTGTCGGCGAAGACGGCCGCGTGACGGTCTTCAGCGGCAAGATCGAGATGGGGCAGGGCGTGCTGACCTCCCAGGCTCAGATGGCGGCCGAGGAGCTGTGCGTCTCGCTCGACTCCGTCGATATGGTTCTGGGCGACACCGATCGCGTCCCGTGGGACGCGGGCACGTGGGGCTCGCTCACGACACGGGTGTTCGGTCCCGCGTTGCGGGCAGGCTGCGCGAAGGCGCGCGAGGTGCTCCTCGAGCTCGCCTCCGAGAAGCTCGGCGTGCCCCTGAGCCGGCTCCAGGTGAAGGACGGCGTCGTTTCGGTGGTGGGGGGGCAGGGCAAGGTCACGTACGCCGAGCTGGCCAAGGGCAAGAAGATCCTGAAGACGCTCGACCACGAGGCCGTGCTCCACGCGGTGAAGGACTTCACCGTCATGGGCACCTCTCCCGAGCGGCTCGACGCGCACGAGAAGGTCACGGGCAAGGCCAAGTACGCGGGCGACATCCGCCTTCCGGGGATGCTGCGGGCCCGCCTCGTCCGTCCGCCCGCGCACGGCGCCAAGCTCAAGAGCGTCGACACGTCGGCCGCCGAGAAGGTGCCCGGTGTCACCGTCGTGAATCAGGACGGGATCATCGCGGTGCTCCACGAGGATCGCGACGTGGCGGACCGGGCGCTCAAGTTGGTGAAGGCCGAGTTCGACACCCCCTCGGCCCCGTTCGATGACAAGACCGTGTGGGATCACCTGGTCGCGGTCGCGCCCACGGGCCGCACGAGCGAGGAGCGCGGCAACCTGGACGCCGGCGTGAAGGCGTCCGCGAAGGTCTACGAACACACCTACCGGGATCCGTATCTGGCGCACGCGCCCATGGAGCCGCACACGTCCATCGCTTCGGTCGAGGGTGACCGGATCACGATCTGGAGCTCGACGCAGAGCCCGTTCGGCGACCAGGGCCGGATCGCGCGCGAGCTCGGGATCCCACAGGAGAGAGTGCGCGTCATCACGCCCTATGTGGGCGGCGGCTTCGGGGGCAAGTCGTCCGGCGGGCAGGCGCTCGAGGCCGCGCGCCTCGCCTGGATCACGAAGAAGCCCATCCAGGTGATGTGGACGCGCGAGGAGGAGTTCTTCTACGACACGTTCCATTCGGCGGCGGTCGTCAAGATCCGCTCCGGCATGGACGCGGCCGGCCGCGTGCAGCTGTGGGACTATAACGTGTACATGGCCGGCACCCGCGGCACGGAGGTTTTCTACGACATCCCCAACGTGGCTGTCGTGAGCCACTCCTCGCGCGACGCCCACCTGTTCGCGACCGGAGCCTGGCGGGCGCCCGGCGCGAACTCGAACTCATTCGCGCGGGAATCCCAGATCGACATCATGGCCGCCGACGCGAAGGTCGATCCGCTCGAGTTCCGGCTGAAGAACACGAAGGACCCGCGCATGCGCAGCGTCCTGGAGGCGGTCGCCAAGGCCGCGGACTACAAGGCGGCGCCGGCGCCCAGCGGGCGCGGGATCGGCGTCGCCTGCGGTAACGACGCGGGGGCCTACGTCGCGCACGTGACGGAGGTCGAGGTGGACCAGGCGAGCGGCGCGGTCCGGGTGAAGCGCATGGTGTGCGCCCAGGAGATGGGCGTGGTGGTCGATCCCGTGGGTGCCCAGATGCAGATGGAAGGGTGCATGACCATGGGGCTCGGCTACTCGCTCATGGAGCACCTGCGCTTCAAAGGCGGCGACATTCTCGACGGCAACTTCACGACATACCACATCCCGCGCTTCTCGGACGTTCCCGAGGAGATCGTGACCGTGCTCGTCAAGAACGACGAGCTGGCCCCGCAGGGAGGGGGCGAGCCGGCCATCATCTGCGTGGGGGCGTCGATCGCGAACGCGATCTACGACGCGTGCGGCGCGCGAGTGTTCGAGATGCCGATGACGCCGGAGGTGGTGAAGGCCGCCTTGACCGCGAAGGCCTGAGCCGTGCTCCTGTCGCTCGCGCTCCTCGGCGCGCTGGTCGGTGCGTCGGGGAGAGCCGCGGCTCTGGACACGGTGGCGGCGGCCAGGCTGCTGCGTCCGCAGGTGGCGGTATCGGTTTTGCCCGTCTCGCCCCGGGTGGGCCCACCGGCGCCGGGCCCTATGTCGACGGCCCCCGCGCCTTCGCAGATCATCGAGTACAGCGATGCGTACTTCACGCGCCTGAAGATCCACAAGTGGGCGAGCGTCCTCACGCTGCCGCTCTTCGCCGCCCAGTACGCGGTGGGCCAGAAGCTCATCCAGGGCAACGGCTCGGATCGCCTGAAGGGGGTCCACGGCCTGCTGGCGGGAAGCCTCGCCGGGCTGTTCGCCGTGAACACGGTGACCGGCGGGCTCAACGCGATCGAGGCCTGGAAGGACCCCGAGGGCCGTAACCGGCGCACGCTCCATACCGTGCTCATGCTCGTGGCCGACGCCGGATTCGTCATCACGGGCGCGACCGCTCAGGAGAACGAGAGCGAGGGCGGCGTGCGCACGCGGGGCAACAACACGACGCACCGCGCCGTGGCGCTCGCGTCCATGGGCACGGCGCTCGTGGGCATCACCGTGATGTTGCCGATCTTCGGGAGGTAGACCCGCTCCAGAGGGGACCCCGCGCGACTCGTTGCGTCGCACCCTGATGTCTTCAACCTTGACCTAGCGGGTCGACCGAACAAACGTTCGGCCGGTATGGCGACACACGACGAACGTCTCGAAACCCTCCTCGATACGGCCGCCCGGGTCTTTGCCGAGAAAGGGTATCATCCCACCAGCATGCGCGACCTCGCGCGTGCCACCGGCCTGAGCCTGGCCGGGATCTACCACTACGTCCACAGCAAGGAAGAGCTGCTCTACTTGATCCAGGACCGCACGTTCGGCGCCGTCCTGGCGGGGGCGGAGTCGGCGCTCGAGGGCGTCGACGGTCCCACCGAGCGCCTGGACGCGTTCATCCACCACCACCTCGGGTTCTTCGCAAGCCACATGGCGGAGATGAAGGTGCTGTCGCACGAGGCCGAGAGCCTCGCCGGGGACGCCTACCAGCGGGTGGTGGCGTTGAAGCGGCGCTACGTCGCGATGCTGACCGACCTCGTCCGCGCCGCCGACCCCAACGGCCACGACGATCCCACGCTCGCGGCCTACGCCCTGTTCGGGATGATGAACTGGATCTACACGTGGTATCGCCCCGGCGGCCGGGTCTCCATCGACGAGTTGGCCGACCGGTTCAGCGATCTCTTCCTCCACGGCCTCGCCCGAGCGACGCCGGCCACCCTGCACGGAGCCGCGCTGTGATCACGGAGACCGAGCTCATCGAGCGCATCGCGGACGGGTTCATGGTCGAGTCCGAGGAGGACATGACGCCCGGATACAAGAAGGCGCTGCTCACCCAGCTCACCGTCCAGGGCGACACGGAGCTGATGAGCGCGCCGGCCTACTACCTCGCCTCGCGCGATGCGCCGAGCCTGAACAGCCGGATCGCCGTGACGGCCATCATCCACGACGAGCTTGGCCACGCGAACATCGCCTACCGGATCATGGAGGACCTGGGCGTCGACAAGGAGTGGCTCATCTACGGGCGCTCGCCGAGTGAGTTCAAGCATCCGTACGGGTTCGATCAGCCGCTCGAGAACTGGGCCGAGATGGTCGTGGCGAACGGCTTCTTCGACCGCGCGGGCATCACGCTCCTCTCCGACGTCCACGAGCACACGAGCTATGGGCCGCTCAAGCGGGCGCTCGTGAAGGTCGATCGCGAGGAGATCCTGCACCTCCGGCACGGCGAGTCGTGGATGAAGCGCCTCTCCAAGGCGGGGGGCGCGGCCAAGGAGGCGCTCCAGCGCGCGGTGGACTGGATGTTCCCGATGACGCTGGAATGGTTCGGCCTCCCCGACGACCGGAAGCATCACAGTGGACAGCTCGACTATCGGCTCAAGGGGAAGACGAACGACCAGCTCCGGCAGATCTGGATGGGCGTCACCGTGCCGCTGTGTGAGGAGATCGGCATCCAGGTGCCCGCGCACCTCGACGCGGACGGCGGGAAGTACGTGATGGACTACCCGTTTCCCTGCCAGTACGACCCCGACGCGAAGCGGTGGCTGTTCGACGAGCCGCTCGACTGGGACCGGGTGTTCGAGCGCTGGAAGGCGCGGGGCCCGATGAACGAGCGGTACGTGGAGATGGTCCAGGGCGCGTTCGGAGCGCAGGTCGCCGGTGCCGACTGAAGCCCTGGTGTGGGAGGCCTTGGGACGGGTCACGGACCCCGAGTACCCGGTCAGCATCGTGGACCTGGGTCTGGTCTATTCCGTCGATGTGCGCGAGGGAACAGCGGAGGTCAGGATGACGCTGACCTCGATCGGTTGTCCGGCCATCGACATGATCGCCGAGGACGTGCGTGCCGAGGTGGCGAAGGTGCCCGGCGTGCGGGAGGCCCGCGTCGACGTCGTGTGGAGTCCGGCCTGGACGAAGGACCGCATCACGGAACGGGGCCGGCGGATGCTCGCTCACTACGGAGTGGTCGACTGATGGTGGACGTCTACGAGGTGTTCGCGCGCAAGACGCACGACGACGAGCTCAAGCACGTCGGCAGTGTGAACGCGGGAGACGACGAGTTGGCCAGGATCTACGCCTGGTCGATCTACGATGAGGAGCGGTGGGTCGAGATGTGCGTGGTGCGGCGCCGCGCGCTCGTCTCGGTGACCCACGAACGTCGGCACCCGGTGTGGGGGAACTGAGGGCCATGGCGAACGACGCGACCAAGGTGTTCGAGTCGACGGACGGCATGACCGAGCTGTGCCGCGGGGGACTGCGCCATCTCCTCATCGCGTGCGCGGACACGAAGCTCCTGCTGGGCTACCACTACGGCGAATGGACGTTCGGCGCGCCCGCGCTCGAGGCGGCGGTCGCGCACTGCTCCCTCGCACAGGCCGAGCTCGGACACGTGCGCTTGCTGCACGGCGTGCTCGAGCGGCACTGCGGCGACGATCCGGACCAGCTCATCGAGGGGCGCGAGGCGCACGAGTTCGCGAACGTGACGTGGCTCGATCGGCCCCTCGAGGATTGGTGCGGCGTGGTCGTGATGAACGCGGTCGTGGACCTGGCGATGACCCGTCTGCTCGACGCCATGCAGGGCTCGGCGTTCCTCCCTGTGCGGCACGGCCTGGACAAGATGCTGGACGAAGAGCGGCACCACGTGCACCACGGCTTCGGATGGCTGCGGACCCTCGCCCGACGCGACAGCGCCGAGTGTGAGCGCATCGAGCGGCATCTTGCCGCCGCCCTCACGAGCGTGGCCGAGTGGTTCGGCCCCGCGGGCGAAGCGGAGGATGGGGCGCTCCTGGACGTCGGCGTGAAGGAACGGCCGAACCCGGGGCTCTTCGCCTTGCTGCTCGACGACATACGCCGCGAGACGGAGCCGCTGGGCCTCGATGTCTCCGTTCCCGATCCCTCGTTCGAGGGGTGGACGCCGGAGCGCCGGCGATCGAGGGCGGGGGGCATCGATCCCGAGATCCTCTTCCACCTGCGCGGGGGCGGCAATGAGGCCTTCAAGCTCCACTGACGTGGCGCACCCCAAGCTCTGCCCGTTCTGCGGCTCGGCCGAGACCGCGGTGGTCTCCGATTTCGGAACCTCGCTCATGGTCCGGCTGTGTTACTGCCGCAAGTGCAAGTCCCACTTCGAGTCGATAAAGTGGGGAGAGGCGACGGCCGCCGAGGACGTCCCGCCCTTCCTGCGCGCACCTCACCCTCCCACGGAGGTTTGACGCATCATGGCAACGACAGCTGCGACCGAGACCCGCCTGGTCGAATACCGGACCGAGGACGGCCTGGCGATTCTCGAGCTGAACGATCCGCCCGCGAACACCTACACGTACGAGATGATGCGGGAGCTCGACACCGCGATCCTCGACGCGCGCATGGACGACGACGTGTACGTCATCGTGATTCGGGGCAAGGGAGAGAAGTTCTTCTCGGCCGGGGCCGACATCAACATGCTGAACACGGTCACGCCCCGCTTCAAGTACTTCTTCTGCCTGCACGCGAACGAGACGCTGAACCGCT
>CAZFIS010000143.1:0-8189 GCA_964519125.1 uncultured Gemmatimonadaceae bacterium | reverse complement strand
AGTCGTGGAAGGTGATCTCTCCGTCCATCGACCGGCTCTCGACGCACGCCGAGCCCGAGTCCTGCTGGCCTCCGCACAGCCGGTAGGGGAACGCGTCGTCCGCGGTCACGTGGTACATGGCCGCGGTGGGCTGCGTGTACCAGTTGCTCCAGGACACGCCCCGGTTGGACGACACCACGCCACCCTGGTCCGCGACAGCGAGGACGATGTTCGTGTGCTCCGGGTTGATCCAGATCTTCTGATAGTCGTCGCCGCCCGGCGCCCCGCGCACGGCGGTCCACGTATGGCCGCCGTCCTCGGTGCGCCACATCACGACGGACGCGCTGTAGATCACGTCCGGGTTCTTCGGATCGACCGTGATCGTCGGCAGATCTCCGCCGCCGATGCGCGCGAGGGGCCGCGTGTCCACGTGCGGGGTCGCCGCGCCGACAGGGCCGGCAGGCACGTCCACCGGGCTCCAGTGCTCGCCGCCGTCGGTCGAGGCGTACAGGCCGACGATGCCGGTGGTGCTCGATCCGCCGCGCCCGCGGCCCGCCGCCGACCCTGCCTGCGGCCTGCCGGCCGCCATCGCGTAGATGAGGTGCGGGTTGCTCGGCGACACGGCCAGGTTCGCCTCGATCACGGCGGGGAGCCCGTCGGTCAGTTGCCTCCAGGTCGTACCGCCGTCCGTCGACCTGAAGATGCCGCCCGAGGTGCCGCCGAACGCGCCGCTTTCACGGAAGCTCTCCTGCTGCTGCCAGAGCGCCGCGTAGACGGTGTTGGGATCGGCAGGGTCGAGCGCGACGTCGTTGCCGCTCGTGTACTCGTCCTTGTAGAGGACCTTCTGGAACGTCTTGCCGCCGTCCGTGGACCGGAAGATCCCGCGCTCGGTGTTGGGTCCGTAGGGATGGCCGAGCACCGCTACGAACAGACGGTCGGGGTTCGTGGGATCGACCACGATGTCCGCGATCATCTGGCTGTCGTCGAGCCCGAGGTGCGTCCACGTCCTTCCGCGGTCGGTCGACTTGTACATGCCGTCGCCGGTGGAGAGGTCCGGGCGGATGATACCCGCCCCGCTGCCGACGTAGATGACGTCCGGATCGGAGGGGGCCACCGCGATCGCGCCGATCGAGCTCGTCGGCTCATGGTCGAAGATCGGGTGCCAGGTGGAGCCGTAGTCGGTGGAGCGCCAGACCCCGCCGTTGTCGAAGCCGATGTAGAAGACGTTCGGCTCACTCGGCACGCCGTCGAGCGCGCGGGCTCGCCCTGCGCGGGGTGGCCCGATCGAGCGCCACTGCATGTCTGAGTAGACCGCCTGGGTCTGCGCGGCGGCCAGAGATGCCGAGGCGACGAGAAACGCCAGGGCGAGAGCGATACGGAACGGGATCGAGCGCACGAGAACAGCCTCCTGATAGGCCCGGCCACGGGGGCCGGGTGAACGCGTCGGCTTCAGCGGATTCAGTTTGGGATGCTCGGGCCCTCGCGGCCAGACGGAGCTCGGGTCAGTCGGCGATCCGCCTCGCCACGAGAGACACGTTCGATCCTCCGAATGCGAAGGAGTTGGACAGCGCGTACTCGAGGTCGGGCATCTCGCGGCCCTTCCCCGGGACGAAGTCCAGGTCACACTCGGGGTCGGGGTCGGTGAGGTTGGCCGTGGGCGGAACACGGCCCTGGGCGAGCCCGAGCAGCGTGATGCCCAATTCGACGGCGCCCGCCGCTCCCACCAGATGCCCATGCATCGATTTGGTTGCGCTCACAGTCATGCGCGAGGCATGCGCGCCGAACACCTCCTTGATCGCGCGGACCTCGACGACGTCTCCCACCTGAGTGGCCGTGGCATGAGCGTTCAGGTAGCCGACGGCCCCGGGTGGGACCTCCGCGTCTTCGAGCGCGGCGCGCATCGCGTGCGTCTGGCCCTCCTTGGACGGCTCCGTGAGCTTGAACGCGTCGCTCGTCGCACCGTATCCGGCGATCTCACCGAGTGGCACGGCTCCCCGGGCGCGGGCCTGCTCCTCGCATTCGAGGACGAGCACACAGGCCCCCTCGCTGAGGACGAATCCCGTGCGGGCTTTGTCGAACGGCCGCACCGACGCTCCCGGACCGTCCGGGTGCTCCTTCGCCATCACGCCCAGGGCCTCCCAGGCCACGAGCCCGGCAGCGGTGAGCATGGCCTCCGCTCCGCCCGCCAGTGCGCAATCGAGGTACCCGTCCCGCACGGCACGGTATGCCTCGCCGATCGCGGCCGCCGAAGATGAGCACGCGACCGAGTAGGTGTGCGACGGCCCCCGGATACCGAATTCGATCGAGATATGGGCCGCCGGGGCGTTCGCCATGATGCGCGGCACCGCCGTGGGTCTGGCCCTGCGCGACGTGCTCTGGTAATGGGCCCGATAGCCGTCCTCGTTCGTCTCCGCACCGCCGAGCGCGCATCCCATGTAGATGCCCGCGCCCCAGAGGACGTCAGGCTCGTCGAGGAGGCCCGCCTGCGTGAGCGCCCGCCGCGCGGCCGCGAGCGCCATCTGCGCGACGGGGTCCATGGCGACGCGCTGCAGCGGGGTGGTCTCGTCCGGAGGACTCCACGCCGCCTTACCGACGAGAACGTCGGCCGTGACCGGCTCCCGCCCTGAGCGTATACGCTGGATTGCGGGCTCGCCCGCATAGATCCGCTCGAAGATCTCGTCCGAGCGGGTCCCGTGCGGGGTGATGAACCCCATCCCGGTGACCACGACCCGCCGCGGGGGCACGGTTCACGCTCCCTTGGCCTCGATGTGGCGGTCGACCAGCGCGACGGCCTCTCCGAATGTCCACCACTGGGCTTCTTCCATCGAGATCTCGATGTCGAATTCGTCCTCGATGTCGAAGATCAGCTCGGCCATCGCGAGAGAATCGAGCCCCAGATCGGCCATCGTCGCATCCGGCGAGATCCGCTCAGCGTCCACTCCGTACTTCTCGGTGAGCAGCTGGATAACCTTCGATTCGGACCCCACGTTCGCCTCCTGAGCATGCCGGCACCTGTCGCAACGACGATGGCAACCTAATAGCTTCCCGCGTCCTACATCCACACAGGAGCACGTCGTTGTCCTCTTTGCCCGAGATCCGGCCGTGCCGCACGGTCTCCTCCTCGCCTACGATATCGATCCCTCGATCGACGAGCGGCTCTTCGGAGGGGTGGAACTCCATGCCCAGGACCGAGCACGTGATGGGGGCGTTCGGCCGGGACCCGGTGAAGCACCTGCGGGCGGGGTCCGCCCCCATCGCGGAGGTCGACGGTATGCCCGCGGGGCCCTCGATCGGCCTACCCGACCTGGACGAGTGGCTTGCCGACGCGAAGCGCGTGCCCCGGTGGCTCGGGCTCCTCCGATGGGGTGGACGACACTACGATTCGGGTGAGCTCTCTTGGACGCAGGGCATCGACGCCGAGGTGAACACCGTGGCCGCGCAGCTCGGGCTGACCCCGTCCAGGCGATACCGGATCTACGAGACGCGGCGGGGAGCGGGCCGATGATCGACGCGGGTGGGCGGGACCTCGCCCTTCTCACCGACCAGTACGAGCTCACGATGCTCCAAACCTACTGGGCCGAGGGGCTGACGGACCGCGCGGTGTTCAGCCTCTTCGTCCGGAACCTTCCCGCGACCCGGAACTTTCTCCTGGCCGCCGGCCTCGATGTGGTCCTCGCGTATCTCGAGGAACTGCGATTCACGGACGATGCCCTGGCGTATCTCTCGTCCGCCGGATTCCTCAGGCCCGACTTCGTGGACTGGCTCGGCGGCTTCGAGTTCACGGGTGACGTGCGTGCGGTGCCGGAAGGCACGCCCGTATTCGCCCAGGAGCCGCTGCTCGAAGTCGAGGCTTCGCTTCCCGAGGCGCAATTCGTCGAGACGTACCTGCTCAACCAGATGCACCTCCAGACGTTGCTGGCGTCCAAGGGTGTCCGTGTGAAGTCGGCGGCCGAAGGGCGTGCGGTGGTCGACTTCGGGCTGCGTCGCATCCACGGGACCGACGCGGGGCTGAAGGCGGCCCGGGCCTTCCACATCGCAGGGGTCGAGGGCACGAGCAACGTGCTGGCGGGACGGGTCTACGGCATGCCGGTCACCGGCACGATGGCGCACTCCTACATCCAGGCCCACGACGACGAGATGGAGGCGTTCCGGGCCTTCGTGCGCGAGTTTCCCGACACGGTTCTTCTCGTCGACACCTACGACACGCTGGAGGGCGTGAGGAAGGTCGTCCGTCTCGCCGAGGAGCTCGGCGACGCGTTCGCGGTGCACGCGATCCGCCTCGATTCCGGTGACCTCGTGTCTCTCAGCCGGAGCGCTCGAAAGATCCTCGACGCCGCGGGACTCCAGAGCGTGCAGATCTTCGCGAGCGGAGGCCTGGACGAGTGGAGGGTCCGCGACCTGGTGAGAGCCGGTGCGCCGATCGACGGGTTCGGCGTCGGAACGAACATGGGGGTGTCGGCCGACGCTCCTTCCCTCGACATCGTGTACAAGATGACCGGCTACGCGGGTGAGGGTCGGGTCAAGCTCTCGGTGGGCAAGAGCACTCTGCCCGGAGGGAAGCAGGTCTTCCGGATCGAGGGTGAGGACGGCCGCGCCGTGCGCGACGTGATCGGCCGTGCCGACGAGGACCTTCCGGGCCGTCCGCTCCTGCGGAGCGTCATGCAGGGCGGCCGCCGCCTGCCCGAGGGAGAGGAGGGCCTGGAGCGGGCGCGCGAACGCGCCGCGGTCGAGCTGTCCCACCTTCCCACGCGGCTGCTCGCCCTGGACCCGGCCGATCCGCCCTACCCGGTCCAGGTCTCGGACGGACTCCTCGCAGACCGGGACCGGGTCGTCGGGACGTAGTGGGTTCGGGGGGGCGAGCGCGGCGGCGCGGGCTCGCGTTCCTCAGGTCCTCCTGCTCTTGAACCGAAGCCTCGCGGCCATTCCCTCACCCTCGCGCTCCAGCTCGTCTCCGGCGGAATCCTCCAACTCCTCCACGTGGGCGCCTCCGGCGAAGGCCATCCCCACGAGCCGGTCGGCGTCGTCGGGGTCGCGCTCCACGAGGCTCCGGGAGATCAGGAGCGTGTCGACGCGCATCTCGGCGAGCGCCCGCTCGGTCTCCTCGCGTCCGAGAGAGGCTCTCCCGCCGGCGCGTGCCTGGTCGCTCACGCGCGACAGCAACTCGGCGCGGTAGCGGTTGGTCATCTCCACCGCGGTCCTCTCGAGCGCCGTGCGCACGTCGCCCTCCTTCATGTCGACGTGCAGGGAAGGGGATTCCCGGATCCGTCCATCCATCCCTTTGGGTGCGAGGGCGGCCGCCGCACCGACGCGCTCGGGCGTTCCTCCCACGACCAGGAAGCCGTGGTCCCCCACGAGCCGCACGGCGGCCTCCATCGCGGCCTTGATCATGTGCTCCCAACTCACCTCGGCGTAACGCTGCGCCGCATCGCTGGAGGTCTGTCCGCGCACACCGCTCCGTGTCGTGGGCCGCTTGCCGGAATGGGAGTCCGACAGATCGCCGACGAACCTGTCCGCGTTCAGGCCCGACTGTTCCTCGAGCGTGCCATCCTGGTACAAGAAGAGGCGTGCCCGACGCGCGTCCACGAGGAGGAGGACGACGGGGCGCTTCTGGCTGAGCGCCCGCACGTACGGGGCCGCCCGGATACCAGGCTTCCAGCGAGCGAGGTTCGGCATCGTGACCGGGAGCGTCTCGGCGTAGCGCAACCGGTCGGGCGTCGCGAACGCCACGAAGCCGCGGTCAGGAAGAAACGCATTGAAGCCGTCCAGCTTCGTCCGGATTCGGTCCACCGCGTTTTCGAACGCGTCACGCTCCTCCCCGGGGAGGACCCTGCGAATCGCGTCGAGCTGATGAGAAAGGGTCGTCTTCCACCGGGTGCGCTCCGCCGGGTCGTGCTGGTCCGCGTTCAGGTAGACGCTCAGCACCGGCTCGTCCTGCAGCTCGCGGTAGAACTCCATCAGCTCGTGGTGGGTCAGCATGGGAGGTCCTCCGATCGAAGTGCGCAGTCGGCCCCGGGGGAGGCCGCTTCCTCATACTTGTTATATGCACGAGTTGCCCGAATGTGCGCCATGCAACTCCCGTACCTCCGAGCCGCGGCGCGGGGCCCTGGCGCCCGTCGTCGCCGGGGGCTACAACTTCGACGACCTCCCTGACAGGACGATCCATGGACAAGCAGATCCCACGCCGTCAGTTCCTGAAATCCGCCCCGGCGGCGGGCGCGTTGGCGTACACCGCGGCGAAGCACGGGGCTACGCTCCTCGAGCAGGGTGCCCCACGCGTTGCCGAGACGCCGGCGCCACCGGTCCCGGGCGGGGCCTATCCCGTGCGGGTGAAGCCCTACGACGAGGTCACGCTCACCGACGTCTTCTGGAAGCCGAAGGTCACCGCCAACGCCGAGGTGACGATCCCCTTCGAGGTGAGGAAGAGGGAGGCGGCCGGGACGCCGCTCGACGGCGGCGTGTTGGAGGGCGCGATCTTCTCGCTGCACACGCACCCGGATTCCTGGCTCCAGGAGCGGGTTGATGAGCGCGTGCGTCAGATCGCGGCGCAGCCGCCGCGGATGAGCAACCGCGAATTCGAGATCGCGGCGACGTACGACCGGATCACGGGAAAGCGCGACCTCCTCGACCGTGCCGTCCAGTGCGCCGCCTTGCTGTACGACGACTTCGAGGCGAACGACCCGCCGTTCCATGGCGGCGAGCGGGACAGCTCGAACTGCACGGCGCTCTACGAGGCGACGGACGACCCGAAGCACCTGTGGCTCGCGACGCACTACCTCGACATCCGCGGCCGGAAGGACTCCGTGGCCCGGAGCCGGCACAACCAGTCGTACAAGCCCGTGACGGAGCAGAGCGAGGCCGTGGGTCACGCCGTGAACTGCGCGACGCTCATGGTCTCCCTGGTCGAGGCGGGTGTGCTGACCGGCAACCAGGACTACTTCGGTGCGGCCCATCGCATGTGGCTCGATGCCATCACCCGGAAGATGTACGTCACGGGAGGCATCGGATCCACGGGTAACGAAGGCTTCGGCGAACCGTACTCACTGCCGAACCTCACGGCGTACTGCGAGTCGTGCGCGGTGCTGATGTTCATCACCCTCAACCATCAACTCTTCCTCGCCACCGGAGACGGACGTTACATCGACGTGATGGAGCGCAGCATGTACAACAACGCCGTCGACGGCGTTGGTGCGGACGGGCACCACTACTTCTACGTGAACCGCCTCGCGAGCGCGGGAGACGGCCGTGACCTCCGGTGGGAGCACGCATCGCTGGAGTGCTGCCCGCCCAACCTCGTCCGCTTCCGGGCGCGCATGCCCAAGTACATCTACGCGCAGGGCAAGGACGATGCCGTCTACGTAAACCTGTACGTCTCGAGCGAGGTGTCGTTCAGGATGGGCGGGAAGGATCTACGACTCGCGGTCGCGAGCGAGATGCCGTGGGGTGGCACGAGCACGATCCGCGTGTCGTCTCCCGCGAAGGCCAGCGGCGCGATCAAGCTGCGTATTCCGGGGTGGACGCGGAACCGGCCCGCTCCGGGAGGGCTGTACTCGTACGTGGAGGGTCGCCCGGCACGCGCGGCGGTATCGGTGAACGGCCGGGACATCGACGCGACCCCCGACGACATGGGCTACGTGACGCTCGAGAGAACCTGGCAGGACGGGGACACGATCCAGGTCGAGTTCCCGATGGCGGTCCGCAAGGTCCTGGCCGACGGGCGCGTGGCCGAGGACCGCGGAAGGATGGCCGTCGAGCGTGGACCTATCGTGTTCTGCTGTGAGTGGCCGGAAACGAGGGACGGCAAAGTGCTCGAGCTCATGTTCGACGACACCAAGGAGATGAAGGCGCACTTCGACCCGAAGTTCTTCGGCGGGGCCGTGGTCGTCGACGCGGCGGCGCGCCCGATCACCGATCCGTCCGCTCCCTTCGCGCCTGTGCGGCTCATCCCCTACCACCTGTGGGCGAACCGCGGCGCGGGTGAGATGACCGTCTGGCTGTCGAGGAGGGAGTACTCGCTCGGCGACACGGGTCCGGCGGGCGGGCTCATCTTCTACGAAAACCCGAACTGGGCCAAGGACGGGTGGCGCTACCTGGAGGCGGCTCCGTACGACCAGAGTGCCGGCGCGAAGTGGGGGTGCTTCCGACACCACGTCGAGGGCGCCAGCGGGACGGCCGTCGGCACGGGCAAGCAGAACACGGCGGACATGCTGGCC
>CAZFIS010000142.1:0-8317 GCA_964519125.1 uncultured Gemmatimonadaceae bacterium | reverse complement strand
CCGACACGCCGACGAAGTGGAGCAACGACTTCTTCGAGAAGCTGTTCGGCTACGAATGGGAGCTGTCGAAGAGCCCGGCCGGCGCGCATCAGTGGGTGGCGAAGGGCGCCGCCGCGACCGTGCCGGACGCGCACGACGCGTCGAAGAAGCACCTGCCGACCATGCTGACCACGGACCTCTCGTTGCGGTTCGACCCGGCGTACGAGAAGATCTCGCGGCGCTTCATGGAGCATCCGGATCAGCTCGCCGACGCGTTCGCCCGGGCGTGGTTCAAGCTGACGCACCGCGACATGGGGCCGCGCGCGCGCTACCTCGGCCCCGAGGTCCCGGCCGAGGAGCTCATCTGGCAGGACCCCATCCCCGCGGTGGATCACGAGTTGATCGATGCCGAGGACGTCTCCGAGCTGAAGAAGAAGATCCTGGCGTCGGGTCTGTCCGTCTCCGAGCTGGTGTCCACGGCGTGGGCGTCGGCGTCCACCTTCCGCGGCTCCGACAAGCGCGGCGGAGCGAACGGCGCGCGCGTTCGGCTGGCCCCGCAGAAGGACTGGGAGGCCAACCAGCCGGCCCAACTGGCCAAGGTACTCGAAACGCTGGAGGCCGTCCGCCGCGCGTTCGACGGCGCGCAGTCCGGCGGCAAGAAGGTCTCGCTGGCCGATCTGATCGTGCTGGGCGGGTGCGCCGGCATCGAGCGGGCGGCAAAGAAGGCCGGCCACACGGTGACGGTGCCCTTCACGCCGGGACGCATGGACGCCTCGCCGGAGCAGACCGACGTGGAATCCTTCGCCGTGCTCGAGCCCATCGCGGACGGCTTCCGCAATTATCTCGAGGGCAAGTACACCGTCCCGGCGGAAGCGCTGCTGGTGGACAAGGCGCAGCGGCTCACCCTGACCGCGCCGGAGATGACGACGCTCGTGGGCGGCATGCGTGTCCTGAAGACCAACGTGGGAGGGACGCCGCACGGCGTCTTCACGGATCGTCCGGAGACGCTCACGAACGACTTCTTCGTGAACCTGCTCGACATGGGCACGGAGTGGAAGCCGGTCTCGAAGGACGCCGAGGTGTTCGAGGGGCGCGATCGCAAGACGGGCAAGCTCAAGTGGACGGGCACGCGCGTGGATCTCCTGTTCGGCTCGAACTCCCAGCTTCGCGCGTTGGCGGAAGTCTATGCATGTCGGGACGCCGAGGAGAAGTTCGTGCACGACTTCGTCGCGGCCTGGAACAAGGTGATGAACCTCGATCGCTTCGACCTGGCGTAACGCGAGGGTGGATGATCTGCTTGCCGCGCCGTCGCGCCCGTTGAGCAGGTAGGCGGGGATGGCGGTCGGGTAGACGCGGCCGACCCGGTCCGGCGGGCCGGCCCTGAGCTCCGGTCATCAGGACCTCGGCACGTAGTCCCACACCGGACCGCAGCTCGGGCTGGCGTCTGCGCTCTTGGGTGTCTCGGCGTCCGCCACGACGCTGGGGTGCGCGCTCCCGTCACCGCGCTCGTGCTGATGAAGAACCGGGAGTCGGCGGTCGGCGTGGCCCAGGACGAGGTATCGCTGATCCACGGAGCGGATTCCCACGGCGCGTCCACCCTTCGCCTGGGTACGTGCTGGCGAGATAGCTCAGCGTCCTGGCCACGCGATTCAGAATGGCGTCGGCGGGTGAGGTCCGCATGACGCTGGATGAGTCGACGCCCTCGATCATATCGCGGCGCACAGCGCCGTAGCACGCGAGGTCGTCCAGGCAGAGACTCCCGACCGTGGTTTGATCCAGGTCATCGAGGTCGAGGACGTGACAGCCCCTGCGCAACGCGGCCTTTGAGAAAAGCTGATCGCCGGAGGGCGCGCTGCCCGTCCCTCCGAGGAAGGCGATGAGCACGCCACGACGACGACGCTGAGGAGCATCCATCGGTATGCGGTGGAGGCGTCTCTCAATCTGATTTCCGGGTGCGGGGCGTAGGGCACGGCGCGGTGATGTCCGCGACATCGCCGAACCATCCGACGACGACCGTCCGGGGCGTCGGGCATGGAGGTACGGGAATGTCCCCCCGATGTTCGTCCGGTCCCACCGTGGTCGGCGCGTGTCACGCCTCCTATGTTCCCGGGCGTCCCTTCAACGGAAGACTCCCATGACCTCGTGCCTCGCCTCGGCTCTCTACGCCTGCCTCGTCCTCGCAACCCCACCAGCCGGAGCTCCGCCCTCGCCCGCCCTTTCGGCGGACACCGCGCAACATCGGTTCGAGCTGACCGATCTCCGGCGTCTCACGAGTCTCTCGGATCCGCAGATCTCCCCGGACGGGCGCAGGATCGCGGTGGTCGTGTCACGCCCCGACTGGAAGACCGACAAGTCCGTGCAGGAGCTCGATCTGGTCGACGTGGCGAGCGGCGCGCTGCGGCCGCTGACGCACGACCGGGCCGGTGTCGGCCACCCCGCCTGGTCCCCCGACGGCACCCGGCTCGCGTTCACCGCACCGGACTCCGCGAAACACGGGCAGATCTTCGTGATGAGGATGGACGGGGGCGATCCCATGCGCATCACCGACTCCAGGACCGGCGTGGCCGAATTCTCGTGGAGTCCCGACGGGCGCTCGATCGCCTTCGTCGCGCAGGACACGGTCCCGGACCCCAAGGCCATCAAGCACCACGAAGACGCCTTCGAGGTGACGGACAACGCGTATACGACGCGTGCTGCGGTCCGGCCATGGCATGTGTGGATCGTGCCCGCGGACAGCGGCACCGCGCGCCGGCTCACCTCGGGGACCTGGAGCGTCAACACCGATCAGGGCACCATGGACCCGCTGGCCTGGACGCACGACGGCACGGCGATCGCGTTCACGCGCTTTCCCGACCCGTATTTCGGCAATGCCTACCGGTCCACGATCGCGGAGGTGGACACCACCGGCGGGGAGGTGCGCACGCTCGTCGCCTCGGAGGGCGCGGGGAGGCCGACGTTCGCGCCCGGCGATTCCACGCTCGCCTTCGGGCGAGCTCGGGGCGGTGACCAGAACAACGGAAACGCGGTCTACGTCGTCTCCGGGGGCACCGCGACCGACGTGACGGCGGGGCTCGCCCGCAACATCGGCCGGTTCGACTGGCTACCGGGCGGGAAGTCGCTGTTGCTCACCGGCGCCCTGGGCACCCGCTCGGTGTTCTGGAGGCAACCGCTCGACGGAAGCGCGGCGCCCATCGACCTCGGCGGCGTCGAGGCCGGGCGAGGGATGAGCGTCGCCCACGACGGCACCGTCGCCTTCGTGGGCACGACGCCCGCGCATCCGGGCGAGCTGTACGTGCTGCCCGCATCCGGCGGGGCACCACGCCGTCTGACGAACCTCAACACGTTCGTGGACTCGCTCGAGCTCGGACGTGTGGCCACGGTCGCATGGAAGGGGCCGGGCGGCTTCGCCGAGGATGGCGTCCTGACCTATCCCGCGGGGTACGAGCCCGGGCACCGTTACCCCCTGGTGCTGGTGATCCACGGAGGACCGGAGGGCGCATCGACGATCGGGTTCTCGGCCCTGCCGCAGCTGCTCTCCGCGCGCGGATTCCTGGTGTTCGAGCCCAACTACCGGGGCAGCATCAACCTCGGCGACGCCTATCAGCACGCGATCTTCCGGGATACCGGCGAGGGGCCGGGCAAGGACGTGATGGCGGGACTGGCGGCGGTGGAGCGGCTCGGCGTGGTGGACACGAGCCGGATCGGCGTCTCGGGTTGGTCGTACGGCGGGTACATGACCACCTGGCTCGAGGGCCACTACGACGTGTGGAAGGCCGCGGTCGCCGGAGCGGCGCTCACCGATTGGGTCATGGACTACACGATCGCCTTCTACCAGAAGGGAGACCTCTACTTCTTCGGCGGCTCGCCGTGGGTCAAGCGGACCTACGACATCTGGCGCGACCAGTCTCCGATCAAGTACGCCGCCGCGGTCAAGGCGCCGACGCTCGTGATGGGCGACGTCGGCGATCCCAACGTGCCGATCGTGAACAGCTACGAGTGGTTCCACGCCCTGCGCGACAACGGTGTGGAGACGAAGTTCTTCGCCTATCCGGCCGACACGCATTTCCCGCACGACATCGTGCGCACCACCGACATCTACCGACGCTGGATCGAGTGGATGGAGCAGCACCTGAAATAGCGGTTGCCTTCGACGGAGCCCGGCGGCGACGCTCGGGGCCGGGAGTGGAGGCCGAGGGCCGGACGGCCCTCAGCTCGCGGCGTCGAGGATCCGATGGGTCGCCTTCAGCCGCCGGATGCTGGTGATACCCGCGGCGGGGCCGAGGGCGAGGATCGGAAACGCCAGGGGCCATCCCACCGCGTCGACCACGTGGGGGATGCCCTGGATGGTGGCCATGGCCAGCAGGAATCCCATGGACGTCTGCAGCGTGAGGGCGGTGCCCACGGCGTCGGCCGGCGCCACCTCCGTGACCATCGCCGAGAACTGCGCGGAGTCGGCCACCACGAAGAACCCCCACACCCAGGTGACCAGCACCAGCACCGGAAACGGTGCGTGGAAGAGGGCTCCCACCACGATCGAGCACACCCCACTCACCGCCATGGCCAGGTTCACCACCTTCTCTCGGCCGATGCGGTCCGCGGCAAGGCCGCCCCACACGCATCCCAGGCCGCCGGCGGCGATGGCGCCGAAAGCCAGCACTTCCGTGGTGGCCGGGCTCGGCCCTCCGGCCGCGGCCGCCGCGGCCAGGAGAAAGGCCGGCAGCCAGGTCCACATGGCGTAGAGCTCCCACATGTGCCCGAGGTAGCCGCCCGTGGCGAGCATCGTGGGGCGGTGGCGGAGGATCCGCGCCACGAGGCCCCAGGAAAAGGTGCGTCGGGGGAAGGCGTAGGGCCCGTCGCGGTAGAGGGCCAGGACGAGGATTCCCGCCGTCACCTGGGCGGACGAGGCTCCCAGCACCACCGGAGCGATGGCCTGGCCGCCCAGGGCCTCCATGAGGTAGGGAGTGGCTTTCCCCACCGTCAGGGCCCCCACCAGCGTGCCGATGGCCAAGCCCCGCGCCGAGCGGAACCAGGTCGCGGTCATCTTCATCCCCGGAGGGTAGACGCCGGCCAGGAAGAAGCCGGTGAGGAAGCGCACGCCCAGCGCCGGGGCGAAACCCGGCACTACCAGGAGCGCCGCATTGGCCGCAGCCGCGAGGACGACGCTGGCCGGGAAGTACCAGCGGGAGGCCACCACGTCGGCGAGGTTGAGGAGCGCGGCCACGGCGGTGCCAGCCACGAAGCCCAGGTTCACCACGGCCGTGAGCCACCCCACCTCCGCGGACGTGAGTCCCCAGCGCGCCCGAAGCTGGGGGGCGGCGGCGCTGGCGGTGAACCAGGCACACATCCCCAGGAGCATGGCCACCGACAGCAGCAGGAGGATCCCCCACCTGCGGAGATCCTGGTCGAAGAACTCGGTGTCGGGGGCTGCCGGGGCGCCCGGACGATGGCTGCCGATGGGGGGACCCACGCTGCGGACGCCTCCGGCTGACCGAGGGGAGTCACGTCGACGAACAGGTCGGTCGTTCAACCGGCCCGTCGGGTTGGGGAGCACGGTAGATCCCATGCCGCCCTGCAGCAAGCGAGAGCGATGCGAGATCCGGCCGCATGAGTTGGCTCGCCGCTCCGGCGCGGGCGTGCTGGGGTGCGCCGGAACTCCGCGCGGGGAGCACGCTCAGCGCACGATCGCGGTACCTTCATGAGGTTGTTCGACAGACAGGGCCGCACGTGCGAACGTACGCAGGCCCTCTGGGACTTCATTCCTGACCAGGCGGAGATGACATGGGGAGACGAGTGAACTACGGCTTCGAGAAGCGGCAGCGAGAGATCAAGAAACAGAAGAAGAACGAAGAGAAGGCCGAGAAGAAGCGCCAGGATGCCTTGGACCGGGCAGAGCAGCAACGTGAGGACGCGCCCGACGAGGACGCGCCCGATCGCGACTGACGAGGCCGGGAGACGAGCCGAAGAAGGGCCGGGCTCGGCTCCGCCTCATCCCTTCATCCGCCTACCGGCCGCCGAGGTCGCTCGTCCACCTCCAGGTGGAAGACGTCGGGCCGGGCATAGTGGCCGGTGACGTCGAAGTCGAACTTGCTCCGGGCGATGGCCGAGAGGTCGAGGTCGGCTGCCACCATGCCCTCCTCGTCCCAGAGCGGGCCCGCCAGGCACTCTCCCAGGGGTCCGTAGATGGCGCTTCCCCCGCGGCACAGCGTCTCCGGCCACGCCTCGAGCTCGCCGGCGATCTCCAGGTCCGCGGGATACATGTCCCGGGTCACGTACTGGTTGCACCCCAGCACAAAGCAGCGGCCCTCCAGGGAGATGTGCTGGAGGGTGGCCTGCCACCGCCCGCGCGCGTCGGCGGTGGGCGCCAGATAGATCTCGACGCCCTTGCCGTACATCGCCATGCGCGCCAGCGGCATGTAGTTCTCCCAGCAGATGAGGCCGCCCACCCGGCCCAGGGGGGTGTCCACGACGGTGAGGGTGCTCCCGTCCCCCTCTCCCCAGATGAGGCGCTCGGCCGCGGTGGGCTTGAGCTTGCGGTGCTTGCCGAGGAGCCTGCCGTCGGGGCCGAAGTAGAGGAGCGTGCAGAAGAGCGTGCCCCCGCTGTACGTGGAGTCGCGCTCGATGACCCCCACGCACAGGTGCACCCCGGCCTCGAACGCCGCCTGGCCCAGGCGGATGGTCTCGGGGCCCGGCACGTCCACGGCGCTCCTCCAGTAGCGCTCCCAAGTGCGCCGCCCCGCATCGGAGCGCCCACCCACGGCCGTACCGAAGGCGAGCCCCCACGGGTAGCCGCCCACGTACGCCTCCGGGAAGAGCACCAGCCGCGCCGCTTGCGCCGCCGCTTCGACGGTCTTGGCGCACACCTTCTCCACGGCGGAGGGGGTGTCGAAGAACATGGGGGCAGCCTGCACCGCCGCGACACGGACAGTGTCCGCTTGCATGAGCTACCCTCCTGAATGGATCAACGCGGTGACGACCTGGCCCACCGTTCCCAGCGTCCCGGCGCTCACGTTCGCGGGGGTACCGGCGGAGGTGTGCCAGTCACCACGGACAGTTGGTCGAAGCGCTCCGTGGGTCGAAGGGGCACGGTAGGCCGCGGTTGAAGGAGGAGCAAGCAGGGAGGGCTTTCGGGGATGGCACCGAGGGTGGGTGGGTGGCAGAGGCGAGAGGGGGGGAAGCGCGTAGCGGCGTCCCCCCCCCTTGCTGCCCGGGCGCCGCGGGAATACGGTGCCTCTCGGCCGACATGGTCGTTGGACGGCCTGCCTCTTCCTGCGGCCACGGGACACTTGCAATCGCCACAAGCGGCGAGGAGGAAGGACCATGAACGCACGCAAGGGCTCAGCTCGCTGGGCGACACTCGTCGGTCTCGCGATCGCGATCGCACCGCCGCTCGCGGCTCAGCAGCACGGACCTGCCGTCGCGAGGATCCGCGTCGTGGTTCCGCATTCGGTCGATCGCGCGGTGGCGCGCGGCACGCGTTCGGTGACCGGTGCGCCTGGCCCCAACTACTGGCAGAACTCCTCCGACTACCAGATCGCGGCCGACGTCACACCCGCCGACTCGATGCTACGCGGGGAGGAGACCGTGACCTACCACAACGCGTCGCCGGACACGCTCCCGTACGTGGTCTTTCACGTCTACCAGAACCTCATGGGCCCCAATGCCGCGCGGCAGCAGCCGGCACCCGGCGCGACACGAGGTATGGTGATCGATCGGCTCGAGGCGAACGGCCGGCGCATCGAGGTCCCCGAGAACCAGGTGGGCCGAGGCCATGGCCCGGGGATCGCGACGGTGGTCGGAACCTTGATGATGGTTCCGCTGCCCTCGCCCCTCATGCCGGGCGGTCAGGCGAAATTCCACATCCTGTGGCACTTCAAGATTCCGCCGAGCTATGCCCCGCGCATGGGGATGCAGGACAGCACGACCGCGCAGATCGCGCAGTGGTATCCGCAGGTCGCGGTGTACGACGATCTCCACGGGTGGGATCGGCAGGAGTACATCGGCTCCGGCGAGTTCTATCTGGACTACGGGCACTTCACGTACAGCGTCACCCTCCCAGCCGGGTTCATCGTGGGAGGGACGGGGGTGCTCACCAACGCCGACGAGGTGTTGACGTCGGCCGAGCGCTCCGCCCTGCAGCGTGCCGCCTCGAGTGACCAGGTCGTCCACGTGCTCACCGAGGACCGGTTCGGTCCCGGGTCGGCGACGATGGGCACGGCGGGCGAATCCCTCACCTGGCGGTTCGACGCGGACAGCGTGCGGGACGTCGCGTTCTCGTTCGGTGACCACTACCTGTGGGACGCGACGCGCGCCATGGTCGATTCGGCGACGCACCGCTACG
>CAZFIS010000141.1:0-8497 GCA_964519125.1 uncultured Gemmatimonadaceae bacterium | reverse complement strand
ACCATAAGGATCGATGGTGATCTGGTTGATGGTTTGGACCTGATTGCATACCTGGACAAGAAGGACGCCATCAGACCATGGGTTGAGGCTCTTCGCGAGACGGTTCTCGAGGAGCTGAAAGAGTTGTGTTTTGACCGGCGATTGCGCTCTCCGGTGGATGATCAAGTCGCCTTGGCGAACGTACTCGCGTTCTCCAACCGCTACGATCAGCCTTTCAGCATGGAGAGCGAGAGCTACTGGCTCCCGGACCTGTTGGCTTTGGCGGTCATGCAAGCTGCCAGTATGGTCCGGCCGATCATGCTTTCGGCTCTGGAGCGCCTCGATTATCTGGGTCCGTTGCGGGCCTACCCTCAGCGTCATCTCAATCCCACGGCGGACCCCGAGACATTTCGAGAAGCCGGCGGTGCTCACGCGTGGCAGACGATGCTCCGCAACGCTGAGGTCCGGCAGCAGGTGAATGCTTGGCTTGGCTCTGACTTCCTGAGAACCGGTTACCGTTTTCGGGAGCGCGTCCAGTACGCGCGTGAGGACATCGAGCAGACTTTCGACGCTATGGCTGGAAGGCCAGATGAGAGCTTCTCGGACGCTCTCCAGCGTGTGCCGCCCTCGAGTCGGGATCTCGTTCTGGAAGACCTCCGGAGCGGCACACGTGTTAGCCATCGCGACATCGGTGTTGGCGTGTCACAGGTCTTGCCTGTTCTCGTCTCGGCCTTCGGCTCACAACGCCGCCAAATCATGATCGAACAGCCGGAACTGCATTTGCATCCGGGTCTCCAGGCGGAGCTGGGAGATGTCTTCATTCGTTCGGCGACGGGCGATGCTGGCAACCGGTTCGTTATCGAGACCCACAGCGAGCACCTGATTCTTCGAGTTCTCCGAAGGATTCGCGAGACCAGCGAAGGGGTCCTGCTTGACGATGCGTTGGCCTTGCGCCCAGAAGATGTTTCCGTCATCTACGTGGAATCGACGCCCTCCGGGTCAAGGGTCATCGAGTTGCCCGTTACGGAAGATGGGGATTTCACGGAGCGTTGGCCGGAGGGCTTCTTCACCGAGCGGGCGGAAGAGCTGTTCTGATGCTTCATGAGTTCGCCCTCGACCCATCCGTAATCTTTGATCGCTTTCGGCGGCGGTTCTTCTTCGCACAGTTGGGTGTTGAGCATGGGCGCCTCATCGCAGAGATACCCAAGCTCAACCGGTGGCAAAGGTCGGTCTGGGACGCCGCGAGGGCAGCTGACCTCTCAGAAGTGGAGATGAAGAGGCTCGAGATTGACTTGTTGTCGGCGAGAGAGAAGGCGTGCGTGCGGAACGTACGCCATCCCTATGATGGCAACCACTCTTGGCTTGAGAATGCCGAAGCGAACTCGGGGGCGTTGAGGGCGATCGTCGCAGATGGAAACCCGCACGGGAATGACAAGGTGCTGGCCGCGGACGAGGTTGATGAGGTGACACCGTTGTGGCAGGTCGATAGGCATGCGGAGATCGACCGGGATGGCCGCTCTCTAGCCGAGGTCTGCGCGCCGCTCTTCGAGATCAGTTACAGACTGAAGCTGGTCGATCCGAATTTCGATCCGGCGGGGCCGCGGTGGGTCCGGGGACTTGCGGCGCTATTGAGGATGTTTGACGCGCGCCGCCGACGAGATGCGCCGGGTTCCGGGGGCGCACTCGTAGAACTGCACCTCTCGAGCAAAGCAAGAGACGGTTCAGCTGAGGAGTGGGGTGGAGCTGCCGCACGTCTCAGCGGGGTTGTTCCTAGCGGCCTTTCTCTGACGCTTGTGCGTTGGGGGGAGGCTGAAGATGGGACACGGATGCACGCCAGGTACGTTCTCACGGAGCGCGGAGGTTTGGAGGTCAACTACGGGCTTGACGCGCCTGGGCACGGCACTACTCACGTGACGCTGCTTGATGGCGGCTTCCGTGACAAGGCGTGGCGCGATTTCTCCAAGGCGTCCTCGCGCTTGGCGTTCGTAGATGAAGTCGTTGTTGTTGGCGAACGCGATTGACGGGATCACCAACGCTATCGGCGTGCCCATCCCGCCACAGTGCAAACGACGTAGTGGCGAACTCCGTTCCGACACGCGTATCCGCCGGACATATGGGAGATCATGGTTCAGCTTGGGTCGGTCGGCGCAACTCGGCTGCGAGTTCACGGATGGTCGCGAGCGCCTCCTTCTGCGCTTCGGCGCGTGCCAACCCTCGCGCGCTGGGGTGGTTCGTGCGGTACGTGCTCATGGGCCGAGGCCAAGCGAATGTGTCCCAGCCTTGTTGCGCGTGTTTGCCCATGAGGAGAACGGCGCGCAGGCGCGGCAGTTGGTGCAGCACGAAGGCCAGGTACGGTCGCGCCCGGACGTGTTCATCCTTGTTCGGCGCCACGTTGTTGCCGTTGTCGTCGACGATGAACCACGGCACCGAGTTCCACATCAGCACGTCGGAGCGCGCCACGCCCGCGTTGGCGAGCAACTCGCGCAGCGTGTTGGCCGTGGGGTCTGGATTGTCGAGTGAGATGAAGCCGGTCTCGATGGCGCGTGGCCCGGGCGCTTCTAGCAGGATCAAGACGCGCGCGTCGCAGCCGCCGTCGAGCGGATCGGGCATTGGGATGATGTAGTGCGAGCCGAGGTCGCGCTGGATGACGCGAACGATCTCGACCAGCGGTCGCACGTGTGGCAGGTCTAGCCACAGGCGTCTACGCAGTTGCTCCTCGGAGCTGCGCATGCGTTGCTTCTGAATTGCTGAGGGGCTCACGCCGACCAGCCGTTCGCTAGCAGCAGACGCGCCATGACGTCCCGGAAGCGCGCCTGCTGTCCTGAGCCGGGGAACGGTACGGCCTCCTCGTTGAGGACGTTCCATCGGGCGCGCTTCAGCGCGGCGCTGGACACCTCGTACACGGTGGCCGATATGAGGACGACCTTCGGGTGATCCTCGCGCAATGGTTCGAGGCGCTCCAGGAGCGATGGGAGCGCGGCGCGCAGTGCCCGCTTCTTACTGGAGGGACTGCCCTGAATCGGCGCGCTGGACGCGTCCTCGAGGAAGCATCCCTCCTCCTTGAAGCGCGAGAGGATCGCCGGTTTCTGCGCGCGCAGGACGGCAGCGTCGAGCGCTGCATAGTCCTGCGGATAGAGGGTGCGCATCAGCGTCAGGAATAGGCTGTCGCCGGTGGGCACGTTCTCGTAGTAGAAGAAGCGCTCCGGATTGCTCGGTGGGGCCTCCGCGATGAACAGCCACCGGACGTGAGCCGGGGCGTACTTGGCGCGTTCCTCCTCGATCCGGTGCAGTGGTGTCGTCGTCATCACGCGGCTTCCGATCGTGCTGTCTTCAATACATCGATCAGCTCTTGCAGGTGTCGCATTCGCTCGGGCCGGAAGTGGTACACGATCACTTCCTTGCGCCCGCCGGGAGACGTGCTGGCCAACGGGCACGTGACGGCCGGGGCCGGAAGATTCTCCGGAAGGTGAGCGCGGACTTCGAGCGCGTCATCGGCGGGACGGGCGAGCAGGGTCGCGTAGACGTGACCATGCGCTAGGGCACGAGCCGGAATCCCGTCGTTCAGGATGCGATGGTACGCGTCCTGTGTGCCGAACTCGTGTTCGATCTCCAGTTGGAGCAGCCGCCCTAGCGCCTGCCGGATGGGCGATAGCTGCGCGACACGCTCGGCATGCCCGAACTCGGCGTCCGGGCTGTTGGTGAAAGCGGACCTGTTGGTCATCGGCATCCTCATCCCGCCTGCGCTGTTCTCCGGCGTTGGCGTTTGCGCTGCCTTCCGCGACACGGTGTCTCCTGCACTCGTGTCTAGAGCGTAGAGGCTAGCCCTGCCCGAATCAACAGTAAGGGTCTTGCCCCCGCGATCGCTCGATACCACGATCGCTCCAAACCTGTCCTGTAGTTGGATTCTTGCTCCCGGATCCAATGGCGTCCAGCGGCGCCCTGAGGACGTTGAGGATCGTGCAACGATGTCCTCGAGGGTTGTATGAGCGGGAGCCGCTCTCCCCGCGAACCGACGGTGTGCCCCTTGAACCGCCTGGTTGCCAAACGACGGGATTGTGGGATCGAGGATGTCCATACATCGATACACTCAAGTGACTGGCGGGATCCGATCAGCCGTACGGAAGCCCGATGCTTCGAACACTGGGAAGGGAGCTTTGGGATGGCGACGAAGACATCGATAAGCCACCCCCTGCGTGTGGACTTCGTCGGCGGGCTTCCGTGCGAGGGACGCCTTGGCCTGACGTTCGCTCCAGGGAAGAAGGGTCCTAGCTTGTATGGGGGTACGTGGGATCGCGATATGGACGCGGACCTTCGAAGGCTCCGCAGCCACGTGCGAGCCGATGTGCTCGTGAGTCTTCTCGAGCCTCAGGAGTTCGATGCCCTGGGGATCTCGGGGCTGCTGGAACATGCCGGGCAGGTAGGCCTTCGCGCGATGCATTTCCCGATCCGCGACGTGGACGTTCCGCCGCCTGCAGCGGACCGGGAGTTCGGTGAGCTCGTCGATGCGATCGCCAGCGATCTGGAGGCTGGGCGGACGGTCGTGGTTCATTGCCGGGGTGGTCTGGGGAGGTCGGGTCTGGTCGCTGCCAGCGTCCTTACGCGTCTAGGCTTCGGCGGTGATGACGCGATTGCGGAGGTGCGTCGGGCTCGGCCGGGGGCCATCGAGACGGAGGCGCAGGTGGCGTACGTGCGGCGATTCGCGGCCAAGCGCGCGCCGGCCGGCATGGAGTCCCGCTATCGGGGTGCCTTGCTTGGGCTCGCTGTCGGCGACGCCCTGGGTACCGCTGTGGAGTTCTCGCCGCCTGGGACCTTCGAGCCTCTCACCACCATCGTGGGTGGTGGTCCTTTCCGACTGGAAGCGGGCCAGTGGACGGACGACACTTCGATGGCGCTTTGTCTGGCGGAGAGCCTGGTGGAGCAGCAGGGCTTCGATGTGCGGGACCAGATGGAGCGCTACGTGCGCTGGTGGAAGGACGGGTACTGGAGCAGTACGGGCGAGTTCTTCGACATCGGCGGCACCACCGCTGCGGCACTTCAGCATTACCTCGACACCGGCGAGCCGTTCTCCGGCTCGACCGATCCGCACGCGGCCGGGAACGGCTCGCTCATGCGCCTGGCTCCGGTGGCGCTGGCGTTCGCCCAGCGGCCCGAGCGCGCGATGGATCTGGCGGGGGAGAGCTCGCGCACTACGCACGGGGCGCGGACGTGCGTGGACGCCTGCCGCTACTTCGCGGGGCTGATCGTGGGTGCGCTGGAGGGGCATTCGAAGGATGAGTTGTTGGCGCCGCACTTCAGTCCGGTAGATGGCTACTGGGAGGCACACCCTTTGGCCCCGCAGATCGACGAGGTGGCGGCAGGATCGTTCAAGCGCAGGGAGCCTCCGGACATCGTCGGGAGCGGGTGGGTGGTGCGGTCGCTCGAGGCTGCGCTCTACGCGTTCGCGAGCACCTCGTCGTTCGAGGAGGGCGCGCTCAGGGCGGTGAATCTCGGGAATGACGCGGACACGACTGGGGCGATCTACGGGCAGCTCGCCGGGGCGTACTACGGGGCAGACGCTATTCCTGAACAATGGAGAGCCATCGTCGCCTATCGCGAAGAGATCGAGGACCTTGCAGTCAGACTGATGGTCATGGCCGGTGGACTGGGCTAGCCGCCTTGTTGTGGTCGTTTCGTACGTTGGAGTTGTACGTAGTCGGTGATGCCGCGCCGAGAGCAGGCGGGCGGACTGATGGGGAACACACCTACGAGATCGATTTCGGTGGCCTCTTGGTCCATTACGCTTGATGTGGCGGGTTGCCCTGGGGGTGGAGATGGCTGACATCTGTCTCGTTGCGTGCGCGAGCGCCAAGCTTCCGCACGCGGCTGCCGCGAGAGACCTGTACGACTCGGCTCTGTTCAAGAAGTCGCGAGCCTACGCTGAGCGGGGTTTCGATGGTTGGTATGTGCTGTCGGCGAAGCATGGTTTGGTGGCGCCAGATGTCGTGCTCGACCCCTACAATCTGACGTTGAACTCGCTGGGTGTCGCTGCTCGCCGGGGATGGGCGGGCCGGGTCATGGGCGACCTTCGGTCGCGCCTGAAGGCGGGGGATCGGGTGACGTTCCTTGCGGGCAAGCGCTATCGCGAGTTCCTCGAGGAGCCTCTTCGCGCGATGGGCGTTGATGTCCGGGTTCCTCTGGAGGGTCTTCGCATCGGGGAGCAGCTGGCGCGGCTGGACGAGATGCTGAGGAGCGAGCGGTGAGCGCGGCGCTGGAGCGGTTCTACGGGATCATCGGCGAACTCATGGAGCGGCAGGGCGCGCCGAGGTTCGCTGATCTCGACGGTCGCATGGCGTGGCCGGAGCGAGGCGTCTACTTCGTGTTCGAGCCGGGCGAGCAGCGCTTGGGTCGGCCGGACGTGCCGAGAGTTGTGCGGGTAGGGACGCATGCCTTGAACGCGGGGTCGCGCACGACGTTGTGGAATCGGCTGAGGCAGCATCGAGGGTCGCGGGCCAGTACGGGGAATCACCGGGGGTCGGTGTTCCGCATGCACGTTGGCCGGGCCTTGATTGGTCGGGAGGGGCTGCAGGCGTCCTATCCCGAGTGGGACCGTGGTGGGAGCGCTCCGCGCGAGGTGGTGCAGGGCGAGCGGGTCATGGAACAGATGGTGTCCGAGGCCATCGGTCGTATGCGGGTGGCATGGGTCGCCGTGCTTGACGATCCCGGTCCTACGTCGGGACGTGGGTTAGTCGAGCGCGGCGCGATCGCCTTGCTGGCTTCAGACGGCCATGCTGCCGACCTTCCGAGTCGTGGTTGGCTAGGGAGGTACGCGCCTTCGGAGGCCATCCGTGGCTCGGGGCTATGGAACGTCCACCATGTGGGAGCTACGCCAGAGCGAAGTCTTTTGGATGTGCTCGAAGCGTGTGCCGAAGCGACGTAGGTGATACGTGCAATGTCGAAGATGTCTCCTGAGTTGGTTGGGTCGGTTGCCGAAGCGGAGGCCCAGGTTCTTCATGTGCCTTCGCCGCTGTTGGAGGAGTGGTTCGATTTCGCTCAGAGCCTCAACGGGTACGCGGTTGCTGAGGAACTCGGCGTCGATCTGGGTGCGCTCAGCGAGCGGTTGTGGAGCGACTATCGGATTACCGGCCGTTGGAGCGGGACATGGCTCGAGCTCAGGATGGTCCTCTTCCATGAGGCAAGGTCTGTGCACATGGTGGACGGGCTGGGGGAGGACGCATGGTTCCTGGCTGGGATCTCGGCATTGTTGAACGACATTGCGGTTGCGGAAGACGAAAGACTGCAGGGGGCGTCCGAGCCGACAGCTGGGGCCCCGAAGGTGTTCCGCGCAGCGATCGGTGGTCACTTCGGGCCGTCGTTCGACGTCGAGTGGGTTGGTGGAAGGCTCGTGTATGAGGCTTTCGGCACCGGACACGAGTTCGGGTTGCCAGAGGAGCTTGGGGCTGTGAAGCGTTTCGTGCGCCCGACGCGTCAACGGTGGCAGCGATTCTGGGATGTGCTTGAGAGGGTGGGCGTGTGGGGCTGGGAGCCCGAATATTCCCTGCCGGTTATGGATGGCACGGCGTGGACGATGGAGTTCGAGGCCGAGGGGCGGGTGCTGCGGTCGCGCGGTTCGAACGCGTATCCAGGGGCGGAAGGCCCGGAACCATCGCGAGAGTTCCGACGCGTCTGTCGGGCGGTGCATCGCCTCGTAGGCGGGCTACCGTTCCATTGACGCCCATGCCTGCTTGGAGTGAACGTCGTTCGGCTGCGCTTTGAGCAGCTGGCCCAAGTACGTGTGCGCGGTTCCTCGCTTCAGTTCTCGGTGGGCGAACTGATTGGCGTAGTTCCTTAGGCAGCTGTATCGGCCACACCTACCGCTGACGCAGTCATGGGAAGCAGCAAGCGACTCCGAAGCCGGCTGAGGATTCTAGTAGTGTTAGTTGCCATCGTGTCGGTAATGGAGGTTCGCTGCCGCGACATCGCCAGGGACCAGAGCGCCCGACAATGGACTTGGGCTCAAGGGGTCGCTGCAACACTTCATGATGGACTCTCTCAGTGGCGAGAGGGGGCGGTGGTGCAGCGAGCTCAGAGGTTGACCGAGGCGCAGCGCTCGGAGGTGTGGCAGCGCTACAGGCGCGGGGAGTCCCTGGGGCAGATCGGGCATGCGCTGGGCAGGGGGCACAGCTCGATCCGCACGATTGTTGCCGCCACCGGCGGCATGAGACCGGTGCTTCATCGGCGCTCCAGGCTGGCGTTGACGCTTCACGAGCGGGAGGAGATCTCCCGCGGCCTGGCGCGCGGCGACAGCATCAGGGCCATCGCCGGCAGGCTGGGGAGGGCACCATCCAGCGTGAGCCGTGAGGTGCGCCGCAACGGCGGCCTGCGGCGCTACCGAGCGGTGGCAGCCGACCAGCGCGCCTGGCGGGCGGCGGCCAGACCCAAGCCGTGCAAGCTCGCCGGAAACCCGGCCCTCGCCCGTTTGGTGGCGGAGAAGCTCTTGGAGGACTGGTCGCCGGAGCAGATCAGCGGCTGGTTGAAGCTC
>CAZFIS010000140.1:0-8530 GCA_964519125.1 uncultured Gemmatimonadaceae bacterium | reverse complement strand
GCACGTTGGCCAGGAAGAGCGGGAGGACGTTCTGGAGCATCTCGCTCGAGACGTCCGTGAGGAAGCTCGTCCCGCTGGTGACCCAGACGTTGCGGTGCAGCCCGGCCCTCTCGCGTTCGGAAGACATCGTCCGCCCGCTCCTACGAGAGCCCGATCGCGATCGGGGCACCGATCGCCACGGCGCTGATCGCCACCAGGCCCGGGCAAAGCGGAAGCGTGAGCTTCATCCACGCCTCCCCGCGCACGCCCGCGGCCGAGAGGAGCACACCTTCGGTGAGCAGCACGGGCGGGTCGGGGACGCGAAGGCGGCAGGTCGATGTGCGCATGACTCCTCTCGTCGCGGTGGAGATGATGTCGGAGAAGGTGACGTTTGACAGGCTATTGCGCGAGTGCCGATGTTCAGCGCATCGACGCCTCACAGGAGCCCATCATGCCGCCCACGTCGTCCGATCCGGAAGCCACCTTCGACGCCGGGGCGGCGCTGCACCATGCCGGCGGCGACCCCGAGCTGCTCACCATCGTTGCCGGGATGTTTCTGGAGGAGAGCGCCGGGCGGCTCGCCCGGCTCGAAGACGCGTTCGGCCACGGGGACGCCGAGGCTCTGGAGCGAGCGGCCCACACCCTGAAGGGGACGGCCGCCATCCTGGCTCTGGGACGCGTGCGGGAGCTCGCCGCCGGCTTGGAGGAGATGGGAGCGAAGGGCGACCTGACGGACGCCGCCGAGAGCCTGCGCCGGCTTTCGGACGCCCTCGACGAAGCGCGGCCGGTGCTGAGCGCTCTGGTCTCCTCGACGAGCTGAGCGTCGCGGCCCTCTTCCTCGGCCGGCCGAGCCGGCCGCGTTCCGGTCGTGGGGAATTCGGACGTGACCCGCCATCGCGCCTCACCGCTGGAATGGCTCGGGCCTCCTTCGTAGCTTCCGAGTTCGGCCATGCTCAGAGAAGTGGAAGAGGACCCTCATGGAGGAACGATGTCGGCCAAGAAAGGCACCATAGCGATCCTGACCGGTGGCGGCGACGTCCCCGGCTTGAACCCCGCGATCCGCGCGGTCACGATCCGGGCTCTGCGTGAAGGTTACCGTGTCCTGGGGGTTCGCCGTGGATGGCGGGGCCTCGTGGACGTGGTTCCCGAGAAGGGTGCGGACAACTCGAGGGCCGTCATGGAGCTGACCTCGGAGATCGTGCACCGAGCCGGACGCACCGGGGGGACCTTCCTGCACACGTCGCGCACGAGGGCGAGCCACCTCCCCAAGGGCGCGGTCCCCGATCACTTGAAGGACAAGTACACGGACGAGATCAACGACGTCACGCCCGAGGTCCTGAAGAACCTGGAGTTCCTGGGTGTCGATTACCTGATCCCGATCGGAGGCGACGACACGCTTTCCTACGCCCAGCGTCTGCACCAGGAGAGTGTGAAGGTCGTCGCGATCCCGAAGACGATGGACAACGACGTCCCCGGCACGGACTACTGCATCGGGTTCAGCACGTGCGTCACGCGCACGATCGAGCTCACGCACGCGCTCCGCACGTCGGCGGGCTCCCACGAGCGCTTCCTGATCATCGAGGTGTTCGGGCGCTACGCGGGCTTCTCGGCGCTGCTGCCAGCGATGGCGGGCGCCGCCGACCGCTGCGTCATTCCCGAGCACCCGTTCGATCCGGCCCTGCTCACGGAGCTTCTCGTCGAGGACCGCGAAAAGAACCCGAGCCACTACTCGGTCGCGCTCGTGTCCGAGGGGGCCACGATGACCGGCCAGGACGCGATGACGTTCGAGAGCCACGAGACCGACCAGTTCGGGCACAAGAAGCTCGGGGGCATCGGCGACCGTGTCGCCCATGCCGTGAGCGAGCTGTCGTCGCGCTTCACCAACGGCGAGATCGTCAACGTGGTGAGCCAACGGCTCGGGTACCTCGTGCGCTCGGGCGATCCCGACGCGCTCGACTCGATCGTGCCGATGGCGTACGGGAACCTCGCGCTCGACCTGATCCTGGAGGGTCGGAGCGGCCTGTTGGTGGGCGTGCGCAACGGGGTGTACAGCACGGTGCCCGTCGACGTGGTGGTGGAGGAGAGCAAGAAGGTGGACGTGGATCTCTTCTACCAGCCGGACCGGTTGCGGCCCAAGTACACCACCTTCGGGTCGAAGCCCCTCTTCATCATGACGAGCCAGATGTAAGGCGGACCGGAGGGGGGGCGGTGGTGCCCCCCCTCCGGCCTCCCTTACGGGCGCCGCCGCACACGGAGCGTCGCCCGACCTACGGTCACGGGCCAGAGCGGCGTGAGCGAGACCCCCTGCACGGTCTCCTCGAATCCGTGCTCGGACTTCGAGACCGTACGGATCTCGTAGCGCCACACGTCGTCGGGCTCGGGGTCGAACTCGAGGTCGACCTCCTCGCCGAGTGACAGCTCGGGCGCGAAGCGTGCATCCGGCGGGAAGGAGAGGGGATCCCACCGATAGTGGACCTCGAGCGTGCCGCCCGCGTCGAAGTGCAACTCCTTCTCCAGGGACCCGTGACCCGGGACTCTCATGCGGAGCACGACTCCGTCGGGGCCTGCGTCCGCGCTCGCCTCCACCTCTGCGGCGGTCCACGATCGCAGGACCCCGTAGTTGCCGCTCGCGTACTCGTCCATTCCGAGGTCGCCGGGCAGGATCCGGTCCAGCAGAATCGCGCGGTCCTCGGAGTCGACCGGAGGGAGCTCGTCCAGCCTGAGCCTTCCCTCGAGATCGTGGATCGAGAACGTGCCCTCCCCTCCGCTCTCCCCGTTCGACGCGGGGTGGGGGGCCTCGACACGGTGGTAGCTCTCCCTCCGGCGTGTGAGCACGTCGGAGAGGTTCCTGCGTGAGCGGAAGTCGGTGAGCTCGGTGATGGCTCCCCCGTTCGTGAGTGCCACGACGGCGCTGAACCGCGCGGAGTGGATCCACACCTCATCCCGGCCGTCCGCACCCATGTCGACCACGCGAGCCTGGAGAGTCTCTCCGCGCCTCAACAGCCCTTCGGCCTCCGCCAGGTTGGCCCAGACCGCGTTACGCAGGTGGCGCAGGTAGAGCCCCCCGAACACACCGTGCCAGTACACGTCGTTGCACTGCGCCCTGCCCAGCGCCCTGCGGGCCTCGGGTGGGTCGCCGCGCTCGCGGCAGAGCGCGGAGAGCTTCATCGTCTTCTTGTGCATCCGGTTCGACTCGACGTAGCGCGCGAGGAAGTTCCGCCAGTGGCCGCCGCGCAGAAGCGTCTGCGCGTCCTCGCTCACCCCGGAGCCCTTCAGGGACTCGTCGAGTCGCTCCAGGCGGAGGGCGGCGGCCGGTGGAAGCGACCACCCCTCCATCTCCCGGTATGACGCCGTAGGCAGGTAGGCGAGGCCGCCGCTCGGCACCTCCTCGACCGCGCGCGCCGGTGCACACAGCCGCACGATACCGTCCTCGGCAAGGTCCTCCATCGTGTCGAGGAAGTGCTCCAGCCAACCCGATTTCCACACCCAATCCGCCGTGCCGGGCCAGCCTCCGAACTTCTCCCCGTCGTCCGCCAGCACGGCCAGCGGTTGGCCGGACGCCTGGAGACAGCGCAGATAATCCGCGGTCTCGTGCGGTGGGCGGAACGGGATGAGGTAGCGCAGCCGCTCGTCGATGGGGAGCACGGCCAGACCCTTGCCGCCGGACTCGGTCCGGAACGGTCGGTGCAGCTCACGGTGCTCGAAGCCGCTGATGAGGAAGTGGCGGTCGTCGGCGAAGATGTAGCGCACGCCGGCGTCCACGAGGTCCTCGGCGAGCTCGGGATCCCAGATGCGCTCGGTGAGCCACAGACCGTGGGCCTCGACGCCGAGACGGGAGCGGAGCCATTCGTCCATCCACGCGATCTGCTGGAGGCGGTCGGCGCGCGACAGCACGGGGAGAATCGGCTCGTAGAAGCCCGACAGGAGGATCTCCACCGAGCCCTCGTCGGCCAGTCGGCCGAGCAGGTCGAGATACGGATGGGCGTGAGCCTCCAGCCATTCGAGCAGGGGGCCGGACACGTGCACCGCGACGGGCAGGAACCTCCGCTCGGCCAGCTTCTTCAGGAGCGGCACGTACACGTCGTCCGCGTGTGAGCGGAACACGTCGTCGAAGTTGCCGACCGGCTGGTGCACGTGCAGGCCGAAGACGAAGTCGAGCGGCCCGCGGGCGACGGTCGGCCGGGTGGAGGAGGCGAGCCGACTGAAGCCCATCCGCTCCGCGACAGCCTGGAGCACGGACGCATCTCGACCGTTGCTCATCTGGAGGGCGCGCGCGAGCACGGTTCGGGCCTCGAAGGGAATCTCCGCCTTTCCCTTCTCGAGGACCGCGAGGAGCTCCACGGCGCGGCCCGCGTCCGCGTCCGAGGGCCTGCGCGCCAGCCGCTCCACGGCGAGCGTGAGTGCGTGTTCGGGCCTCGAGCCGCCCTGCACCGACGCCTCGATCCGTCGCCCTCGGATGCGCTCGTCCCACAGCCGCCGTCCGTCGCCCGCTTCAGGATCGTTGCTCTGTGCCGCCGCCAGTCGCTCGCGCAGGCGCTCCTCGAGGAGGTCGTTCCCCCTGGCGAGCAGGTCCAGGGCATGGGCGGCGTAGCGCAGCACCTGGAGGGGCTCGAGGCGCGCGAGGTCGTCGAAGAACCATCCGCACGACGTGAACATGGCCAGCGCGTCGCGCTCCATGTTCAGGAGCGCCACGACGCGCCCGGCCTCTGCCTCCGAGAGCGCGCGCTCGGCGCGTTCTCCGACGTACGCGCGCTCGGCCTGCGATCCGCGGTCAAGCACGGCTCCGTACCCGTCGCGCGCCGCCCACGGATCGGGCAAGACCGTGCCTGCCTCCTCCTCGAAGCGGGCATGCAGGTCCGACGCCAGCTCGTCGAGCGAGTCGCGGAGCACCGAGCGCCACTTCTGTTGGGTGTTCTTCAGCGGCTCCAGCTTGCACCCGCACTCGGCCCGCCACCGCTCCACTCCGTGGATGCACGACCAGGAGCTCGGGGCGACGATCTCCACGTCCTCCTCGGGCGGATTCCGGGCCAGGAACGAGGCGTAGTTCTCCAGGCGCGCGTCGCGCCGCCCTTGCATCACGGCCACCGCCGCACCGAGCGCCAGATCCCCCCAACGCTGGTGGTGTCCGAACGTCTCTCCGTCGGTCGCGAGGGACACGAGGCGGCGCTCCTGCCCCGGGTCCTCTGCCATACGCGCCATCCAGGAGTCGGAGTCTTTCAGGAGCCCTCCGAACGCGATGTCGTGGGAGAGAGGGCCGTCGTATACGAAGACGGAGATGCTGCGCCCGCTCGGAAGCGCGACGCGACCGGGTAGCCCCCCCGCGGGAATCGCCTCCACCTGCGTCGGGCCGAGCACCGTGAATGCGATGCCCTCCGACGCGAGGACGTCGAGCGTCTCCAGGTCGACGGCCGCCTCCGGGAGCCACATCCCCTCCGGCTCCCTCCCGAACCTGCGACGGAAGTCGGCGATGCCCCAGCGGACCTCGGTCACCTTGTCGCGCCGGCTGGCGAGCGGGAGGATGATGTGGTGGTAGGGCATCGCGACCGCGTTGCCGTGACCGAGCCGCTCGCGGCTGCGGGCGTCGCCCTCCAGAAAGGCCCGGTAGGTTTCGGGCGCCTCGCGGGCCATCCACCGGAGCAGCGTCGGGCCGGCGTCCCAGCTGATCCACTCCAGGGTGTTCACGATGCCCTTGATGCGGCCTTCGCCGTCCAGGAGCCGCGCCGCCGCGACCGCGCGGTAGCATTCGGCGTGGATGCGCTCGTTCCAGTCGTGGAACGGGGTCGCGGAGCGCTCGCGGGGGACCACGTCCTCCCAGGGGTCGCCCCGGGGGGGTTGGTAGAAATGGCCGTGCACGACCACCGAGCGTTGATTCATCGAAGTGGGGTCCGGCGGGGTTTCAGGGTCGGGCAGGGGTCTGGTGGATCGCGCGATAGGCGCGCCGCAACTCGGCGGCTTGATGGTAGACTTGCTGGTAGCGCTGCACGGAGCGGTCCCACCCCCAGTCCCGGCTCATCGCGTCGCGCACGTGGCTCTCCCACGCGGTCCGGTCCTCGTAGAGGTTGATGGCGTACTGCACCGCCTCCTCCAACGCCCAGGGCTGATACTCGTCGAAGACGAATCCCGTGACCCGGTCTTCGACCGTATCGGCCAGGCCACCGACGCGGCGGACCACCGGGAGTGCGCCGTAGCGCTGGGCGCGCATCTGGGTGAGCCCGCACGGCTCGTAGAGTGACGGCATGAGGAGGAAGTCCGCGCCCGCCAGGAGCTGGTGCTCGCGCGTCTCGGTGAACTCGAAGCGCGCGACGATGCGATCTGGAGCGGTGTCGACCAGTGCCTGCAGCGCGTCGCGATAGCGCCGCTCCCCTTCGCCCACGAAGATCCATTGCGCGTCGAGCCGGGGGATCATCTTCGCCGCGAGCAGGATATCGAATCCCTTCTGCTCGGCCAGTCGTGCGGTCATCCCGAAGACCGGGATGTCCGAGTCGACGGGCAGCCCGCACTCCCTCTGGAGCCATGCCTTGCAGGCGGCCTTGCCCGAGAGGTCCTCGGCGCCGAAGTGGGAAGCGAGCCACTTGTCCGTGCGCGGATCCCAGACGTTGTAGTCGATCCCGTTGAGGATCCCCACGAAGTGGTCCTGGAGGTCGTTGAACGTCTCCTGGAGGCCGAAGCCGCCGGTCCGGGTGCGGAGCTCCCGTGCGTGCGTGGGGCTCACGGTCGTGGCCATGTCCGAGAAGGTCAGGCCGCCCTTGAGCAGGTTGAGCCGTCCGTACCACTCCATGTAGTCCCAGTGGAAGAGCCAATCGGGGAGCCCGAGATCCAGCAGCACCTCACGGCCGTAGTGCCCCTGGTAGCCTCCGTTGTGGACGGTCAGCACCGTGCCGACCTCGTCGAGATACGGATCCCCGGCCAGCACCGTGCGCAGATAGACGATGGCCAGCGCCGTGTGCCAGTCGTGGGCGTGCAGGAGCGTCGGCCCGGGGGGGGCGCGTCGCAGCCACTCCAGCGCCGCCGCGCAAAAGAAGGCGAAGCGCAGGTGGTTGTCGGGGTAGTCGTGGTCGTCCTCACCGTATACGCCCATGCGCCCGAAATATCCGTCGTGCTCGACGAAGAGGACCCGTGGCTCGGAGGGTGCCGACACGTTGTGGAAGATGCGCGCCGTCTCCGTGCGCGGCCCCACCTGGACCGGGAAGGGATCTCCGGCAGGCTCGACTTCGGGGAAGCCCTCCTGAATGCCGCGATAGAGGGGCATGAACACGAGCGTGGGCGTTCCCGCCTCCGCCTGATAGGTTGCGATGCCCCGTACGGCCTCCGCGAGCCCGCCCGTGCGGGCGTAGGGCCAATACTCGGCGGCGAGGTGGACCACCGTGCCCTCGTATCGGAGAGCAGTCGGCTCGGTGGCGGGATCGGTTGCCTCGGGAGGATCGCTGGTCATGGGGTTCGAGAAGGTTCGGGGGGCCCCGGCTGGACGTGGACGCTCGATCTCGGCAACCTCAAGATAGGCCAAACGAGGCTGGATGTTGAAGGCGGACGAGAGATCCGCCTTGCGTCACATCCTGTGAATCGAGACTTGGGGAGCCACCGCGTGACCGATAAGGGCATGAGTGCGTCCGCGCGAGCATTAGCTTCGGCGCTGGTCGAAGGGCGGTGTAGAGCCCCCTTCGACGTGCTGGGCATTCACGCGCTCTACGAGGGCGACCGGCCCGGCCGGATCGTGCGGGCGTTCCTCCCGTGGGCGCGGCGCATCACCGTTGTGCAGGCCGAGGACCGCGCGCCGATGAACCTGGTGCACAAGGGCGGGCTCTGGGAGCTCGCCTTTCCGGAGGCCACCGAGTTCTTCGACTACCGGCTGGCGGTCGAGGACGCCAACGGCGCGGAGTGGGTCATCGACGACCCGTACCGCTTCGGGCCGGTGCTCGAGGAGACGCGCGTCCATGCGTTCCTTCGCGGCGAGGAGAGACGCATCCACCAGGTCCTGGGGGCGCAGCCGATCGAGCATGAAGGGGTGCACGGGACCCTCTTTGCGGTCTGGGCCCCCCATGCCTCCGTGGTCAACCTCATGGGCGACATGAACGGATGGGACGGACGCTGCCATCCCATGCGCTCGCGGGGCGCGACCGGCGTCTGGGAGCTCTTCGTTCCCGGCGCGGGCGTCCGGACGCGTTACAAGTACGAGGTGGTCACGAGCGCCGGGGATCGCCTGGAGAAGGCGGATCCGTGCGGGCGGGCGGTGGAGATGCGTCCTGCGACCGCATCGGAGGTCTGGGATCCGGACCATTTCTTCGTGTGGAGCGACGACGAATGGATGCGGGACCGCCCTGGGCGGTGGTGGGACGGCGAGCCGATCTCTGTCTACGAGGTGCACCTCGGGTCGTGGCGGTGGCGACGCCACGGCGAGGAGAAGGAGCAGGCGGGTCCAGGGTGGCCGGACTACCGAGAGCTGGCCGACGAGCTTCTCCCGTACGTCAAGGATCTCGGGTTCACGCACGTCGAGCTGCTCCCCGTCATGGAGCACCCCCTGGACCAGAGTTGGGGTTACCAACCGCTCGGCTTC
>CAZFIS010000139.1:0-8705 GCA_964519125.1 uncultured Gemmatimonadaceae bacterium | reverse complement strand
GCCGTCATGGACGAGACCGACTCGGGTCTGGACATCGACGCGCTCAAAGTCGTGTCCGCGGGTGTGAACAAGCTGCTCGAGGAGAGCCCCGACATGACCGTGCTCCTCATCACGCATTACCAGCGCCTGCTCAACTACATCAAGCCACACCACGTGCACGTCATGGTGGAGGGGCGCATCGTGCGCTCCGGCGGTCCCCAGGTCGCCCTCGAGCTGGAAGAGGACGGATACCACGCCTGGACCGAGCACGAAGCCGCCGCCGGCGTCTGAGCGCAAGAGAACACAGGGAGCCCCAATGCCGCAGAACGAAGTCATCACCGACCTCGACCTCGACCAGTACAAGTACAACTTCGTCACGGGCGGCAAGGCCTTCTTTCAGGCCCAGAAAGGGCTGAACGAAGATGTCGTTCGGCAGATCTCCGCCCACAAGGAGGAGCCCGAGTGGATGCTCGAGTTCCGCCTCAAGGCGCTCAAGATCTTCAACGCCAAGCCGATGCCGACCTGGGGCGGCGACCTCACCGGTCTCGAGGCAGTGTTGGACGAGATCTACTTCTATGTGCGCCCGCAGGACCACATGGGACGCACGTGGGACGACGTGCCCGACGAGATCAAGGACACGTTCGAGAAGCTCGGGATCCCCGAGGCCGAGCGTAAGATCCTGGCCGGTGTCGGTGCCCAGTACGAGTCCGAGATGGTCTACCACTCGCTGAAGAAGGAGTGGGAAGACAAAGGGGTCATCTTCGACTCGATCGAAGATGGGCTCAAGAACCATCCCGACCTCTTCCGGGAGTACTTCTCCACCATCATCCCGCCCCACGACAACAAGTTCGCGGCCCTGAACTCAGCCGTGTGGTCGGGCGGCTCCTTCGTGTACATCCCGAAGGGCGTGAAGCTGGAGACGCCGCTCCAGGCGTACTTCCGGGTGAACCAGGAGCGCATGGGACAGTTCGAGCGCACGCTCATCATCTGTGAAGAGGGCTCGCACGCCCACTACATCGAGGGATGCACGGCGCCGGTCTATTCGACCGAGTCGTTCCACTCCGGTGTGATCGAGATCGTCGTGAAGGACAACGCGCGCTTCCGCTACACGACGATCCAGAACTGGTCGAACAACATGTACAACCTGGTCACCCAACGGGCGATGGTGCACGCGGGTGGCAACATGGAGTGGCTGGACGGGAACCTGGGCTCCAAGCTCACGATGAAGTACCCATCGTGCTACCTCGTGGGCGAGGGCGCGCACGGGGAGATCCTGTCCATCGCCTACGCAGGGAACGGACAGCATCAAGATACCGGCGGCAAGGTGGTCCACGTCGCGCCGCACACGACGTCGTCGATCGTCTCCAAGTCGATCTCCAAGGGAACGGGCCGCTCTACGTACCGCGGGCTCTGCAAGGTGTACGAAGGAGCGCACCACGCTCGCTCGAACGTCGAGTGCGACGCGCTGCTCATCAACGACACGTCGCGCACGGACACCTATCCGTACATCGAGATCGAGGAGAACGACGCGAACGTCGGCCACGAGGCGTCCGTCTCGAAGATCGGCGAGGAGCAGCTCTTCTACCTGACCAGCCGAGGTATCTCGCCCGACGAGGCCACCGCGATGATCGTGCGCGGCTTCATCGAGCCCATCGCCAAAGAGCTCCCGCTCGAGTACGCCGTGGAGCTGAACCGCCTCATCGAGCTCGAGATGGAAGGGTCCGTGGGATGATCGGAGAACTCGTGGAGGGTGTGACCGAAGCTCTCAATCGCGCCGCGGTCGAAGGCGTGTCGTCGGACGAGCCGGATTGGCTGCGCGAGCGCCGCGCGGCGGCGTGGGACGTCTACGAGCGCACGCCCATGCCGACGACGCGGTTGGAGCAGTGGCGTTACACGGACCTCAAGAAGATGCTCGACCTCGACGCCATGACGCTCAGCTCGGCCGAGGCCGCGCCGGACGACATGGAGGAGTGGCCCGTGCCGCTGCGCGAGGCGATGGCGCTCGACCGCGACGACGCGTCGGGCCACATCGTTTTCATCGACGGCCACGTCGTGCACACCGACGTCGATGCGGCCCTCGCCGAGAAGGGCGTGGTTCTCCTGTCACTGCATCAGGCGATCCACGAGCGTCCCGAGTTGCTCGAGGAGTACCTGGCCACGAAGGCCGTCCCGCCCGACGAAGGCAAGTTCGCGGCCCTGAACGCCGCGCTCTGGACGGATGGCGTGCTCCTGCACGTGCCGCGCGGCGTGCATCTCGACCGGCCGATCCGCGTGACGCGCTGGTTCAGCGAGTCGGGCGTGGCGACGTTTTCGCGGACATTGATCGTGGCCGAGGCCGCGAGCCACGTCTCCTACGTCGACGAGATGCTCTCCGACGCCTTCGAGACCCAGAGCCTGATCTCCGTGGCTGTCGAGGTACTCGCCGGTGACGGCGCGCAGGTCCAGTACGTCTCGATCCAGCGTCTGGGCGACGGAGCGTTCTACCAGTCGGTCCAGCGCACCCTCGCCCAGCGCGACGCCAAGCTCGACACGCTCAACGTGGCGCTGGGAGGGAGCGTGACCCGAGTGGACCTCAACGCCCGTCTCCTGGGGCCCGGAGCGAACAGTGACATGCTGGGGCTCTACTTCGGGGACGGCAACCAGCACTTCGACTTCAACACGAGCCAGGACCACGTAAGCCGCGAGGCGACGAGCGATCTGCTCTACAAGGGTGCGCTGGACGGGTCGAGCCGGGCCATCTTCCGCGGCATCATCCGGGTGCACAAGGGCGCGCAGAAGACCGACGCATACCAGACGAATCGGAACCTTCTCCTGTCACCGCACGCCCGAGCGGATTCGCTGCCCAATCTCGAGATCGAGGCGGACGACGTGAAGTGCTCGCACGGGGCGAGTGTCGGCGAGCTCGACGGGGAAGCCAAGTTCTATCTCATGAGCCGGGGGCTGACACGCACCCAGGCGGAGCGCCTGGTCGTGCTCGGGTTCCTGGGAGAGGTGCTGAGCAGGCTGCCGATGGGAGGCGTGGGGAAGAAGGTGGCGCACGTGATCGAGCGCAAGCTGCGCGGACTCGGCTGAGGTGGGCCTTGCCTGAATGGGTTCGCGTGGCGGACGTTGACGCGTGCCCGCCCGGAACGTTGGTCGGCCGGATGGCCGGCAAGCAGCCGGTGGTTCTCGCCAACGTGGACGGCCGCGTCTGCGCGCTCGAAGACAGGTGCTCCCATGAGGAGTACCCGCTCTCCGACGGTGAGCTCGACGGCGGTGACGTCGTCTGCATCTACCACGGCGCCCGCTATGACGCGTGCTCCGGCAGGAACAAGGGTCTGCCCGCGATCCGCCCCGTGAAGTCGTTCCCGGTCGAGATCCGGGACGACGGGATCTACGTAGAGGTATGAGTCGATTCGACGCGGCGGCCGTCCGCCGGGAGTTCCCGGCGCTCGAGCAGATGGTCAACGGGAACCCGCTGGTCTATCTGGACAGCGCGGCAACGTCCCAGAAGCCCAGGTCGGTGCTCGATGCCGTGCAGGCGTATTATCTGCACGACAACGCGAATGTGCACCGCGGGATCCACGAGCTCTCACGCCGGGCGACGCTCGGGTACGAGGGTGCGAGGGAGAAGGTCGCCGCCTGGATCGGAGCCTCCGACCCCTCCGAGGTCGTGTGGACGCGGGGCACCACGGAGGCCATCAACCTCGTGGCCACGGCGTGGGGCCTCGACCACGTGCACGAGGGCGACGAGATCCTGCTCACGGTGCTGGAGCATCACTCCAACCTCGTGCCCTGGCAGCTCCTGGCGCGCAGGACCGGCGCCACGCTGCGGTACATCGAGCTGGACGACGAGGGACGCCTGGTTCTGGACGACCTCCCTTCCCTGCTCTCGGAGCGTACCAAGCTGGTGGCCGTGTCGCACGTGTCCAACGCGCTCGGCACGGTGAACCCGGTCAAGGAGATCGCGGCCCGGGCGAAAGAGGCCGGCGCGCTCGTGCTGGTGGACGGGGCGCAGGGAGCCGTGCACGCCGAGGTGGACGTCCAGGATCTGGGCGTGGACTTCTATGCGCTGAGTGGGCACAAGATGTGCGGACCCACGGGCATCGGGGCGTTGTGGGCGCGCCGGGAGCTCCTGGAGGAAATGGCCCCCTACCAGGGCGGTGGGGAGATGATCCACGTGGTCGAGCGCGATATGAGCACGTGGGCGCAGGTGCCGCACAAGTTCGAGGCGGGCACGCCCAACATCGCCGGGGCGATCGGCATGGGCGCGGCCATCGACTTCTTGGGTGGCATCGGCATGGACGGCATCATCGAGCACGAGCGGGACCTGATGGCGTATGCGCTCGAGCGCGTGCGGTGTGCTCCCGGCGTGCGCGTGTACGGACCGGAGGCGCTTGAGGAGCGCTCGGCGGTGATCTCGTTCACGATGGGAGACGCGCATCCGCACGACATCTCCACGATCCTGGACGGACAAGGGATCGCAATTCGCGCTGGACATCACTGCGCGCAGCTCGTCATGAAGCACTTCGGCATCGCCGCCACGGCACGCGCGTCGTTCTACTTGTACAACACGCGGGACGACGTCGACCGCCTGGTGGAGGGACTGGACGTGGTCCGCTCCATCTTCGACTGATCGGAGCGGCCCGCGCACGGCGCAGGGCTCGGGGCCGCGCGCTCCGACCTCCGCGGGTGCTGTCGCCGGCGGCGATGCGCACGCTAGATTGAGTTTCTCGGTACTCGCAATCGGCAGGACGGCATGGAAACGCCAGCCCTGAATTCGCTTTATCAGCAGCTCATTCTCGAGCACTACCGCCATCCACACAACAAGGCGGAGCTCCCCGAGAGGACCGTCGAGATCCACATGCACAATCCGGTGTGCGGCGACGAGATCCGACTCCAGCTCCGCGTGGACGGCGAACGGATCGAGGACGCACGGTTCCTCGGTCAGGGATGCTCGATCTCCCAGGCGGCGGTGAGCATGATGACCGACTTGCTCAAGGGAAAGTCGCTATCCGAAGCCGATGATCTCGCCAAGCGCTTCACCGAGCTCATGCACGGGGACGCCGAGGCAGCGAAGGACAGGAGCCTCGGAGACCTCCGCTCGCTGCAGGGCGTGAGCAAGTTTCCCGTCCGGGTGAAGTGCGCGCTCCTGGGCTTCGACGCGCTCCAGGAGGCGCTCAAGAAGACCGCGTCCGGGCAGGCACCCTGAGCACCGGGTCGGTCTCCTCCGCCCATCTCCGCGACACACCCGCCGGACCCCTGACGGTGTGGGCGTCGGCGGCAGGGCTTCGCCGTATCGAGTTCGGCCCCCTGCCCAAGGACGCCCACGTCGATTCACCCGAAGCCTGGCCACCCCTGCTACACCGAGCCGTCACCGAGCTACGCGAGTACTTCGATCGTTCTCGCCGGGCGTTCGAGCTCCCGCTGGACCTGGACGCCGCCACCGACTTCCAGCGCGAGGTCTACAGCCATCTCGTCGAGGTCACCTACGGTCACGTCACGACGTACGGCGACCTCGCGACTGCCATCAGCCGGCCGGAGCTGGCTCGCGCCGTCGGACAGGCCGTGGGCGCCAACCCCGTTCCCATCGTGGTGCCGTGCCACCGCGTGATCGCCGCCGAGGGCAAGCTCGGCGGCTTCAGTGGGGGTCTCGCCGCCAAGGTCGCGCTCCTCCGCCTCGAGGGCGTGGACGTCGAAGGACCTGACCCCAACAGCCACGTGCATCCCGAAGTCATCCCCCTGGATCTATAGAGGACATGAGAAGACATCTCCTGTACCGCGCCGCCCTTCCGTGCGCCGCCCTCCTGGTTTTGGTCGGCTGCGCCCACAAGGACGCCGACACCGCCGAGAAGCAGCCGGCCCAGGCGTCCGCGCCGGTCATCCAACACCAGCAGCTCGCGGACTCGGACCTCGCGGGGCTCGACCCGGCAAACATCTCGGTGGACCTGCCGTGGACGAACAACAGCGTCCGCCGCAACCCGGCGCCCTCGGCCGCGTGGGCCACGCTCACGTCCGTGGACGTCGCAGGGCACGACGGGTTCGACCGGACGACGTTCACGTTCGTCGGGGGCACGCCCTTCACGGGCTATAGGGTGAAGCTCCAGAAGGCCGGCGCCACCCTCGCGTGCGACGGCAAGGAGGCGCCCTCCAAGCTGAAGGGCGACGTGCTCCTCACGGTCGAGTTGTCCCCCGCACGCGCGTCGCGCAACGGCAAGGCTCTCGTGCCGGTGCGCACACGCGACGTGAAGGGGCAGCAGCGCGTCGTCCAGCAGGGTCTGACCTGTGACGCCGCCGACGACGTGACATGGGCGGCGGGCCTCGCGCAGGGAAGCGAGGTGCGGGTGCTCGAGCTCAGGAACCCACAGCGCCTCGTGGTGGACGTGCGGTAGGCTACACGCGCCGGACGAACCGTGCAGGGGCGAGGCCGGACGCGTACGCTCGCGACGCCTCCCCCTCGAGGATCTCGTCCGCCACGAGCGCTCCGGTGATGGGCCCGAGCGTGAGCCCGAGCATTCCGTGGCCGGTAGCGACCACCACTCCAGAGACGTGGGGAATCGGGCCCACGATGGGCAGACCGTCCGCGGCCATCGGGCGGAGCCCGCACCACTCCGACACAGGCGCGGCGTCGCCGAGCGTCGGCATGTAGAGCCGAGCCGAGGTGGTGAGCTGCTCGAGGCGGTCGGGGCGCATGACGTCGTTGAGGCCCGAGAACTCCATGGTGCCGGCGAAGCGCACCACGCCGTCCAGCGGGGTGCAGAACACCGAGCGCTCGTGCAGGACGCACGCGATCTCGAGCGGGGGTGCCGCTCCCTCGCCCACGGGGAGATCCCGGTGATAGCCCTTGCCGGGCTGCACCGGCAGGCGGATGCCCAGGCGCCGGCTCAGGGAGAGGCTGAACGGGCCCGTCGCCAGCACGACGGCATCCGCGCCCAGAACCTCGCCGTTCTGCGTACGGACGCGGCTCACCCGCCCCCCCTCCAGAACGACGTCATCGACGCGCACGCCCTCGCGCACCGTCACGCCCGCCCGGGCGGCGCGCTCCGCCAGCGCCACGACGAAACGATGCGGGTCCAGCGTGCGGGCCTCCGGATAGTAGATGCCCCCCACGACGTCATCGGCGAACCCCGGCTGGAACGCGCGTAGCTCGTCACCGGTGAGCACGCTCGGGTGATATCCGTAGCGTTCGATGATGGCCGCCTCGTGGCGCGTGTCCTCGAGCCCCTCCTCGGTGCGGCAGACGGCCAGATACCCGTCCTTCCGGTAGGAGCAGGAGATCTCCTCCTCGGCCATCAGCTCGTCGTAGAGGTCGAGTGCGTCCATGCCCATGGGCGCCATGATCTTCATGCACCTCTCCACATGGTCCCACGTGCAGTAGCGCGCGAACTCGGCAAGCCACCGCCACAGGCCCGGGTCCCAGCGTGGCTTCACGTAGAGGGGGCTGGTGGGGTCCCCCATCTGGAGCAGGGCCCTGCGCACCCGCCCGGGCTTGTTCAGAGGTGGGTGGCCCGCCGAGATCGTGCCCGCGTTGCCGAATGATGCACCCGCCGCGATGCCCTCCCTCTCCAGCAGCACCACCTCGGCACCGCGCCGCGCCAGATAGTACGCCGAAGACACACCGATCACGCCTCCGCCCACGACCACCACGCGCGGTCCCGACATCCGTCCTTTCACCTATTCGACCGTTGGGTCCAGCACGACCTTGATCGAGCCGCTCGCACGGCGATCGGCCGCTGCGGCCAGCGCGTCACGGTACTGGCGCAACGGAAAGACATGGGTGACCATCTCGGCGACCGGAGCGCCGCTCTCGAGCATGAGGTCGTGCGTGATCCGGAACGTGTGCGCCGACCCGCCGCGCCACTGCTCCCGCCCGTAGCACACGAAGCCCTTCACGGTCAGCTCGTGCGCCCACACGAACGTGAGGTCGAGCTTCTTGATCTCGGCCGCGCATCCCAGCATGACAATTCGGCCCCTGGGCGCCGCGTACCGGAGCGCCTGCTTGATCGTCTCGGCGCTTCCCACGCAGTCGAAGATCAGGGGGAAGCCCCCACCCGCGTAGACCTCGTCGCCGATGATGGGCATGTAGGCCTGCGCACCGGTATCGACGAGGGCCTGCCGGGCTTCGTCACCGGGAGAGATCGTGCCGCTCGCGCCCAGATCACGGGCGAGCTTCGCCTCGTGCCCCCGCTTGATCTGGGAGAGGATCTCCCCCCCGAAGCCCGCGGCGCGTAGCGCCCAGATCGTCCCGAGCGCGATGGGCCCGCTCCCGATGACCAGCGCCGGGCCCCCTCCCCACGGCTGCATCCCGAGCGCCGCGTGCATCCCTACGGAGAGCGGCTCGATGAGCACGCCCGCGCGATCATCGAGCGCGTCGTCGACCGGAAAGAGCTGGCTCTCGTGCGCGATGGTGCGCTCGCCCCATCCCCCGGGGATATCGGCGTGATACCCGATCGTCGTGCCCCGTGCGATCGGGTGACCCCCGATCTCCAGCTTCCCCTCGTCGCCCGCGCGTGCGCACGTGTTCGGGTGCCCGTCGGCACAGGAGGGACAACCTTTTGGCGCAGCGTATCCGCGTACCGTGCACGACAGAACCGGATCGACGGCTACGCGCTGTCCAGGCTCGACGGACCGGACCGCCGGCCCCACCTCGATCACGCGCGCGAGGATCTCGTGGCCCAGCACGGCCGGAAAGGAGCCGAACGGCTCCATCGCCGGGCTGGCCTTGAACGTCAGGTTGCCGATGTCCG
>CAZFIS010000138.1:0-8825 GCA_964519125.1 uncultured Gemmatimonadaceae bacterium | reverse complement strand
GTCATCGAACCCCGTCACCGGGAAGACGACCAGAAGTGAAGGCCTCTCTCAGGTATGCGGCCATGGGCTCCCTCTCGCTGGGGTCGATCGTCTTGGTGCTTTGGTACTTTCTCGATCCAGCGGGGAGACGAGGGGTGATGACGGCCGCGGCGATCGCGCTGCCCGTTCAGGTCATCGCGTTCGCGGCCCTGGTCCGTTTCCGGACCCGCTTCAGCCGGTTCCTGGTGGTATGGGCGGGAGGAACGCTGGTTCGTATGGCTGTCGTGGTCGGAGTGGCCTACGTCGTCCTCCGGTCCCACGCGGAAGGCGCCGTCGCGATGCTCCTCGCGCTGGCGGGTTTCTTTTTCCTGCTGCTTCTGCTCGAGCCGCTGTATTTCCGGCTCGAGCTCGCTGACACGACCGAGGTTCGATGACGCCGTTCGGCATGCTCCGCGCAGTCCAGGAGGCCGGGTCGGGGGCGGCCCAGGCGGGAGACGCTTCGGCCGCGCTCCGCGAGATGCTCATGCACCATCTCTCGGACGGGAAAGAGCTCGAGTTCAAGCTCATGGGGCACGGCTTCAACGTCGATCTCTCCGCGTTCCGCATTCCGCCCCTCCATGTCTTCGGGCTCAGCCTCGACCTGTCCCCGACGAAGCTCATCGTCTTCGTGGTGCTGGCGGCCATCGTCGTGGCGGCCGTGTTCATCCCGATCGGCCGGGCGATGCGTGACAAGTACACGGACCGGGCGCCCAGGGGCTTCGCAAACGCGATGGAGGCGCTCGTCCTGTTCTTCCGGGACGAGGTCGTGCGCAGGGGGATCGGGGAGGGCGCGGACGCCTACACGCCCTACATCCTCACGCTGTTCTTCTTCATCCTGACGATGAACCTGTTCGGCGTGATCCCGTACGCGTATCGCCCCACGGGCAACCTGTCGGTGACCGGCGGCCTGGCCCTGGTCTCCTTCGTGGTGATCGAGGTGTCGGGCATGCGGAAGCTCGGCTTCAAAGGCTATATGAAGACGATCTTCTACGCTCCGCCCGGCCTGCACCCGGTAGCCGCGGCGATCATGTTGATGATCCTCACCCCGGTGGAGTTCCTGGGCAAGCTGACGAAGCCCTTCGCTCTCATGATCCGTCTCTTCGCCAACATGCTGGCCGGGGAGACGCTCGTGCTTTCCCTGCTCGGGGTGATCTTCCTGTTTTCGAACCTCGTCATCGGCAAGTACGCCATCGCCGGTGGCTCGTTCGTGATGGTCCTGGGCATCATGTTCCTCGAGCTCGCAGTGGCCTTCATCCAGGCCTATATCTTCGCGATGCTCACGTCGGTCTTCATCGGGCTGGTCCGCCACGCACACTGATTTCACGGACGCAGTCGAACCCTACCCAACCAAGGACGGATACACCGACCATGCTCCACGCAACGCTCACTGCCTTGCAAGACGCTGCCTCGGACCCCACGACGGCCAAGAACTTCCTGAGCCTCCTCGGGGCGGGCATCGGCATCGGCCTCGCCGTGATCGGCGCGGGTATCGGCATCGGGCAGATCGGTTCCGGAGCCACGCAGGCGATTGCGAGGCAGCCGGAGGCCGCGGGGACGATCTCGACGAACGCGATCATCCTGGCCGCCCTCATCGAGGGAGTCGCGCTGTTCGCCCTCGTCATCGCGGTTCTCTTCAAGTTCGTCTGATCCCGAGCGGAACAGATGCCTCGCGCCACTCGGGTGCGAGGTGGGTTCCGGCCGCGCGGTCCAACGCCGCGGGTCCGGACGTCCGTTCCGGGATGAGGACACGACGGAGAGGCATATGAGAGCGAGTCGGATCGTACCGGCCACGCTCACGCTCCTGGCCATCACGCCCCTGGCCCTCTGGGCCCAGGAAGGTGAGGCGGCGGGAGGGGGCGCCGGCCTGTTCAACATCAACGTGGGTCTCAGCGCGTGGACCATCCTGGTCTTCCTCGGGCTTCTGGCGGTTCTGGCGAAGTTCGCCTGGGGACCGATCCTGGGGGCCGTGGAGGCGCGAGAGAAGGCGATCCAGAGAGCTCTGGACGAGTCGGCCCAGCAGAACGAGGAAGCTGCCAGGCTCCTCGAGGAGCAGCGCCAGCAGCTGGCGGACGCGCACCGGCAGGCGAGCGAGCTTCTGGCTCAGGGCAAGGCCGCGGGTGAGCGGGTGCGCAAGGAGATCGCGGAGAAGGCGCGCGAGGAGGCCCAGGGCATCGTGGAGCGCGCGCGCCAGGAGATCGAACGCGAGCGGGACAGGGCCATCGAGCAGCTCCGTCGGGAGTCGGTGGACCTCGCGCTGGCAGCGGCCGCCCAGCTCATGCATGAGCGGATGGACCAGGCCAAGGACAGAGCGCTCGTCGAACGCTATCTCGAAGAGCTGCCGGAAGAGGGAGGGGCCCGCGCGTGAGAGACGACACCGTCGCGCGAAACTACGCGGAGATGCTCTTCGCTCTCGCCCAGCGGCACGAGGGGCTCGAGGCGTACGCAGAGGGCGTCGAAGTCGTGGCGCGACTCCTGGACGAGAATGCCAGGATCCGTCTCTTTCTCGAGACGCCGCGTATCTCGGACGCGGACAAGAAGGCGGCAGTGCGGGGCGCGTTCGAGGGCAAGGTGCCTCCGGACCTGGTGCGCTTCCTGCTCGTCACCATCGACAAGCGGCGCCAACGGCTGCTGCGCAGGATCGCCCGGGCGTTCCGTGCTCTGCTCGACGAGCACTACGGACGCGAGCACGTGGAGGTGACCGTCGCGCGTCCTCTCGACGACGGGACTCTTGCGGGGGTCGTACGGCGGCTGTCCCAGGTGCTGGGCAAGGAAGCGGTGCCCCATGTGCGCACGAAGCCCTCGATTCTCGGGGGCATCGTGATCCGCACGGGCGACACGATCTACGACGGGTCGGTGCGCCGTCGCCTCGAAGGGATGCGGCGGCAACTCATGAGAGCCCGGATTCCCGCCGGGCCGACCCGATGACACTCAGGACCGAATAGGAACGATGGCCAACGACTCCCAGCTTCGTGCCAGCGAGATCAAGGACGTTCTCCTCAGTGAGATCGAGCACTACGACGAGGAGCTGCACTCCGAGGAGATAGGGGAGGTTCTCGAGCTGAAGGACGGTGTCGCGCGCATCTACGGGCTCATGAAGGCGATGGCCTCCGAGATGCTCGAGATCACGTCGTCCAAGACCGGGGACGTGGTGACCGCCCTTGCTCTGAATCTCGAGGAAGACAACATCGGTGCGGTCATCATGGGTGATTGGGTGCACCTGCAGGAAGGCGATCAGGTGCGCCGCACCGGCCGTGTGCTCGAGGTGCCCGTGGGCACGGGCTACCAGAGCAGGGTTGTCGACCCCCTGGGCAACCCCGTCGACGGAAAGGGACCCATCGAGCCCATCGAAGGCTCTCGGCAGATCGACATCGTGGCGCCCGGCATCGTGAAGCGGCAGCCCGTGAAGGAGCCGCTCCAGACGGGCCTCAAGGCGATCGACTCGATGATCCCGATCGGGAGGGGCCAGCGCGAGCTCATCATCGGTGACCGCGGAACCGGAAAGACCGCCATCGCCGTCGACACGATCATCAACCAGAAGGACACCGGCGTCATCTGCGTCTACTGCGCGGTCGGGCAGCGCGCGGGCAAGGTGCGCAACGTAGTGCAGACGCTGGAAGAGCATGGCGCGATGGAGTACACGATCATCGTAGCGGCCAATGCGTCGGACCCCGCTCCCATGCAGTACATCGCGCCGTACGCGGCGTGCGCGATCGCCGAGCACTTCATGTGGCAGGGCAAGCACACGCTGGTGATCTACGATGACCTGTCGAAGCACGCCCAGGCGTACCGCCAGCTCTCGCTGGTGCTGCGGCGGCCTCCGGGACGCGAGGCCTACCCGGGCGACGTCTTCTATCTGCACTCGCGTCTGCTCGAGCGCGCCGCGAAGCTCTCGGACGAGCTGGGCGGTGGGTCGCTCACCGCGCTTCCGGTCATCGAGACGCAGGCCGGTGACGTGTCGGCCTACATCCCGACCAACGTCATCTCCATCACCGACGGGCAGATCTTCCTCGAGCCGGACCTCTTCTTCTCCGGGGTTCGGCCCGCGGTGAACGTCGGCATCTCGGTGTCGCGCGTCGGGGGCTCCGCCCAGATCAAGGCGATGATGAAGGTGGCCGGCCGTCTCAGGCTCGACCTGGCCCAGTACCGCGAGATGGAAGCGTTCGCTCAGTTCGGCTCGGACCTGGACGCGGCGACGCAGAGGCAGCTCGCCCGTGGCTCGCGCACCGTGGAGATGCTGAAGCAGCCCCAGTACCAGCCGATGCCGGTGGAGCACCAGGTCTGCGCCATCTTCGCCGTGACCCAGGGACACGTGGACCACGTCTCCGTGACCAGGGTGCGTGCGTGGGAGTTGGGGTTCCACGAGCACCTGTCCACTCAGCACCAGGACCTGCTGGACTCGATCCGGCAGGGTAAGAATCTCACCGACGAGCTCACGTCGAGACTCGTCGAGGTGATCAAGGAATACAACGACAGCTTCGCGGCCTCCGAGGAGGCCTCCCCGGAGGCGGCCGCGGCGGGCGCGGTCTGAGCCGTTTCGAGCCATAGAGAGGACGAGGCGACGACGTGGCCGGTGCACGGGAAGTCAAACGGCGGATCAAGTCGGTGGAGAACACCCGACAGATCACGCGCACGATGGAGCTGGTGGCGACCTCCAAGCTCAAGCGTGCCACGGATCGGGTGTACGCCGCGCGTCCCTACGCCGCGGCGCTGAAGGAGATCGTGCGGAGCCTGCACTCGCCGGAGCTCGCCGAGAAGTACCCCGTGCTTCGCCAGCCCAAGGAGGTCCGGAGAGCTGCGGTTCTCCTCCTCACGGCGAACCGTGGACTCGCCGGCGCGTTCAACGCGAACCTCATCCGGGAGGCGCGCTACCTGCTGGAGAGTCTGCGTGCCGACGGCGTCGAGACCCGGCTGCACGTCGCGGGGAAGAAGGGCATCGCCTTCTTCCGGTTCCGGGGCGAGCCGATGGAGACGGCGCGCATGGACATCAGCGACAACCCTTCCGTGGAGGACGCGGCGTCGCTCATCGAGCCGCTCGTGGAGGCCTTCGCGTCGGGCGACATCGACGTGGCCTACGTCATCAGCTCGGACTTCCGGTCTGCGATGTCGACGCCGCCGCACGTCCGCGAAGTCCTTCCGATCCGCCCGGAGGAGGGCGGTGCGTCGGCCGATGCGTTCATCCTGTCCCCCAGCGGGGAAGGAATTCTGGAGCAGTTGCTTCCCTTGTACGTGAGGAACACGGTATACAGGGCGCTCGTGGAGAACGTGGCTGCGGAGCAGGGTTCGCGGAGGACCGCGATGAAGAACGCGACGGACAATGCGGGAGACATGCTGGAGAACCTGACGCGCACGTACAACCGGGCTCGGCAGGCACAGATCACACAGGAAATCGCCGAGATCGTCGGTGGTTCGGCGGCACTCGAGTGAGGCGGCCAGGCGAACGACGTTCACAGACAGGGAAACATGGCTGATCACAACATCGGTAGAGTCGTCCAGGTCATCGGTCCCGTGCTCGACGTGGAGTTCGAGGCGGAGCACCTCCCGGAGATTTACAACGCGCTGAAGATCGAAGAGACCACGGACGGGGGCCAGCAGATCTCCCTGGTGGCCGAGGTGCAGCAGCACATCGGTCGAAGCCAGGTCCGCGCCGTCTCCATGTCTTCCACGGACGGGGTGACCCGGGGGATGGACGTTCTCGACACGGGTGCCTCCATCACGGTGCCCGTCGGCGAGCCGGCTCTCGGGCGCATCCTGAACGTGCTCGGTGAGCCGGTGGACGAGAAGGGGCCCGTGGTCGGGGAAGGCGGCGTGTCGGTCGAGCGTTGGCCGATCCACCGCGAGGCGCCGAGGTTCGACGAGCTCGAACCCAAGACCGAGATCTTCGAGACCGGCATCAAGGTTGTCGACCTCCTGGCGCCGTACGTAAAGGGCGGCAAGACCGGCCTGTTCGGGGGCGCCGGCGTGGGCAAGACCGTCATCATCATGGAGCTCATCAACAACATCGCCATGGAGCACGGAGGCCGCTCCGTGTTCTGCGGCGTCGGGGAGCGTACCCGCGAGGGGAACGACCTCTGGCTCGAGATGAGCGAGTCCGGCGTGATCGACTCGACCGCGCTGGTCTACGGGCAGATGAACGAGCCGCCGGGAGCACGCTTGCGGGTGGGCCTTTCGGGGCTGACCATCGCGGAGTACTTCCGCGACGTCGAGGGCCAGGACGTGCTGCTCTTCATCGACAACATCTTCCGCTTCACGCAGGCGGGCTCCGAGGTCTCGGCTCTCCTGGGCCGCATGCCCTCCGCCGTGGGCTACCAGCCTACACTGGCGACGGAGATGGGCGAGCTCCAGGAGCGGATCACCTCCACACAGAGCGGTTCCATCACGTCGGTGCAGGCGATCTACGTGCCTGCCGACGACCTGACGGACCCGGCACCGGCGGCGGCGTTCACGCACCTGGACGCGACCACCGTACTGTCCCGGGCGATCTCCGAGTTGGGGATCTATCCCGCCGTGGATCCGCTCGACTCGACGTCACGCATCATGGATCCGCAGTTCCTGGGTGAGCGCCATTATGAAGTCGCGACGCGGGTGCAGGAGATCCTGCAGCGCTACAAGGACCTCCAGGACATCATCGCGATTCTCGGCATGGACGAGCTCACGGAGGAGGACAAGATCATCGTCGGCCGGGCGAGGCGGATCCAGCGCTTCCTGTCGCAGCCGTTCCACGTCGCCGAGGCGTTCACGGGCAGGGCGGGCAAGTACGTGAAGATCGGTGACACGATCGAGTCGTTCGAGCGCGTAGCGGCAGGGGAATTCGATCATCTCCCCGAGCAGGCGTTCTACATGGTGGGCGGCATCGAGGACGCAATCGCTCAGGGCGAGCGTCTGGCCAAGGAGGACTAGGTGGCCGAAGGCGTTCTGAGCGTCAAGGTGGTCTCACCCGAACGGATCGTCTTCGAGGACGACGCGGCGTCGCTGGTGGTGCCCGCCTGGGACGGGATGGTGGGCGTGCTGCCGAAGCACGCTCCGATGCTCGCACTTCTGGGCACGGGTGAGCTGAGCGTGGATCTTCAGACGGGCGGAAGCCGCTCGTTCCAGGTGTCCGGAGGCGTCATGAAGGTCGAGAAGGATCACGTCACGGTGCTGACGGAGCATGCGGGGCCGGGAGCGCCGCCCACGACCTGATGCGCCTGGATCTACACATCCATACGACCGCATCGGACGGGGCGTGGTCCGCCGCGGACGTGGTCGATGGAGCCGCCCGGGGCGGGCTGGACGTGATCGCGCTCGCGGATCACGATACGACCTCGGCGGTTGCGAGAGCCCAGGAGGTGGCGACGGCGAGGAATGTCCAGGTCGTTCCCGCTCTCGAGGTGAGCTCCACGCACCGGGGCAGGGACGTACATGTCCTGGGCTACTTCATCGATCCCTCTTCTCCGGCGCTCACAGCGCACGGTAGTCGTGCGAGTAGAATGCGGGCGGAGCGCATGAAGGCGATGATCCAGAGGCTCGCCGCCCAGGGGATCGAGGTCCGCTTCGAGGAGGTGGAGAAGGTCGCGGGACCCGACCGCATGAGCCTGGGCAGGCCGCACCTGGCCAAGGTGCTCGTGGCCCACGGGCATGCCTCCTCCCTCCCACAGGCGTTCGATACCCTGATCGGCGACGGTCGTCCGGCCTTCGTGCCCACGGATCTTCTTGCGCCTCGTGACGCGGTGGAGCTCGTGCTCGCCGGGGGCGGGATCGCGGTCTGGGCGCATCCTCCGGCCGATCTCCTGGATGGTCTCCTCCCGGGCATGATCGACGCCGGTCTGCGGGGAATCGAGGTGTATCGTCCGACGCACCGGCCGGCGGATGTGCTACGCCTCGAAGGAATTTGCCGTGCTCGGGGGCTCCTGATGAGCGGCGGATCGGACTGGCATACGCCCGACGCGGGCAACTCGCTCGGCGATTTTTTCGTCACTGCCGACGAGGTGGAGAAGCTGCTCGCCGAGGGTGGATTGTAGGTCTGGAAATTCCCGGCGGGACGCGTTGACCCGGACCCTCCGCTTCTCTATCTTTACCTGCTCCGCAAGAACCGTGAAACGGTTTGCGCGACAAGGCTTTTTGACAACAGGGGTAGAGGGAGAGGAAGGGAAGAGCCTTAGGTGGAGGCTTCTTGTCGTGCAGTGAGGCGACGAGGGGCCAGCCAGCCAGAGAAGGTGGAGTGGGTTTTCGGAAGGGCTGGTACGAGGCGTGAAGGGGAGTCTTCCGAGAGGGGGGCGAACTGGAGCGAGGAGTGCTGGTCAAGCGGGAAAGTGCACAGGATGGATGCCTAGGCACGAACCGGCGAAGAAGGACGTGGCAAGCTGCGAAAAGCCTCGGGGAGCTGCAAGCGAGCGATGATCCGGGGGTATCCGAATGGGGGAACCCGGCGCGGGTGATACTGCGTCATCCCGAGAGGGAAGCCAACCCAGGGAACTGAAACATCTCAGTACCTGGAGGAAGAGAAATCAAACTTGAGATTTCCTGAGTAGCGGCGAGCGAAAGGGAAAGAGCCTAAACCGACGGGGCGAGAGCCTGGTCGGGGTTGTGGGGCCCTAGGGGAGCTGACCGAAAGCGTAGCGGAAGGTGCCTGGAACGGCACACCGGAGAGGGTGAGAGTCCCGTATGCGAAACGCGAGTAGGGAGGTGCTAGGGTACCCGAGTAGGCCGGGGCACGAGGAATCCCGGTTGAATCAGGGGGGACCATCCTCCAAGGCTAAATACGAGTTCGTGACCGATAGGGAAGAGTACCGTGAGGGAAGGGTGAAAAGAACGCCTGACGGCGAGTGAAA
>CAZFIS010000137.1:0-8833 GCA_964519125.1 uncultured Gemmatimonadaceae bacterium | reverse complement strand
GGGGGTTCCGCCTCCGCTCCTGCGCCGTGGAGGCGGGGCTCCTGCGGGGGTTCCGCCTCCGCTCCTGGAGCTGTCGCAAGGGAGCTGCGGCGGAACCTCCTCGGAGCCCCCCGGCCCCAGGGGTGTGATCCCCCCGTGGTTCCCTCAGGCCGTCCAGAGCAGGCGGATCGCGAAGAGCACGGTCGTGACCGTTACGACGCTGCGCACCCATCGGTGCCCCTTCAGCACGGTGAGGTGCACGCCCATCAGCCCGCCGATGAGGTTGCCGGCGGCGAGCGATGCGCCCACGACCCAGTCGACCTCCCCGCTCATCGCGAAGAGCGCGAGCGCCACCGTCGTGAACGCCAGGGCGAGCGGCACCTTGACCGCGTTGCCGCGCACGAGGTCCAGTCCGCCGGCCGACGTCACGGCGAGGATCAGGAAGCCCACGCCGGCTTGAATGAACCCGCCGTAGATCCCCACCAGGAAGAACGCGAGCGCGAAGCCCCACCGCCCCGCCCCGCTCGGCACCGCGGCGTTGCTGCCGTCGGGCTCGCTCGAAGGCCGCCACAGTGACCAGACCGCGGCGATGACGAGCACGCCCGCCAGAATGCGCTGGAAGGCGATGTCGCCGACACGCACGGCACCCCAAGCGCCCAGCACGGCGCCCAGCACGGCGGGCGGCGCAGCCAGCGCCAGCCACTGCCGCGAGATCAGCTTCTTGCGCTCGAAGCTCCATGTGGCCCCCACGCTCTGCACGACGATCGCCACCCGGTTCGTCCCGTTGGCGACCGTAGGCGGAAGCCCGAGGAAGATCATCACGGGCAGGGTCAGCATGGATCCCCCACCCGCGATGACGTTCAGCGTCCCGGCCAGGGTGCCGACCGCGAACAGGATGAGGGGTGTGTAGGTGGCGTGAAGCAAGACAAGGCTCCGATCGAGCGCAGCAGGGCCTCGAATGCTCGCCGGCTACCGTGTCCGTGTCCAGATCACGATGACGCCGCAGCGGGACTTTACGCCGATGTTGAAGCGGGCCGGCACGCTGGCGGCGTGCGTGTATACTTCGATCGCCTCGATCTCGTCCGGGAGCAAGTCGTCCAACTGGAAGTCGGGGCTCAGGCTCCCGTCCACGAAGTACTGCATCGGGCAGTCCCCGGCATCAACGCCGGCGATCGCCGGCGGCGCCCACGTCCGCAGGGTGCAGCTGATCGAGAATCCCGGACAGATGATGCGGAGGCCCGGCACCAGGCGCATGAGATCACTCGGCCGCTTCGGCGCGGCACGCTCGATCTGGGTACGGTCGATGAACGTTCCGAGCTTCTGCTCACGTCGCGTGTAGAAGCCGCCGAGTCGGGCCCGTGCGTGCCCCTGCACCCTCAGCCCCTCGAGGGGCACGGGCCGGCTCTGGAGCTCGAGGCGCACGGCGAGGCCGGCCGCACCGACCTGGACCTTCCACGCCCCGGCTACGTACCCGACGGAAACCGCGCGCAGCCAGTGCTCGCCCGGCCGGACGTCCTCAAAGACGAACGCGCCTCCGGCTCCGCTCATCGTGCCCCTCGACGCGCCGGTCGAGTCGGCACCTCCGCTCAGCATCACCTCGACGTTCGGAAGTGCTTCTCCCGTAGCGGCGTCGACGACGTGCCCGGCGAGGGTTTCTGCCCGTGCGCCGGGCTCCTCGCCTCGAGATCCCTGCGCGACCTCGGGGGCCACGCTGAGGTCCCGCTGCACCGGCTGCCGCCCCAACAGCGTCAAGTCGGCGACCACGGGAGACCCCCTCGCCGCCAGCGCATACGCGCGCAGCCGGGTTCTCACCGGAAGACCGCAAACCGTGTAGCGACCCGCGGAATCGGAGCGCGCCGTAGCCCGCTCCGGCGTCGAACGTGAGATGGTGGGGTCCGCTCCCACCGGGGTCGAGCGCGTCCACTCGACGACGATGGTCGCGGCCGGCACCGCCTCCCAGGTATCGCCGCGACGCACGACGCCCTGGAGCCGTCCCTCCCCACGCGCCACCAGGCTGTCGGGGCACGCTCGGTCGTCGGCCGGCGCTCCGGCCGGCTTCGCGCCCCCGAGCTCGGCCGCAGCACGACGCCTCTCCGGCTCCGCCCTCTCCGCGTCCACCGGATTCGCTTCCGTGTAGACGCGCTCCCCCTGCGCGTCGCGCGCCCCGATGACGGCCCCGCCCTGCTCGAGGATCCTGGCAAGGTGGGGTTGGAGCTGCCCCGGGGTCGGGTCGCTCATGCGCTGGCGCGGGACCGGGGGGCGGGTCACGGGCATCCTCACGTACCAGCTCGAGACGATCCAGCCGCCGGAGGGGATCCGCGTGAAGTCCACGCGCCCACCGAGCTTGTCCGCGTCCGGAACGTCGAGGTCGGTGTAGCGATACACCAGCCTGCGCAGCTCGTGCGTGGCCGCATCCACCCAGAGCGTGCCGCGCACGTCCGAGACCTCGCGGCGCGAGACGGGGCGGAACTCGAGTCCCACCTCGCCCGCCTCGGCGGTGTCGGAGGGCCCGGGCACGACGACCTGGAAGCAGTGGCCGTCGAGGAACGCGTCGGAGAGCAGCACCTCCGCGTCCGGAGCATAGTACGACGTCGTTTCGGCCCCCCGACGCACGAACCCGCCCCGCATCAACTCGTCCACCGGCGCCGACACGAACGGGTGCTCGGCCAGCCCCGAGCGGAGCTGGGAGGTCTCGGCCCCCGTCGGCTCCAACGTCAACGGGCTGAGGTCACGCGTGTACTGCACGACGTCGAAGCGCAGGCGCCGCTCGACCTTCGTCAGCTTCGTCGCCGTGAGCGCCGTGCGCACCGCGCTCCAGAGCGCCTGGGTCTGCACGCCCTGCTCGGGCCGAAGCTCGCAGCGTCCCTTGCCCCGCACCGTCAACCCTTCCAGAGCGACCGCGCGCACGCTCGCGGCCAGGTCGCGGTCGAGCACCTGTCCGGCCGTGAGCGTGAAGGGTTGCGTCACCACGTCCTGGTACCCGATGCGCTCTGCGCGGAGGTGGTAGCGACCGGGTGCGGGCGCGGAGAGCGCGTACCACCCGCTCGCATGGCTCAGCACCTGGGCGACCTCCACGCCTGCCGTGTCGAGCAGCGTCACGACGCCTCCCTCCACCGGCACGTCGGCCGAGCGATCGAGGATTCGTCCGCGCACGACCTGCGACGAGCCGGGGGCGGCGAGCGCACCCAGCAGCATGCATGCGATGAGCGATGAGCGAGCGGGCAACGACATGGCGTGGCCTCCCGCTCCGAATCTACGACCGGGCCGCGGCCGGGGTTACCCTCCCCCCGCCCCGACGCCCGCGTGCCGGGTGGCCGGAGGCGACCGACCGTGCCCCCGTCGCGACGTCACCGTTCCTCCGCGATCCGACCCTCGAATCCTTTCATCGGTTCAGGAGAATCCCGATGTACACGACCATGCGCCATGGTCCCGTCCTCGTCCTGTCCGCCCTGACGCTCGCCCTCGTTCCGGCCACGGGCCGCGCGCAACAGGCCCCGACACCGCAGGAAGCGGCGAGCCACATCCACTACCGTTCGATCGGACCCACCCGCCAGAGCGGCCGCGTCGTGGACTTCGCCGTGCCGCGCGGCGAGCCGTGGATCATCTACATGGGCACCGCGTCGGGGGGGGTCTGGAAGAGCTCCGACGCCGGCGTGAGCTGGAAGCCGATCTTCGACAAGGAGCCCATCTACTCGATCGGGGACGTCGCGGTCGCCCCGTCCGACCCGAACGTCGTATACGTCGGCACGGGCGAGGCCAACAACTCCCGCAGCTCCTACTACGGCAACGGCGTGTACCGCTCCAACGACGGCGGGCAGAGCTGGACCTACCTCGGGCTGAAGGAGAGTGAGCATATCGGTCGGATCGTCGTCGATCCCGCCAACCCCGACATCGTCTACGTGGCGGCGCTCGGCCACCTCTACTCGGACAACCCCGAGCGCGGCCTCTACAAGAGCACGGACGGCGGCAAGACGTGGACGAAGTCGCTCGCGATCAAGGTGGAGGGCAGAGACATCGGCGTCTTCGACGTCGCGATGGACCCGCGCGACTCGAAGGTCCTGTACGCCGCGGCGTACGACAAGACGCGCCGTCCGTGGTCCTTCGCGAATGGGGGGCCGGGCGGGGGGATCTACAAGACGACCGATGCCGGGGCTACGTGGACGAAGCTCGCCGGCGGGCTGCCCACCGGCATGCTCGGCAAGATCGGGCTGGCGATCGCGCCGAGTGAGCCGGACCGCGTCTATGCCGTGATCGAGGACGCCAACTCTCCCGGGGTGCCGGACAGCGTGCGTGAGGACGAGTTGCGCCGCGGGGTCGAGGCCTCCAAGCCGATCGTGGGCAACGTGGTGTATCGCTCCGATGACGCCGGGGCGACATGGCGGCAGGTGAGCGAGAAGGGGAAGGTCATCGGGGGCGGAACGCCGTACTACTACGGCCAGATCCGCGTCGATCCGAAGAACCCGGACCACGTCTACACGCTGAGCACGCGCGTCGACGAGTCGACGGACGGCGGCGTGCACTGGGGCACGGCGTTCCGCTTCGGGGGCGACAACCACGCGCTCTGGATCGACCCGGCCAACTCCGAGCACATCATGCTCGGCTACGACCACGGCATGGGCATCTCGTGGGACGCGGGCGAGCACTGGTATCACCCCGACGAGCTTCCGCTCGCCCAGTACTACGACATCACGCTCGACAACGACGTCCCGTTCAACATCTACGGCGGACTCCAGGACAACGGCTCGATGGAAGGGCCGAGCAGCATGCCGGCGGGGCGCCCGATCCCGTTCGAGGCGTGGTCGCGCGTCGGCGGCGGAGACGGGATGTACAACGCCATCGACTGGAGCAACGGCCGCTACCTGTACAACGAGTCGCAGTTCGGCCCGATCTCGCGCCTCGACCGGAAGACGGGCGAGCGGAGCTCGGTGCGCTACACGCGTCCCAAGGGTCAGCCCGAGCTGCGCTGGAACTGGAACGCGCCGATCGTGGTGTCGAGCCACGACCCGAACGTGATCTACCACGTGGCGAACGTGGTGCTGCGCTCGCCCTACCGGGGTGAGAGCTGGAAGGAGATCAGCCCGGACCTCACGACCGACGATTCCGCCAAGATCGTCGGCAGAGGCAACATCCAGTACTGCACGATCGTGTCGTTCGCCGAGTCGCCCGTGGACGCGAACGTGCTGTGGGCCGGCACGGACGACGGCAACGTCTGGGTCACGCGCGACCAGGGCAAGCACTGGACGAAGCTCAACGACAACGTCCCGAACAACCCGCACTACTGGGTCAGCCGCATCGAGGCTTCGAACGCGGACGCCGGTACCGCCTACCTGTCGTACACGGGTCTGCGGCGTGATGACTTCCGGCCGTTCCTGTACAAGACGACCGACTATGGGAAGACGTGGACGTCGATCTCCGCCGGACTCCCGCAGGAGGGATCCGTCAACGTGATCCGCGAGGATCCGGAGAACCCGAACCTCCTCTTCGTCGGAACGGACTTCGGCGTGCACGTCTCGTTCGACGGTGGCAAGAGCTGGTCGTCCATGCAGGGCGACATGCCGGCCATCGCGGTCAAGGATCTCCAGATCCAGCGCCGCGACAAGGAGCTCGTGGTGGCCACGCACGGGCGCGGCATCTACATCAGCGATATCGCGGCCCTCGAGGAGATGACCCCCGACGTCACGGCGTCGAAGGCGTACCTCTTCCACGTCCAGCCGGGCGTGAAGTGGGTCGACGGCGACACGCACGTCACGAGCTCGCAGAACTTCGCGGGCGAGAGCGCCCCCGACGGTGTGGTCATCCAGTACTGGCTCGGCGCGGCCGCCAAGGACTCGGTCAAGGTCCAGATCTACGACGGCGCCCGTCTCATCGACGAGATGTCCGGTGCCAACTCCGCGGGGCTCCACCAGGTGGTCTGGGACATGACGGGCCGCCGCGAGCGCACCGCCCAGGAGAAGGAGGAGTACCAGCGCATGGCGGAGCGGATGCGGAGCTTCGGCGGCGGCGGGTTCTTCGGACGCGGTCGCCGGCTGGATCCGAACTACATCTACACGCCGGTCTCCCCCGGGGATTTCCGCGTGGTCCTCGTGGTCGGCGGCCAGCGGATGGAGCGCCAGACGGAGGTCCTCAAGGACGTCTGGGTCGGCAGATGAGGAGCCAGTAGCGGAGGGACCCCGGCTCGGCGATCACCAACGGGCGATCCATTCCCCCGGAATCGGGTGCGCGACGCGACGCTCGCGGCGAAACGCCGCGAGCGCTCCGGGCGTCCAGCGCTGCGCGTGCGCGCCCCCGACGGCTAGGCGGGGGTCGAACGGGAGGACGGCGAGGTCGAGCGGGGGCGTCCCGATCGAGCGCTCGAACGGGCCGGGATCCCAGACTCCCCGGCGCGCGAGCGACGCGGTCAGGAACGGATCGATCACGGCCTCGTGCCCACACGCGCGCACGAGGCCCGGCTCCTCCGCGAGCACCTCGCGCCTTCGGCTCCACGCCCACCCGAGCGCGACGAGCGCGAGCACGACCTGGCTCTGCTTGGCGAAGCACGCGGCCGCCAGCGCCGCGCCGGCGAGCGCCGCCATCGTGCGTCCCCGTCCGCACGCCAGCAGCGCGAAGCCCCAGACCGTACCCGCCTCGGCCCAGAGCTCGATGTGGAATTGCCCGGCGCCGTATACGAGCGGGAAGCTCGCGCCCAGCAGCCCGAGCGTGCCCGCCAGGGCGGCGCCCCGCACACCCCGGGCACGGGCCCACCACGCCACGGCGGCGACAAGCGCCCCGAGACCCACGCCGTTCACGAGCCTCCCCGCGGTGAGTGCCGGGACTCCGAGGGTCGAGAGCCCGCGCGCCATCAGGAGCACGAGGGGAGGATAGTTCAGCACCCGGTACGGCGCTGAGGCGCCCAGGACGGGATACAGAGCACCGCCCCCTCGCCAGGCCATCAGGTGGTCCAGGAGCTCGCCGGCCGTGTAGTCCGGGTCGAGCCTCACCGCCAGCAGCGCCGCCGACCACATCGCGACGACCAACACGAACCAGCCGAGCTGGCTCCAGGCCGCCAGGCTCTCGGCTCGCGGTCGGGTGGACGGGGACGGGGACCCGGATGAGGTCCCGGAAGAGATGGCGTTGCGCCGGAGGAGTGCACCGCACGGCCGGTGGCGCGTTATTATCTGCCCGGCGCGCGCGGGCATCAACCTCGCCCGTGCGTACCCCCCTCGCACCGACCCCGACCCAGACGCATGCGCTTCACCTCCACGATCACGAGCATGGCTCTCCAGGTACGCCGCCCGCGGAGGGCCCGGCGGTGCTCCCTCCGGGTCCCGGCGATCGGTGTGGCCCTGGCCGTCTGGGCGATCGTGGCAGGGAGTGCGCCGCGCCCGCTCGTGGCACAGGCGAGCGCCAACGAAGCGAATGCCGTGGGCAAGGACAGCGGGAAGAGGTGCCCCCTCGGCATCGTCAGCCGCATCCAGATCCGCAACCACTCGCTCTTCACCCCGAGCCGGATCCAGGGACGGCCTTTCGCGTGGGCGCTCCGGCTGGCGAACTGGGCCCACATCCGCACCCGAGCCGACTATCTCCGCCGCGAGCTGCTCCTGTCCCAGGGCGACTGCTACGACCCGGAGCGGCTCGACGAATCGCTCCGCCTCATCCGCGAGTCGTCCTTCATCGCCCGGGCCCAGGCCCGGTCGCGAGAGCTCTCGGACTCGACCTGGCTCGTGCGGTTGGAAACGTGGGACGAGTGGACCACCGAGGTCTCGCTCAACCTCGACGTCGAGGACCGGGCCCAGTTCCAGGGCGCGTCCATCACGGAGAAGGACCTGCTCGGTCGGGGACTCATGGCCTCCGTTCGCTATCACCGCTTCCGGGAGCGCGAAGACCGCAGCCTCACGCTGGGCACGCCGCGCTTCCTGGGCACGCGCACGGGAGCGTCGGTGAGCGCGGGGACGACGCGGACGGGATCGTACTTCGACCAGGAGATCTCGCACCCGTACGTCGGCGAGCTCGGACGATTCTCGTTCGAGAGCCAGCTCGGGTACGAGGATCACGAGTATTCCTACCTCACACCGGACGGAGGCGACGTCACGCACCTCCTCCTCCCGCTGCGGGACCGGACGGCCACCGTGCGTGCCTCGCGGCGCTTCGGCGTTCCCGGGGCGCTGACGCTCCTGGGCGGCGAGGTCGACGTGCTCGAGCGCTCGGTGTCGGCGCCGGTGCGCCAGGTCGTGGGCGGGGACTTCGAGGGCGCCACGCGCGCGCCGGACGCGCTCGCGGCGGGTCTGGGGCGACAGAGGAGCCCGGACTCGTGGGTGCGGGTGGGCGCCACGGCGGGACTTCGACGCATCCATTTCACGACCCGCCGCGGCCTCGATCTGGTGAGCGGCGTCCAGGACGTGGCCCTGGGGAGCGAACTCACGTTGACGCTCGGGAGGACGCTGGGGACGTGGCACACATCGCCGCTCGACACCTGGGGGCGACTGGACGGATTCCTCGCGGGGGCGTCCGGGCCGTTGACCGGGTACGTGTCGCTGCACGGCGAGGGTCGCCGTCTCGACTCGGCTCCGGCGGGGCTGACGCCGTGGAGGGACCTGACCCTGTACGCCCACGCCCGGGGCTACTGGCAACCGCGGGAGAGCGGCATCGAGACACTCGACGGAAGCCTCCGCTTCGACGGCCGCTGGAACTCCGACGAGCCGTACGAGTCGACGCTGGGAGGCGCCTACGGGATCCGGAGCTACCGGGACGACCAGGTGCCGGTGGCGAGGAAGGTGGTCGGCAGGCTCGAGGAGCGGCTCAACCTCGCCTGGCTCCGCCCGGCGGTGGACGTCGGCTTCACGCTCTTCGGGGATACGGGGATGGGGTGGGCGGGCAG
>CAZFIS010000136.1:0-8839 GCA_964519125.1 uncultured Gemmatimonadaceae bacterium | reverse complement strand
CGTGGAACGAGCCGTGGAACGCGACGATCTCGTGGCGCTGGGGCCCCGCCGTCGAGCCCGCCCACCGGCGCGCGAACTTGAACGCGGCCTCGTTCGCCTCCGCTCCGGAGTTGCAGAAGAAGACCGAGCCCGGAAAGGAGCGCTCGACGAGGAGTGCGGCGAGTTCCTCGCCGGGCCGGGTCCGGAAGAGGTTCGAGGTGTGCACGAGCCCGGTGCCGAGCGCTTGTTGGATCGCCCGGGCCACGACCGGGGACCCGTGCCCCAGGGCGTTCACGGCGATCCCGCTGGTGAAGTCGAGGTAGGCTTTGCCGTCCTCGTCCCACACGCGGGTCCCCTCGCCGCGGGCCAGGACGAAATCCGGGCGTGCGTATACGCCGAGCAACGCGCTCGGCGAAGGCGTGGCGGCGCTCACGCGGCCCCCACCGACGCCTCCGCGCCGAGCAAGCGTGTTCCGGAGGCGAAGTCCTCCAGGAGGGAGGCACTCCCGATCGCCACGTCCACGCCGGCCTCGGCGGCCACGAGGGCCTGGCGGAGCTTGACGGCCATCCCGTCCAGCGCGACGCCGTCGGACAGGAGAGCGCGCGCCTCCGCGGGCGCGAGCGTCTCGACGGTCCGCCCCCCCACGATCACGCCGGGCACATCCGAGATGAGGTAGATCCGGGCGGCGCCGAGCCCGGCGGCGAGGTGCAGCGCCGCCTCGTCCGCGTTGACGTTCAGCGGAGTCCCCTCCGGTCCCCTCGACACCGGTGAGACCACGCACACGAACCCTCCCCTCAGCAGCGCGTGCACGACGCCCGGGCGCACCTCGTGGACTTCCCCGACCTCGCCGATCGCGCCGCCGAGCGCCCTGTGGGCATTCAGGAGCGCGCCATCCTCGCCCGAGATGCCCACGGCGGGCACCCCGGCATCCTCGAAGGCCTGGACCACACGCTTGTTCATCCATCCGGACAGGACCATGGCCGTCACCTGGAGGCTCTCCGGGGTGGTGACGCGCAGTCCTTCATGCCAGGCGACCGGAAGGTCGAGGCGCTTCTGCCACGCCGAGATCTCCGCGCCGCCCCCGTGCACGACGACGACGTCGCCGGAAAGCCGGGAGACACGCTCCACCGTCCGCCGGAGCGCCTCCGCGTCCGTGACGCTCCGCCCGCCAAGCTTCACCACGCTCAACACCGCAGCCCCCGTTCGGGCGAGAAGCCCAGCATCAGGTTCATGTTGTGGACGGCTTGACCCGCCGCCCCCTTCCCCAGGTTGTCGAGCGAGGCGACCAGCGTGATCACGCCCGCGAGCTCCGCGTTGTCGGCCGCTCCGAGGGCGAGGACGTCCGTGCCGACCACGTCGTCCAGGGAGGGCACGCCCTCAGGGAGCACACGGATCGTGGCGGCTCCACCGTACGCGTCGGTCCACGCTGCCCGCACGTCCGCAGCGTCCACGCCGGGCGCCACCGGGAGGTAGATCGTCTCCAGGATGCCGCGCGCGACGGGAAGCAGGTGCGGCTGGAAGAGGAGCGGCACGCCGGGCAGGCTGGCCCGCATCTCCCGGAGATGCGTGTGACCGTTTCCCGTGCTGTACGCCTTGAAGTCACCGAACACCTCGGCAAACAGCAGGTCACGCTTCGGCGTGCGCCCCGCGCCCGTGACGCCCGAGGCCGCGCTGACGATCACGGGACGTCCCTCCTCGACGAGCCCACCCTTCACGAGGGGAGCCAGAGCCAGCGTGACCCCCGTGGGATAGCACCCCGGATTGGCCACCAGTCGAGCGCCGCGCACGGCGTCCGCGTTCAGGTCCGCCATGCCGTAGACCGCGTCGGCTTCGCGCCCGGAGCCCGGACGGTGGTCGGCGGTCAGATCGATCACGCGGGCACCCGAGGCCAGGGCCCGCTCGGCCCAGGGCGCGGCTTCGCCGTGCGGAAGGCACAGAAAGACCACGTCCACGCGGCCGAGATCCACCTCGTCGCCCCGGCTCAAAGCGAGGCCGGTGAGCCCCGAGGGCTCGCCGGCTTCGCGCTCCGACGTGGCGAAGGCGACGCGGACGCCATCGTGGCTGCCGAGAACCCGGAGCGTCTCCAGCCCCGTGTAACCAGTGGCCCCGACGACGCCGATCGTCGCCGGGGCCATATTATGCATGCCCATGGCATGAATATGCGAATGGGCCCGGGCGTCGTCAACCTGGATTCGTGGTGAGCCGCCCAGCAGTGGGCGGGGATGGACTCAGAACGACAAGGGCGCCGTCCGGGGGTGCATAATTTTGTGGAGGAAACGGAGAGAGCGGGGCCCGCCCCTCACTCGTTGCTCATGCCGGCCATGTCCTCGAGACGACGCTGGATCGTGGCGCGATGCGCCTCGTCGCGAAGGATGATGAGAATCGTATCGTCCCCGGCCAACGTCCCGAGCACCTCGGGCCACTCCTCCCAGTCGATGCCGGCCGCCACCGTCTGGGCGCCACCCTTCATGGTCCGCACGACCAGCAGGTTCTGCACGCCCTCCGCGGATTGGAAGAGCGCGGGAAGGAGCGTTTCGAGCGGAGGGGTGTTCTCCCACTCCTCCGGGAGCGAGTAATAGGACGCACCGTCCGCGGCGGGCACCTTGACCAGGCGGAGCTCCCGGATGTCCCGTGAGAGCGTGGCCTGGGTGACCTCCGTGCCCTCTTCGACGAGGAGCTCGCGGAGCCCCTCCTGGCTCGTCACCCGGTGCTGCTTCAGGACCTCCAGGATCTGGTCGTGGCGCTCCCGCTTGCTCACCCTAGTACCTCCTCCGTCAGTTCGCCGATGCGCTCCGGCTCGAAGCCGACGCTTCGGCCGACCTCCTTCCCGTTGTTGAAGAAGACGAGGGTCGGAATTCCGCGGATGCCGAGCCGAGCCGTGAGCTCGGGGGCCTGATCCGTGTCCACTTTGGTCACCAGGAGCCGACCGACGTGCTCGTGGGCGATCTCGTCCACCACGGGTGCCACCATCCTGCACGGCGCGCACCACTCCGCCCAGAAGTCCACCAGGACGGGCGCGGAGGACTCGAGCACCGTGCGCTCGAAGTCCTCCTCCCCGACCGCCACGGGACGGTCGAGCAGCATCGGCCTGCCGCACTCCCCGCAGGCGGGCCGATCCGCCGCGCGCTCCAGGTCCACCCGGTTCAGGGTGAGGCAGAACGCGCAGCGGATCGTCACCGGGCTCCGCACGTCGGCCACGCTCGCCGGCGACGCATCAGCCCGACGTCTCCCTGCCGGTCCTTCGTCTAGAAATCGTACTCGAGCCTCAAGAGCGCGATCCGCCCCATGGCCGGCGCCCCGACGAACTCCTGGTGCCGGCGGTCGAACAGGTTGTTGATCGTGAGTGACACCGAAGCGCCCGAGGCCCAAGGGAGCCTGTAGTTGGCGTTCGCGTCGAGGACCGTGTACTGCTCCACCTTGCCCACGTACACGCCCGAGTTCATCGGGAAGGCGTCGCTGTAGCGTACCCGGCCCTCCAGGGAGAAGCCTGCCAACTTGTCGTCGTAACGCGCGCCGATGGAGCCTTTCTTGGTGGGCGCGTTGAGCGCCACGTCCTGGGTGCCGTAGCAGCTCCCGTCGTGGTTGAAGTCGAAACACTGCTTGCTCACGTACGAGAAGGAGCCGTTGAGGCTCACCCGGTCGGTCGCGAGGAACTCGAAGCCCATGTCGCTTCCCCACAGGTTCACGTTCCCGAAGTTCCGGTACGTGAGGATGAGGTCGGAGTTGGGATGCTGGTCGGGCGCCACCGTGCCCAGGGGCACGCGCGCTACGTTGCCCGCGATCACGGTCGCGAGCTGGGTGGCTGCGGCCTGCGGGATGCCCGCGCCCACCATGCGTTTGACCAGGTAGGAGGCAACGGACGCGCCGGAGAGGAAGACGCTCGGGGTCTCGACGCGGAGGGGTCCGACGAAGTCCTTGATCCGGGTCGAATAGACATCCACCGCGAGGCGGAACCGGTCCGCCAGGACCCCCTTGTAGCCTGCCTCGAGCGTGTTCGTGATGGTGGGACGCATGCGGCCCACCGTTGTGGGCCCCTGGTCCGGCACGAAGGGCACCGCAGGGTTCTCGCTGTTGAAGCGCATCAGGATCGACTGGAGGTCCCCGGCGCCGGGGTTGCCGATGATCGCCGCGAACTGCTGGGGCGTGAGGTGCATCTGCGCCAGGGCCCCCTGGAGCTGGGGATCCTGGAGCGCGAGCGGCACGAGGACCTGGTCCCACAGCACGGCGCCGTTCGCCGGAAGCTGCTGGCCGGGCTGGAACGCCGAGTACATGCAGTAGCCCGGTCCATACCCGCCGGCGCACCGGTCCGACCACGTGAAGCCGGTCGGGGGCACGCCCTCGGTGCGGACGTCGTAGCCGATCGACTGATAGATCGGCACGCGTCCCGCCACGATGTCCAGGAAGAGATTGTTCGTCGTGGGCGTGCTGAACGCCCGGTTGAACGTGAGGCGGAAGTTCTGGCCGGGGGTGGGCTTGAAGACGATCGCGGCCCGCGGCGAGTAGATCAGGTTCGGCAGCTGGGTGTGGTGGTCGACGCGCAGCGCCGCCACGAGGTCCACCTTGTCGGACAACGACTCGGTGGCGTGCACGTAGCCACCGATCTCGGTCGTGTTGTCGTGGTTCTCGTTCGCACCGGTGATCGTGCTGTCCGTGATGGGGTTGGTGTGGTTGAGATCGAACCCCGTGATCACGTCCAACCCCTTCGCCGCGGTGAAGCCGTACTGCGCCTGTGCCGCCGTGAAGACCGAGCGGTCCACGACCGGGTTGCCCGTCCTGAGGAGCCAGGTGCCACCGGCGTCGCTCTTGTTCAGGAAGGCCTGCGCGAAGAACCGGCCCTTCTTCATGCGTACCTGGCCGTACTGGTAGCGCCACCCCTTCGCCTGCCCGGCGCCCAGCCCGGTGAGCTCGATGGAGCGGCCGAGCTCGTTGAACCCGTAGTTGGCGACCACCTCGCCGTCATCCCACGGCCTGTAGTCGAGCCGCGCGGTGAGCCCGTAGTGCTGCGCGTTGAAGTCGCGTGCGCCGATGAGGGGGTTCGGGTTGGCGGGGTTGCTCACCGAATCCGCTTTGGCGTTGGCCATCTCGACCGGATCGTGGTACACGAAGTCGTGGCCCTGGAAGTACTGGCCGGACACCTTGAAGCCGAGCTTGTCGCTGAACTTCCACGCCTGGCGGAACGCGCCCTGGAAGATGCTCCGGTTGCCGCCCGACATGCTGATCTTCGTGCCCGGGTCGTCGATCGGCGACTGCGTGATGATGTGCAGCACGCCGTTGGCCGCGTTGGGACCGTACAGCGCGGCCGCCGGGCCGAGCACGACCTCCACGCGATCGATGTCCAGCGGGTTCGTCGGGATCATGTTGTACGCGTTCAGCCGCAGTGACGGAACGAATGCGTACCGATTGTCCACCATGACCAGGAGCGCGCCGGAGAAGACGTTGTTGAAGCCCCGTGTCACGGTGTTGCTCTGCGTGATGCCGGTGTGGACGACGTCCACGCCAGGGAGTCCCTTCACGTAGTCCACGGGGCTCGTGACGGCCCGGTCGGTGATCTGCGCCGTGGGCACCACCGATACGGCGGCGGGCGCGTTCAGGGCCTTCTCCTGGACGCCGCGCCCCACCGAGACCACGAGCGGGTTGAGGGCCAGCGCGCGCGACGTCATGGCGATGTCGATGGTGTGGGTCTGGCCCGCGACAACGTCGAGCCCGTCCTTGCGGAACGTCTGGTACCCGACCATCACGGCCACCACCGAGTACCGGCCGCTCGGAAGATCGAGCCGGAACTGACCCGTGGCATTCGTCAGCGTGCCGCCCGCGGTCGCCTCCCCCGCCCCGACGATCTGGACCTGCACGCCCGCCATGGGTTGGTGGGACGAGGCGTCCCGGACGATTCCAGCCAGTGCGCCCTGCTGTGCGGACAGGGAAGAAGCGGAAAGGAGCAGCAGACCGGCGAGCACGAGCACGGGACCGACGAAACCGGGAAATCTTCCGCGCATGGGTCATCCTCTCGCTGAGGGGGAGACCGAAACGACCGGGAGGGCCTCGGTGGCGAAACTACATCTGCGTTCCCGAAGATGGCAAACGTCGCGTGCGTCTTTGCGGGCTCGGCTCGTGCCGACCAGGACGCCTCCCCTGGCGGCCGCCCGGGACCTTCCGCATCATGGCCGAGTCCCGCTCACCTCCACGTCTGCGATCGTGACCCCTCCCGTCTTCGACCTCCGCCGCTTCCAGGATGCGCGCTCCCGCATCGCGCCCTCCATCCACCGCACCCCGCTGCTCGCTTCGGCGACGTTGTCGCAGCGCGTCGGGGCGCCGGTGTGGCTGAAGTGCGAAAATCTCCAGAAGACCGGCTCCTTCAAGGTCCGCGGAGCGCTGCACCGCCTCCTTCGCCTCTCTGTGGAGGAACGGGCACGTGGCGTGGTCACGGTCTCCGCCGGTAACCACGCCCAGGCGGTCGCGTGGGCGGCGGCGGATGCCGGGGTGAAGAGCGTGGTCGTCATGCCCGAGCACGCCTCGCGGTCCAAGGTCGACGCCAGCCGAGGCTACGGCGCGGAGGTCGTGCTGTACGGCGACACGGCGGCCGCCTTCCGGCGCGCCTCCGAGATCGCCGAGGAGCGTGGTCTCTGCTTCGTCCACCCCTTCGACGACGAGGAGATCGTGGCGGGCCACGGGAGCTGCGCGCTCGAGATCCTGGAGGATCTCCCGGAAGCGGGATGCATCGTCGTGCCCGTGGGGGGCGGCGGTCTCATCTCAGGCATCGCGACCGCGGCGGCGGCGGTGCGCCCTGCCGTCGACGTGTGGGGCGTGGAGCCCGACGGCGCCGCCGCCATGACCCGGAGCCTGGAAGCGGGCCAGGCCCTCCGCCTCGATCGCATCGACACCCTGGCCGACGGGCTCGGTGCCCCCATGGCCGGGGTTCTGACCTACGCTCTCGTGGCCGCGCATGCGCGCGGCGTCGTGACGGTGAGCGACGACGAGATCGTGTCGGCGATGAAGCTGCTGCTCGAGCGCACCAAGCTCCTGGCGGAGCCGGCGGGAGCCGCAGGGCTCGCGGCGCTTCTCGAGGGGAGGATTCCGGTCCGGGCCGATCTCCCCGTCGTCGTGGTGGTGAGCGGTGGCAACGTGGCCCTGCCCCTTCTGGGAAGGCTCCTCTCGGATGCGGGCTCCTGACGCCGCTGCAACGCCTGGTCGCGGACGTCGAAGCCCCTCAGCGGCGTACCTCTCCCAGCACGAGCGCGAACAGGGCGTCGGCGTCCTCGACCCAGCGGTCCACCCGCAGGCCGGCGTCTTCGAAGAGCCCGTCGACCCTCGCCCGGTCGTACTTGTAACTGACCTCGGTGCGGATTGATTCACCCTCCGCCAGCCGCACGTCACGTTCCTCCGGGAAGTGCACCACGTGCTCCCGCATGCTGACGAGGTGCATTTCGATGCGTCCCTCGTCTTCGTTCCAGAAGGCTCGGTGACGGAAGGATCCGACATCGAAGTCGCTGCCCAGCGCGCGGTTGAGCACGAGGAGCACGTTCAGGTTGAACGCTGCCGTCACTCCGGATCCGTCGTCGTACGCCGACTCGAGACGCGCCACCGTCTTGTGCGGCCCCGGCTGTCGGTCCACGCCGAGGAGAAAGCCGTCGCCCGGCCGCATGCGCCCGGCAACCCGCGCGAGCAGGCGGGTCGCATGTGTCCGGTCGAAGTTGCCGAGCGTGCTCCCCAGGAGCGCGTACCATGTGGGAGCCGGCAGGTCGCCCGGGAGGTCCATGGGCGCGGTGATGTCGGCCACCCGGGGCTCCACCCGCAGCGTCTCGTATTCCTCCCGCAGCCGAGCCGCTGTCTCGTGGAGAAAGTCACCGCTCACGTCGACGGGTACGTACAGCCGCCCCGTGCCGTGCGCCTCCATGGCGTCCAGCACGATGCGCGACTTCGACGCACTCCCGGCTCCGAGCTCCACGAGCGAGGCAGGCCGTGCCTCTCCGACCCACCCGGGCATCCACCGCTCGAGGAGCGCGCGCTCGGTCCGCGTCGGATAGTACTCCTCCAGCGTCGTGATCTCCTCGAACAGCTCCGAGCCCCTCACATCGTAAAAGTACTTCGGCGACAGCTCCTTGACGGGCTGCGACAGTCCTTCGAGGACGTCCAGCAGCATGAGGCGCCTGTCGTACGGATGGGCCCGCGCTGCCGACTCCGGTTGCGCCTCGCCGGGGCGGCCGTCCTTCCGCTCCGCTCGCTCCGCGCTCTCACGCATCGCGCGCGCACCGGAAGTCGCTGGCCACGTTGTGCGGATACTCGTGCTGGCGTACCATCCCGACAACGTAGCCGTCTGGCAGGAGCGGTGCGCCGCGCGACAGGTCCACCCCTTCGGAGCCGGCTCCGGCACCGTGGTCGTTCTCCAGGAGGCACACCTCCTCGAAGTGTGCCATGTGGCCGCGGTCCCGAGGGATGGGATTCACGAGCGGGTCGTGTCGCATGTGCTGATCGTCGCGTGGACGGCTCGTGACAAGCAACGTGCGGGCTCTCGCTTCCGCGAGGAGCTCCGTGGTCCGGGTCCGCGGAAGCTGACGTCCTGCGTGAAGTTCCATGGAGGTGGCCATGACAGGAGAACCGGCGTGCGCTGGGCGGGGACGACCTGCGGGGGTCCCTCGACGGGAATCGGCCCCGGGTGAGAAAGCACCGGAGCCGTGAGTGTGTTCCCCTTCGATGCCTCCGGGGTTCCCGGTGGAGGCGTGAGTGGGCCCGCTCTCGAGGCCCTGGACGTGGTCAAGCGCTACCGTGACGCCGGCCGGAGTGGGCTAGCAGCGGGCGGTGCTCACCGCTCCGTCCAGGTCGCGAAGTCGTTCCCTGTGGGCTGCTGGAAGGCGCGCAGGCCGAA
>CAZFIS010000135.1:0-8986 GCA_964519125.1 uncultured Gemmatimonadaceae bacterium | reverse complement strand
GCGCGCTACCGGACTGCGCCACGCCCCGAAACACGCGGTGGAAGGTAGCGACGGCGCTGGACCGCGGGTAGGCAGGTGGGGGCGGCCCGGGCGGTGACCTCCTGGCCCGCTGTCCGGGTCGCGGTCCGGTGCTACGCTCCTTCCTTCGATCGGCCTTCCCCGTCGAGCCGACGCAGGTACTCGAAGGTGTAGATCCCCGTGTTGTGGCCGTCACTCCACTGGAACTCGAGCGCATAGCGGCCCACGTAGTGGATCGCCTCGGGGTATACGTCTTCCGGTACCGACTCGGGCGTCAGCGTTCGAATGCCCGTCATCTCGTCCACGCATCCCGCGCACGGACAGGCCAACCGGAGGGACCGGGGTGCGTACTCGCTCACGTGACCGTCCCGCCAGGAGATGCGTAGACGTGCCCCGTCCTCGGTCGGGCCGATCTCGGCGGGGTCGAACCGAGGGTCGCTCACCGCGGCGCTCCGACGAATCCCGCCGAGACGAGGGCCTCAGCCAGCGCGCGGAATGCCTTGCCCCGGTGGCTGCGCTCGTTCTTCTCCTCCTCGGAGAGCTCCGCGAACGTGCGCCCGGTCTCGAGGTCGAGAAAGAGAGGGTCGTAGCCGAACCCTGCCCTGCCGCGAGCGCCATCCAGAATCGTCCCCGTGGCTTCACCGCGGGTGATGAGCATCGGTCGGGTCGCGTCCACCAGCACTGCCACACACACGTAGCGCGCTCCACGCTCCTTCGGGGGGTGGCCCCCCAGGAGCGCCAGCAGGTGGTCGTTGTTGGCTTGATCCCGGTCCTTGCCTCCCATTCCGCCGACGGGGGCGAAGCGTTTGGAGCGGACCCCGGGGGCCCCGTTCAGCGCATCGACCTCGATACCGGAATCATCGGCCACCGTGGGTAGCCCGGTCTTGAGGTGGAAGTAGCGCGCCTTCGAGCGGGCGTTCTCTTCGAACGTCTCGTAGGGCTCGAGCCCCTCCTCCTCGGGGTCGTAGGGCACACCGGCTTCATCGAGCCCCACGATCGACAGATTGGGGAGCGCACCGAGGATGCGCCGGATCTCGCGCATCTTGTCCACGCTACGCGTCGCGACCAGGAGTTGCATCAGCGACTCCCCAGCGCCGCCGCCTGGGCGGCGAACAGTTCCTCGAGGCCGGAGAGCGCCAGGTCGATCATCCGGTCCATCTGGTCGCGCTCGAACGGGTCTCCCTCCGCCGTGCCCTGCACCTCCACGAGCCGTCCGTCCTCGGTGCCGACGATGTTCATGTCCACCTGGGCCGAGGAGTCCTCTTCGTAGTCGAGATCGAGGCGGGCCTCTCCCTCCACGACGCCGACGCTCACCGCGGCTACCCTGCGGCGCACGGGGTTCCGTGTGACGATGCCTTCGCGAACCATCCAGTCTCCGGCGCGCACGAGGGCAACGCAGGCGCCCGTGATCGAGGCGGTGCGCGTGCCGCCATCGGCCTGGAGGACGTCGCAGTCCACCGTCACGGTGAACGGGCCGATCGCCTCGAGATCGGTGACCGAGCGCAGCGACCGACCGATCAGGCGTTGGATCTCCTGCGTGCGTCCACGTGCGCCGGTGCGCTCCCGTCGCGTGCGGGTGTGCGTCGCGCGTGGCAGCATGGAGTACTCGGCCGTGACCCAACCCGCTCCGCTGCGGTCGCGCCACTTCGGCACGCCATCCTCGACCGAGGCCGTGCACAGAACCCTCGTGTTCCCGGCCACGATGAGGCTCGACCCCTCCGCGTACGGCGCGACATCGACCTCGATGGAGACCGGACGGAGCTGGTCGGCTCCGCGTCCCTCCCGGCGTACGGTCATCAGCTTCCTCTCCGGATGCGGTTCAGGAGATCGGTTGTGGAGTACCCCTCCACGAAGGGCAGGAGCACCACGTCGCCCCCCGCTGCCTCTACTTCCTCACGCCCCACAACGTTCTCCAATCGGTAGTCTCCTCCCTTCACGAGGATGTCCGGAAGAAGGCCCGCGATCAGCGCCCGTGGCGTCTCCTCGTCGAAGAGGCAAACGGCGTCCACGCACTCCAACGATGCGAGTACGAGGGCTCGGTCGCGCTCGCCGACCCAGGGGCGGCCCGGGCCCTTGTGCAGCAGGCGGGCGGACGCATCGGTGTTGACGCCGACCACCAGGGCGTCTCCCAGGCCGCGGGCCGCGGACAGATAGCGGACATGGCCGGGGTGAAGGATCTCGAAGCATCCGTTCGTGAAGACGAGACGTCCGTGGCGCGGTCGTGCGAAGAGTCCCAGCAGCTCCGTCCGGGTCAGGATCTTGGATTCGGGCGTGCGCGGCGTCATTGCGGGCTCCCCGCGAGGATCGCTCCGGCCCCGCGCATGAGAAGGAGGTCGGCCACGGCCGTGCCGAGAGCCTCCGGGTCGTCCAGCGATCCGGTCAGGTCCGCACGGGCCGCGCGCGTTCCGTCGGCGCTGGTGACCATGCCCCAGAGCCGGATCCAACGTCTGAACGGCATGGCCAGCGCTCCCAGCGGCGCATCGGAGCCGGCTCCCAGGGCGGCGGCGAGCGCGAGCTCGCAGCGCCAGGAACGGTGGCTGAAGACATCGTCCACGACCGAGGCCGCGGCCCTGGCTGATCCGTCACCGACGCGTGCCAGGACCAGGACGGCTCCCTGCCCCGGAGCCGGTAGCCAGGTTCTCGGATCGAGGAGCTCGGTGATCCGAGCGGCGAGTCCGAGGCGGCGGGCTTCGGCGGCGCCCAGGACGAGCGCGTCCGCCACGCCCGACTCCAGCGCCGACGCGGGTGTGTGTCCGTTCGACAGAGAGAGGGCCTGGACGTCCGGACGGTGCGCCCTGAGGAGTCCGAGCCGGCGCGCACCGGCGAGACCCACCCGGGCGTCGCTCCCAAGGCGCGTGAGCGTCCCCAGCCCGTTCGCCGCGCTCACGATGACGTCGTGCGGCTCCGCGCGGGCGAGCACCGCGACGGTCTCGACCTCCCGCGCCGGAAGGCGATACGGCACGAGCCCCAGGTCTGCGGCGCCGGAACGGACGGCCTCCTGGACCGCGGCGACGGAACGAGGGCCGTCGAAGGGTGGAAGCTCCTGGAGGGCGATCCCGCGTCGCTGGACGGGGTCGAGCACCCTGCGAGCCTCCGCACGGAGGTCCCCCATGGTCACGAGCTTCAGGGTCACGCGGGCTCGCTCACCGCTGGAATCCGGTCGCAGGTCGGAGGGGTCACGTCAGGGGCTCGGAAGAAGTGGAAGATCAGGTACGCGCCGAGATGGATCGCCCTCACAATACCATACTCCCGGTGGAGCAGGTACGGGCCAGTGCCTCGCCCCCCCGACCCGACCCCAACGCCACGGGGACCGGGCCGTACCTGCGGGCCTCGGCGCGTATCCCATCGAGGCGGCGCACGGACCTACCAGTTGGACTGAGCTCCATCCACGATCTTCTTGACCAACAGGTCGATGGCGCGCTGGCGGCCGTTCTGCTCGCTCTCGCCCGCTTCCAGGAATTGGCCCTGCGCCGAAACCGAGCTGCCCTTCCAGAGGACCACGTTCGTGACGAGGTCCACGATCTCGACGTCGACGGTGATCGTGACCTGACGCTGGATGACGTTCGCCGCTTGTCCCGACCCGGCGGACTGATAATTCGGGGCGGCCACCTGGTAGTTCGTGATCGTGCCCTTGACGACCGCGTTCGCCACATCAGTGCCCGCGGTGCGCAGGCCGAGCGCGCTCGGCAGGCTCTTGAGCATCTGATCGTACAGCTCACCGCCGACCTCGAACTGGTCCGTCTTGTTGTCGAACGGCTCGATCGCGATGGTCTTCACTTCCGGAGGCGGAAAGCTGCCCGCCCGGAACGAGTAGTTGCATCCGGAAAGGGACACCGCAACGAGCACCGCAGCATACGTTCGCTTCATCTCCACCTCAGCGGACCGGGTCCCAGATGTCGGGGGGGTAAGGCTCCACCTGCTGCACGGACTCTCGTGTGAGCTTGAGCTCCCGGAACGCCGTGAGGTTCCGGTAGGTGGCATCCGCGGGATAGCGGCTGTTCCGGGAGAGCGTGAGCCGCACCCGCTGGGTGGTGTGATCGCCCTCGAGCACTTCGATCGAGACCACCTGTCCGTTCTGGATCTCGTAGCGAAGCTTGCGCCCGTCCTGATACCGATATCGGAGTTGTATACCCCCGTCCTCGAGCCGATCGGCGCCGAGTAGCTCCGCGCCGAGCTCGGGTCGGAATACGCCCAGCACCCCCCACATGAGTTCCGGGGGGGGCAGGATGTCCTTGGGCGCGCCGTCCGGGAGTCGCAGGTCTTCACCGACGAGGGCGGCGCTCACCACGCCCTCGCCGTTGCTCAGGAAGAGATCGAGACGCGCGCGGTACGGACCCTCCAGGCGGGCGACGCCCCGGCCGTGCGTGCGGACACCGCTCTCGTTGAGCTCCCACCCGAAGATGATCCGGGTCGGGTGCTCGATCTGTGCGTGAGCCTCGAGGGCGAGCGCCGTCTGATTCGCATCGGGGACGGGTGCCACGACGACCGGCCGCCGTCCCGCGCACGCACCGACGAGCGCGGCGAGCGCGAGCAACGGACCGGCGCGCATCGATGGGCAGAGGCGTCTGGCTGGGTGTGACGTGGACATGGCGCGATAACCTATCGGAGCGGGAGCGGTCGTCATACCCCGCGAGCGACCCGGGCGTTCGAGAGGTCACCGTTCCGGAATGCGGCCTTTCGCCCCGAATGGAACCGATGATGCGCACGAGCGCTCCCTTGTAGGGCCCTCGGGGCGCCCCTACCTTGCGGCGCCATGCACTCCCCGAAGCCCGTGCTGATCGCCTCCGACGTCCACCTGGGCGCCGTCTCGCCCGAGCAGGAACGAGCGTTTCTGGCGTGGTTGCGCTGGGCCCCCGAGCGGGCGTCCCGGCTGATCCTCAACGGCGACCTCTTCGACTTCTGGTTCGAGTATCGGCGTGGAATTCCGCGTGGTTACGACGAGGTTCTCTCGATCCTGGCCGAGCTCGTGCAGGGGGGGCTCCCGGTGACGCTGATGGGGGGCAACCACGATTGGTGGGGGGGTGCCTACCTGAGGGAGCACATCGGTCTGGAGCTCCTCCACGACCCCGTGGTACGCGAGATCGCGGGGCTGCGCACGTTCCTGGCGCACGGAGACGGCCTCGGCAAGGGCGACCTCGGGTACCGCCTCCTGCGTCTCGTTCTCCGCGGCCGCCTCACTCGTTGGGCGTTCCGGCAGCTTCCTCCCCACGTCGGCGACCGGGTGGCGGGCCGGGTGTCTCAAACCGATGTGCGCTGGGGCGCGCCGACGGACGATGACAAGCAGCGCTCGCTGGCGCTGGAGGCGTGGGCGATCCGGAAGCTCCACGAGGAGCCCGACCTCGACCTGATCGTCCTGGGCCACACGCACATCCCCCGGCTGCGAGCGGTCGCTCCGGACCGTTGGTACGTGAACGCGGGAGATTGGGTGTACCACCGCACGTACGTCGAGCTGAACGAGGGTGCTCCGCCTCGTCTCGTGGAGTGGAAGGCGTGAGGTCGTAGGAAGCGGCCCCGAGCCGTGGCTCAGTGGCCTGGAACGGGTACGGAGACGGAGATCTGCATGCGACCGACGGGTCCGGTTGGCGCGGCGTCGATCGAGATCGGGTGCGGGAAGTGGGCCAGGTTGGCGGATACGTATGCGTCGGCGCCGCTGAGGAAGACCAGGAAGATGCCCAGGGCCACCCAGTCCTGCTGCTGGGTCGCACGCGCGTTGGCAAGCCCGCGCAGATCCTTGAGGGACGCGTCTCCGTCGAGGTGCGCGCGGACGCTGTCGGCGTTCGTGATGCCCTGGGCCGCGAGGTCCTGTCGCACGACGGCTTCGCGCCAGCGCACCCTGCCGCGGGCCTCGATCAGGCGCTCCCGGGTGCGGAGGAGCTCCCACGCCGTGCTCGATTCCACGGTGAAGTAGAACGCGCCGCGGTTCCACGCTCCGATGGAGGCGTGCCCCCAGCCGGGCAGGATCAGGGCCCTCAGGAACGCCCCACCAGGGCTCACGCCGCGCTTCGCGCGGGTGGAGTCCGCGTGCACCGCCTTCGGCGGGTCGTCCTGCTGCGCCCGCACGGGCGCGGCCCCCACCGCCACCGCCAGCCACACGCCGATCAGAGCGGCGCCGGCCGCGGAGCTCCGCCGTCTCGGGTGGGGAGCGGAGTGGAGGGGGGCACGAAGCATTCTCATGGCCGCGAACGATACCGGAACGGTGACGGGCCATCAACGCGGGATGGCGGGAGCGTGTGGGAATCGAACCCACCCGCCCGGGTGTTGGCCGGGCTACACGGTTTTGAAGACCGCTGGGGACACCAGTCCCCCTCCGCCCCCTCTCCCCTCCGCACCTTGCTCGTGTCCCGCCCCGGCACTCGCCCCGGCTCCTATCGGACTCGCAGGAACGAGTTGGAAGGGTCCGGCGCGATGTAGAGATCCAGGGTGTCTCCGGGTCGAACGAGCACGCTGTTCGTCGTGTGCTGGATGCCGGTCAGCGGCTCGAGGCGGATCCGAAGGCTGGCGCTCTGCGGCCACTGCACACGGAAGCTGTCGATGCTCCGGGCCCGCACGATCCCCAGATCCTGCGTCTTGGCGCCGGCCAAGGCGTAGACCCGTACGTCCTGGTCCGACTGGTTCTGCGCCATGACGCGCAGGTCGTTGGCCGCGTTCTCGCCCGGAGCGGCGAAGGGGTTGGACGTCGTGCCCACCGAGGCGCAGCCGCTGGCGACGACCGCCAGGGCGAGCGCCCACCGCCGCGCACCGAGCCCGGTGCTCATGGCCGGCTCTCCCCGGAGGTCTCGACGGGCTTCAACCCGGAGCTCCGAAGGCGCTCGTTCAAGCGTCCCACGTCGTTCTGCATGATCGCGTCCAGCTTCCCGAGCTGAGTGCCCAGGGCGTTGGAGAGAACTTGGAATACCTCGTGTGACTGCGCGGTGGGCTTCCCGTCCGAGCCGTCCACGAGGCTCATCAGCGCGGCGAGCTTGTTGTTGAGCTCGATCGGGAAGTTGAGCGGATCCTCGTCGGCCTTGTTCTTGACCTGGTAGATCGCCGACTCGACGACTCCGAGTCGGTCCTTCACGCTGTCGGCCAGCGCGTGCAGGTCGGCGGCGCTGCTCTTTCCGACTCGGTCGTCGATCTGGGCGTCCATCTTCCGGATCCTGATGACCGCTTCGTTGGCCTGCGAGACACGGTCACGAATCCGCGTGGCGAAGTCGAAACGCTCCTGGAGGTCGGCGAGCGTCACGCCGCTCTTCTGGAGCCGGGGGTTCATCACCACCCGGAAGCTCCTGGTCTGGCTCCGTCCGTCGACCGTGAGACGCACCTGATACGTTCCCGGGATCACCCTCGGACCGACGGCGCGCGCGGCCCAGAAGATGCTCCCCGGGAAGTTGGTCCATCCCTTGGTGCGCATATCCCATGCGAAGCGGTGCGTTCCCGCCTTGTTCGAGGGATGCATCTCACGCTGTCCCCGTCTCGGCCCGCCCTCCTCCGCGTGCGTCCCGGTGCTGTCCTTGGTGACGCTGTCCGGGGCGGAATCCCACGACTGCACCACGCTGCCTTGCGGGTTCAGGATGGCCACGCTGACCTTCCGGGCATCGCTCTTCAGGTGGTAGACCATGTCCGCCGAGCGGTCGATTCCCTGCACCGGGCTCGCGGGGTCGAAGAGCCAGAAGGCCGCGGTGTCCACCTGTGGGCTCATCTGCCGGAGCACGTCGATGCCGTGCATGACCCAGAACGAGCGCCCATGGGTCGCGATCACGAGGTCGTTCCCCTTCACCGTAAGGTCCGCGACCTGGACGTTGGGCAGGTTCTGCGTCAACGGCTGCCAGTGCGCGCCGTCGTCCCACGAGACGTAGACCGTCGTCTCCGAACCCGCATACAGGAGCCCCGGGCGCTCGGGATCCTCACGGATCGAGCGAACGAAGTCGTTGTCGGGGATGCCGTTGACGATCTTCGTCCAGGTGCGGCCGTAGTCGGTCGTCTTCCAGACGTAGGGATGGCGGTCGTTGTCCACCAGGTAGCGGATACCCGCCACGTACGCCTTGCCCGGCGTGGTGGGCGACGCCTCGATCGTGTTGATACGGATGAAATCGGGCGCGTCCGGCGGCGTGACGTTCGTCCAGGTCGGGTGCTCCGCCGTGGCGTCTTGCGTGATCTGCACGTACCCGTCGTCCGAGCCGGCCCAGATCACGTTCGGGTCGTGGTACGACGGCGCGATCGCGAACACCGTGGCGTAGGTCTCGACGCCGCTCTGGTCCTTGGTGATCGGTCCACCGGCCGGACCCATGGTCGCGGTATCGTGACGGGTGAGGTCCCCGCTGATCGCCGTCCAGCTCTGACCCTCGTTCGTGGTCTTCCAGACCTTCTGGCTCGCCGTATAGAGGACGTGGGGATCGGTGGGCGCGAAGACGATGGGGAACGTCCACTGCACGCGCTCGCGCATGTCCTTGGCGGAATGCCCCATCGGGTTGTCGGGCCAGACGTTCACGGCCTGCCTGAGCCCCGTCGCGTGGTCGAACCTCGTCAGGTCGCCCCCGTAGGAGCCGGCGTAGAAGATGTTCGGATCGGTCGGGTCGGGCGCGATGTATCCGCTCTCTCCGCCGCCCACCGAGTAGTAGTACTCCGCGTCCGCGGTCACGAAGCGCCAATCGCTCGAAGGCACGCACACGGTCGAGTTGTCCTGCTGCGCGCCGCAGATGTGGTACGGCACGTTGGTGGTGGTCGCCACACGATAGATCTGCGCGGTCGGATAGTCCTCGGCCGTCCACGTCTTGCCTCCGTCGACCGACACCGTGGCACCGCCGTCGTCGGCCTCGATCATCCTCGACGGATCGCTGGGCGCGATCCACAGGTCGTGGTTGTCGCCGTGGGGCACGCGCAGCGAGGTCTTGAAGGTCTTGCCGCCGTCCGTGGACTTCCAGAACCCGGTGTTCAGCGCGTAGACGACGTTTTCGTCCTTCGGGTCGGCGTAGATCCGGGAGTAGTAGAA